>JBGPIL010000001.1:0-33544 GCA_041484905.1 Nitrospiria bacterium
CGGCGACGGCACCGATTGCGTGATCGACAGCGGGAATCCGAATTGCACCGGGGGGGGGCAGGGTTTTTCCGTGGGGCTGCCGCCGGATGGAGAGGATGGGATCGTTGACGGCATCAGTGATACCCACCTGCTGAATTTTTCGCCCCCGGGGCCGAACATCCATACGGGCCATCTGTCGGTTAGCGCGGGCGGCTGTGTGGCCCCCACTCCGGCGGCCCATGATACCAATGTCAATCTTGCTGTCGGTTGTACCGACGAATTTGTCGGCGTGGAGGGTGTCACGGCGCCCTACGCCGTCTGGTATTATGACAGAAGTAATTTGGGGACCAATCCGAATGCCGATGTCTTTCGCTGCAACCTCCGTTGCCATGGCGTGGTGATGGCCACCTGTTTCTATCGACCGGACGGCTTGGGGGCCGGTCCTGATGTGAGTCCCGGTAATTTTTGGTGCGCGGGTGGAGACGATCAGCGACCGAGAAGCGTCTTTGGTGACCAGTAGGCTGGGATGTACGGCGAAGACCGGTAGTGGCATGGACGGTCGGTGATCACGCATGCGTCGAGAGCCATGGGTAGGGGTTGTTGTGACGGGATTGACCGTGGGGATGTGGGCAGGGATGGTGTTGGGTGGGGAATCGGAGACGAAACCACCGCTTTCCCAAGACGAGATGGCGCTGGTTCCGGCGGGTCCTTTTATGATGGGCAGTCAAGCCGATGCCAAGTATGTTGGATTTCATGTCGGCGTTGATGAATTGCCCCAGCATGAGGTCGTCCTGCCTGCGTTTTCCATCGATCGCTTTGAAGTGACCAACGCGCAGTACGCAAAATTTATCCACGCCACGGGGCGGCCGTTGCCCTCGGATCCGAAGGATCCGGATTATTATCGATGGCAAGGCCCGGCGCCGCCGGCCGGGCAGGAGCTCTATCCGGTCATGTATGTCAATTGGTATGACGCGCAAGCCTATTGCGAATGGGCGGGCAAGCGGCTGCCGACGGAAGAGGAATGGGAGAAGGCGGCGAGGGGGGCAGATCAACGCGCCTGGCCGTGGGGCAACGAGTTTGACGGCGCCAAGTGCAACAGCGTGGAAGCCGGTCTGAAATGGTCGGCGCCCGTCGGCAGCTTTCCCCAAGGCGACAGCCCCTACGGCATCCATGACATGTGCGGCAACGTGGCGGAATGGACGTCATCGTGGTACAAGCCCTACCCCGGCAGCACGCTGAAACGGCCGGCCTTTGGCGAACACTTCAAAGTGGCGAGAGGCGGAGCCTGGGCCTTGCCGGCCGAGCCGTGGTCTCGGGCGACCAACCGCAACCTGGCCCAGCCGCCGGATTATAAGCATCGGTCGTTGGGATTCCGGTGTGCGAAGGATGTGAAGAGCCGTAAGGGGTGAGGGGTCAGGCGTGAGGGGAAAAATAAAAGAAATGTGGTATACAAGTTTTACCGTGATTATTTTTTGTTTTCTCTCGGCTTGCTCAGTTTTTACTCCTTACGCCTTACGCCTCACGCCTCATGAAGTTGTTCCTCCCGGCATGGTCCTCATTCCCGCGGGGGAATTCCTCATGGGCAGCAAGCCGGCCGATGGGGCCGTCGGCATCCAGATCGGCGTTGACGAACTGCCCCAACAGAGGGTTTTTCTCAAGGGTTTTTTTATCGATCGATATGAGGTGACCAACAGCCGCTACCTCGCCTATGTGGAGGCGACCGGCGCCTACCGTCCGGCCACCTGGAAAGGCGGCCGGCTTCCCGATGGGCAGGAGAACTTTCCCGTCGTTGATACCGATTGGTATGACGCGAGAGCCTACTGCGCATGGGCGGGAAAGCGATTGCCCACTGAATCGGAATGGGAAAAGGCGGCTCGAGGAACGGATGGCCGGTTGTTTCCGTGGGGTAACCAGTTTGATCTGAAGAAGGCCAATACGATGGAGTCAGGGCTCGGCTGGACGAAAGCCGTCGGGAGTTATCCCGATAACGTCAGCCCCTACGGCGTGTACGACATGATCGGCAACGTCGCCGAATGGGTGGACGATTGGTATCATCCCTATCCCGGCAGCACGCTCATGCGGGACGCCTTTGGCAAGCATCCCGTGCTGCGTGGCGGCTCGTGGGCAACGCCGGTCTATCCCTTCTCGCGTGTCGCCGCCCGTCTGCCGTTCGAGCAACGGCCCTCGAATGAACGCAGCGACCATTGGCATACCGGTTTTGATAAAGGGTTTCGCTGCGCGGAAAATTTGAACTGATGGGGGACAGTAGACAGTAGACAGGGAAGCAGTGCTAAGGAAAAGAAGGGTACGACGGAAGGCTCGCTGAGGCGGGCCTTATTTTTTGGGGTGTTTCGTCACTCCGCCTGTCCCGCCGGAGGTGTCGCCCGATCCTCCGCCGCCTTGATTGGACGTGCTTCCCACGCCTTGGCCCTGGCCGCCCTGGCTGGTGGTCTGGGTGTGACTCTCGGCGCATTTTACCTCAATCGGCGGATCATGGTGGATCTTGACGATCATCTCATAGCCGCCCTTGTCACGGTTCGGCCGTCGAGTGGCGGGAGCAATGGTGATGGAATCGACGGAGGCGTTGATCAGTCCCCCCAACCCCCATCGTGCGCCTCCCGGGAGCCTCGGATAGAGATGGGTTTCGCTCAGATAGAAAACCATGGCGACCAGTTGGTTCTGGTAAAAGCCCAGCATCGGTGTGTCATTTCCCGTAAATGTCTGGAGGACATGGGGCGGCGCCCAGAGCTGGCCGACCTGACTGTCGCAAGCGGAGACTTGGAGATAGTTTCTTGGCGGAGCTGACGGAAGCCCCGCCTTCCCGGCCGCCTGTGACGCGCCGCCGGTTGTTGAGAGCCATGCGGCCAGGAGGAGGACGATCAGAAAGGGTTTTGAACGATGCCTCAACATGGGAGTAGTGCTCCGCGCCGCCCCCGATCAACGGTGAGCCACATCTCATAATAGGATCCACGTTGTCGAGTAATGGGGTTTTGTTGAGAGAAGGCGAACCCCATGTCGGTAATCGGGATACCGCCAAACTCGTTCAGGACGGTCAGGGTGTGTCCGGCTTTGATATCCTCTTCCTTGAGCAGAACAAGAATTTTGATCAATTCGCCGCCGTGATAAAAGAGCACGGGGCCCTCTCCCTGTTGCTGGCCACCCTGATACGGGGTGCCCAGACCTGGCGCACAGGCGCCTAGCGGCCGATAGGATGACGGCGGAACATGCAGGGCGGCCGCTTCCAGGCCGAAAATCTGAGGGGCGTCAAGGAACAGCAGCCCTATCAGCCCGATCCCCATTGTCGTCCACAGCCGCATCAGGCACACTCTCCCGACCAGGATGATGCCACGTTAGCACCTCTCTGGATGAAAATCAACGTGACGGCTGGGACGGCTCCAGCTCAAGCAGCCACGGCTCCTCATGGCCCGAACGGTTAGAGGTAAAGATGAGGCGCCGTCCATCGGGGCTCCAGCGGGCATAATGGTCGGCCGCCGGATGGCGGGTCAGTTGCTGGGGTGTGGGAGGCGCATGGTGGATCAAGCCTGATGGCCGCTCGGAATCGTTCGAGGGCGGGGCGCCAAAATCCGGCACGGCCATGACCCAAATATCTTCGTTGCCCGATCGATTTGATGTAAACGCGATGAACCGCCCGTCAGGACTCCAGGCGGGATCCCTGTCTATTCCGGGATCGTGCGTGAGTTGATGGACAAGCGGAGGAAACGGTGGACGCCCTGGCTCGAATGGCGAAAGCTCCGCGATCCAAATCTCCGGATTGCCCGTTCGGTCTGACGTGAATGCCAGCAATTTCCCGTCAGGACTCCACGCAGGTTGTGAACGGAGAATATCCTCGGTCGAAAGCACGTGGACGGCACGGTCTGCAAGGCGCATGGTTCTGAGTTCTTTGTAAGGAGGACCGGTGGGCAGAAATTCGAACGCAATCTGCGAGCCATCCGGACTCCAAGACGGAGAAAAATACTTCCCATCCCCTCGGCTCAACCGTTCGATCATCTCGGGGTGTTCGGGATCGATCAGCCACAGATCGGGCCAGATGCGGTTGACCCGGTCGGAAGTAAAGAGCAGCCGTCGGCCGTCCGGGCTCCAGGCCGCCGCGTCATCGCGGGAAGGCTCGTGCGTGAGCTGTTGAAGATGCGTGCCGTCAACCCCCATGGTCCAGACGTCCCAATTGCCGCTGAGATTCCGCATCAGCGCCAGCCGTGTGCCATCGGGGCTCCAGGAAGTCACGTACTGGTCGCCCTCGAGCGTGGCGATGGCGGATTCGCGGGTCACGATAAACAGTGTGGTCGGCAGGTGCCAGCGCCAGGGAAACCGTGCGCACCCGAATACGACCAGGCAGCCGATGAGCGGGAGGATGAAACGCTGGGAGAAATGAACCGTGCGAGCCGGCCGGGCGGCTCTACGGCTGGGGGACATCGATGACCCACACCTCATAGTGGCCCGTCCGGTTTGAGCCGAAGGCCAGCCGCTTGCCGTCGGGACTCCAGACGGCGTTGCGATCATGGGCGGGGTTGGTCGTCACTTGCCGAAGGCCGGTGCCGTCCGGCTGCATCAGCCAGATGTCCCGATTACCCGATTGATCCGACGTTAACGCGATCCATCGGCCGTCCGGACTCCAGACGGGCCGCCAGCCATTGGCGTCACCGATCGTTAATTGCGTGGGTTTCTCTCGGGTGGTGGTGTCGTAACGCCACAGATGGCTCTGGCCCGGTTCAAAAGTGTCGTCCGGTGTTGAAGAGAGCAGTCCGATGGTCACCACATCTTTGATTTTTGAAAACCGCCTGGAGGGGAACACCAAGTACCGCCCATCAGGACTCCAGGCCGGCGACCAGTCCCCGAAGCCGCCCGTGAACAGACGCTGCTGCTCCGTGCCGTCCGGATTCATCGTCCAGACGCCGACCTCGCCATCGCGGGTGGAAATGAAGGCGATCTTCTGTCCGTCCGGCCTCCAGACGGGCCAGCGATCCTCGGCCGGTTCCGTCGTCAACCGATGCAGATTCTCCCCCGTGCGGGAAATGGTCCAGATATCGAAGTTCCCGTTGCGGCGTGAATAGAAGGCGATGGTCCGCTCGTCCGGGCTGAACGACGGGCTGAAGATGTCGAAGGGCGGATGGCCCAAGACCGGATGGGGCTCCTTCCCGTTCGGCGGCACGGCCCACAGCTCCCAATAGGCGTCCTGATGCGAGGCGACGTAGAGGGTGGCTCCGTCATGGCTCCAGTAGACCGGCACCGAATCCACGCCCATTCGGCTCACCTGGCGGGCGCCATCGGCGGTGAGCGCGTTGTGTCCGCCGGGCAACAGTTGGCAGGCTGACAGCGCGCTGCCGAGAAGCAGGAAGAGGACGAAAAAAATGGGGACAGGTTTATTTGTTATATTTTTCACATTCACCTCAAGCCAACATGTCAAAATAATTCTGTCCAGATATTTCCTGTGGTCATGACAGTGAAAAGATGGCGATTGTCCCCCGGCCGGATCGGTCGACCGAGGTAAAGGCCAGGCTGGCGCCGTCCGGGCTCCAGGCGAGATAGAAATAGCCGATCCCCTCGATGAAGTCATGGTTGATGTCATACTTCGGCGCCCACCGGCCGGAGAGCTGGTGCGTGACCCTGACCGGATTGGTGCCGTCCGTGTTCATCACCCAGATGTCCCGCGACCCGTTGCGCTCCGAGACAAAGGCGATCTTGCTGCCGTCCGGGCTCAAGGCCGGAATCATATCCCGCTCCGGCGTGTCAGTCAGCCGCGTGTAAGGGCCTTTTGGCGTCGCATCGGATGGAATCCGGTACAAATCGCCGTGGCCGGATCGGGTGGAGACGAAGGTGATGTTCGACCCGTCTACGCTCCACGCCGGTCCCCAGTCGCCGTTGCCCCCGGTGGTGAGCTTGCGCTGTTCGCTGCCGTCGGCGTTCATCGTATAGACGCTGTATTCCAGGTCCCGGTACGAGACGAACGCGATCTTGCGTCCATCCCGGCTCCACGCCGGCGCCAAATCGGCAAGCGGATGAGTCGTCAGTTGATGCAGAACGGGTTCGGCGGCATTGGCCGCCGGCGCCTCCATCGCCCAGATATCCCAATTGCCGTTTCGCGTGGAGGCGAAGGCGATCTGATTTCCATCAGGACTCCAGGCGGGGTAGCGGTCGTCGCCCTTCCCGGTGGTGAGCTGGCGCAGGCCGGTGCCGTCCCGATTGATCATCCAGAGTTTGTACGAGCCGGATTCGTTAGACACAAACGCCAAGCGGGCGCCGTCAGGACTCCAGGTCGGCGTCAAATGATCCGACGCATCATGGGTCAGGTAGGTGACGTGGCGGCCCTGGCCGGCGAAGTCAAAATGCGTCCCAAGGTCGTCGATCGCCTGACACCCTGCCAGCAGTCCGAAGGCGAGTGCGGCGCTGACCGCGAGAGAGGATCGATGGAAAGAGTGGCGGTTCCTGTTCATGGCGCGAGAAAGGGGGTGACGTCGACCACCCAGATGTCCCAGTTGCCGGTGCGGTCGGAGGTGAAGACGAGTCGTTTCCCATCGGGACTCCACATGGGCAGGCGGTCCTGTGCGGGATGGCGGGTGATCTGCCGCTGGCCCGTTCCATCCGCCCGCATGATCCAGATATCCCGGTTGCCGGCCTTATCGGAAACATAGGCAATCCATTTGCCGTCCGGGCTCCAGGCGGGATGCCATTCGTGCGCCTTGTCCGTTGTGATTTGCGTCAAGACCTTGGTGGCGATATCGACGGTGAAAATGTCGCCGTCGCCGGTCGGTTCCTCCAACTCTTCCCCGATGGAAAAGACCTGTCGAACGTAATCGGGAACTTTGCCGCCGTTGCGGGCCATGATCTCTTCTTTATGCGCTCTGGTGGAAGCAAAGGCGATCCGGGTGCCGTCCGGACTCCAGGAGGGGACATAGTCGCCGAAGCCGCCGCTGGTGACCATCTCCTGATTGGAACCGTCGGTGTTCATCGTCCACACTTCGACTCCCTCGTTGCGCGTGGAGACGAAGGCGATTTTTTTGCCGGTGGGGCTCCAGGTTGGATAAACGTCATGAGCTTTGGTTGTTGTGGTCAACAGCTTCAACCCCTGGCCATCTGTTCCGACCGACCAAATGTTGTTCAGCCCGGGCGTATTGGCGTGAAAGGCAATCCGGCTGCCGTCGGGATCCCACGTCGGATTGAAGGCCCGCATCGTCCGGGGCGTAATCTGATGCTTGTGCTGGCCGTCCGCATCCATGATCCAGACGCCGACGCCGATGCCCTTTACAAAGGCGGTATAGGCGATTTTCGTGCCGTCAGGGCTGAAGACCGGCGCGTAGTCGTCGCCGTGGTTGGTGGTTAATTGAATTTCGTTCAGACCGGGCGTGCTCAATGATCGATGTCCCGGAAGCGAACAGCCTGAGACAGTCAGCCCGCAGGCGATGAGACTGCACAGGAGAATCGCGATCGTCGAGCGGGGAAACAACGCCGTCATAAACCTGCTTAGTATAATCACCGGAGAAGAAGGTGTCAACAGGCCATGGGGATCATCGCAAGGGGACCGGCCGGCTGGCCGGTGTTAGTGTTCGACAATCGTGACGAGGGTGTTGGGAGAAATGTTCCCTTCAATCGTTTGGCGTCGACCGCTGGGCCACAGTACTTGAATCCGGTCCACGGTGTGGTGATCGCCCAATCCAAAATAGAGCGGAAGCTGGCTCTGCGACAGGTAGCCGGATTTTCCATCAAGATAACGAACCTGGTTCTCCCCTTCAGACGTGATCTCCACGCGGGCGCCAATGGCGTTCCGATTGGACACCGTGCCGACCAGTTGGATTTTCAAGTAGTGAATCGTGTTCTGTTGAGCCAAGTCGCTGACCAGGATTTGCGGAACGTCATTGAATTCGTTGGTGACGATGTCCAGATCACCGTCATTGTCCAGATCGAAAATGGCCGACGACCGGGAACTGCGAGAACCGGCCACCATAGTCTGGTTCCGGCGGCATTCCTGCCGGTGGCTGTCCGTCTTTTGACAGTCCAGCGCTAGGTAGTCCGGGATCAGTGTCCCATTGGTTCTGGGCTCGATGCCAAGAACGACCGCCAGATCGGCAAAAAGGTTTCCCCCTTGATTCATCAGCAGGTAATTGTGCCCATACGGATAGGGATAGCCCATGCCGGAGGAGACAAACATATCCTGATAGCCGTCGGCGTTGACATCGTCAACGCTGAGCCCCCACGGCCAGTAAGTTTCCACTCCAATGCGATCTGAGATTTCTTCATAACGGCCGTGCCCCAGATTTTTGTAAAACGCGTTGCCCAAAATGTTGCGCCGCAGATCGCCGACTCCGCGGGGCACGCGGGCCGCCGGGAGTTTGCGCTCTTTCTCCTTCTGGCTGCTGGGCGCCAACATGTCCGAATGCATGTCGGTGGTCATGAGGTCGAGAAGCAGATCATTATTATAGTCGAAAAACTTGACCCCCATGCTCCCCCAGGAGGTTTTGGGAAACACCCGTGAGGTGACATCCTTGAAGAACCGGCCCCCGATGTTTTCAAAAAACTGATCGTTGCCGTTCATGTTGCAGAGGTAAATATCCGGGTAGCCGTCATCGTTATAGTCGGTGATCGTGGCGTCTGCGTGCCAGCCGGATGTGATGAATCCCGTGGCCGTGGTGACATCGCGGAATTTTCCTCCGCCGAGATTCTTGTACAACAAGCTTTTCTCCTCGAAGCGTGTGTCTGGATAGAGTTTAAAAGCCATCTCCTGCCCAACATAATAACCCTGTTCGCTCTTCTGATCGGTTGTGAAGCGGCCGACATTCACGACGAGAAGATCAAGCAGGCCGTCGTTGTCGAAGTCAAAAAAGACGGCCGCGGACGAATGGCCGGTATATTCCAGGCCGCTGCCCTTGGTGATGTCGGTGAACACGCCGTGTCCATCATTGTGCAACAGCACGTTGCCGCCTCGGACGGTAGTGACGAAGAGGTCGTCGTTGCCATCGTTGTCAATGTCGGCGAAGGCCCCGCCGGTGGAGACCCGATCGGCCAGAGCCATGTGTGAGGTCTCGGTGATATTCCGAAACGTGCCGTTGCCCATGTTTTTATACAGGGCGTTGCCGCCGATCTGATTCAGAAAATAGACGTCCAAGTAGCCGTCGTGATCCACATCGGCCACCAATACGCCGTTCCCGTGGTCGTAGTGGTTCGAGCGTCGGCCCGAATCGGCCGTCGGGTGATGTCTGAAGGTGATGCCCGATTGAACCTGGCGGTTTTCGAATCGAAACAACGGCCCGGCCGGCGGCCCTGTGCGGTCCGTGGGAGCGGCCGAGCGGCACCCCGATACAGCGCCGATCGAAACAATCAACGACGCCAGCATGACACGCGTGGCGATTCGGTGGAACAACGGTTGCATTGGCGATGCTATTTTTACCATAATGAGGGCCGCGATGTATCGGGCCTCAACGTCACAGAGGGG
Organism: Nitrospiria bacterium; assembly: GCA_041484905.1. Classification (GTDB taxonomy): domain Bacteria; phylum Nitrospirota; class Nitrospiria; order JACQCE01; family JACQCE01; genus JACQCE01. Next base: position 9,422 of record JBGPIL010000001.1, read on the forward strand.
CCGATCCCGATGAAAGACCGATCTTGGCCTGTTCGATTGTTGATAGGGCTGCTGCCTTTCTTACTCGGCGCCGGGCAGCCGGCGTTGCACTTCGCCGACGTGACGCGCCAGGCGGGATTGCGTTTTCAACACCAGAACGGGGCGGCCGGCCAAAAATATTTTCCGGAGACGTTCGGATCGGGCGTCTGCGTGATCGACTACAACATGGATGGCTGGCCCGATCTGTTTTTCGTCAACGGTCGAGCCTGGACCGCTCAGGAACGGCAGGCACAGGCGCGAAGCGCGCAATCCGGAAAGCCGGCCACCGGCCCGCCTTCATTCTCCGCCCTCTATCGGAACAATCATGACGGCTCATTCACCGATGTGACCCGCGAAGCCGGTTTGGCCGTCGAGCTGTATGGCACGGGCTGCGGGGTGGGGGATTATGACAACGACGGCGCCCCCGATCTGGTGGTGACGGCCTACGGCCAGACCCACCTGTTCCGAAATACCGGTCACGGACAGTTTCGGGACGTCACGGCCGAAACCGGCTTAACCGACACCGGCTGGGGAGCGTGCGCCATCTGGTTCGACTACGACGGCGACGGCGATCTCGATCTCTTTGTCTGCCACTACGTCCAGTGGACGCCGCAGACCGATCTGGTCTGCGGATTAAGCGGCCAGGTCAAGCTCTTCTGTGGCCCCGATCCCTATCGCGGAGAGTCCAATCGCCTCTACCGCAACGATGTTGTTGACGGCAAGCGGCTGTTCACCGACGTGACCCAAGCAGCCGGGTTGTTGAATCCGAAGGGCAAGACGCTGGGCGCATCATTGCTCGATTACAACAATGACGGCCGGCTCGATCTGGCCCTCTCGAACGATCAGGTGCCGAATTTCCTCTACCGCAATAACGGCGACGGAACATTGACGGATGAGAGTGTCATCCTGGGCACCTCGGTCGGCCGGTTCGGCATGGCCAAGGCGGGAATGGGCATCGACGCAGCCGACCTGCTCAATAACGGCTCGATCGGCATCCTCGTCGGCAACTTCGCCAAGGAGGGACTCACGCTCCATCAGCTTGAACGGCGCGCCCGGCCCTCCGAGCCCTCCTCAAACAAGGAGCTGTTGGCGCCGCTGGCTCCGGCGACGGTGTTCAAAGACCAGGCGCCCCGACTGGGACTGACCGCGCCGAGCCTGCCGTTCCTCACCTTCGGCGTGGCGTTCTTTGACGCCGATCTGGACGGCTGGCTCGATATCGTGGCGGCGAACGGTCACATTGATGCCGAGTTGGTGAACTTCCTGGAGCGCAATGTGACCTATCGGGAGCGGCCGCTGTTCTTTTTGGCCAGGCCGGGCCAGGAGCTTCGGTATGAAGAAGCCGGGGTGTCAGCCGGCGTGTCGGCGGCCATCGTCGGCCGGGGTGTGGTCTATCTCGACTACGACCATGACGGTGATCTCGACCTGGTGTTCACCGAAAACGGCGGCCCAGCGCATCTCTATCGGAACGAAGGCACTCCGAAAAATCACTGGCTTCGTCTCGATCTGCATGGGACCAAGAGCAACCGGGATGCCATCGGCGCCGTGGTCAAAGTCACCGCGAACGGGATGACGCAAACGCGCATGGTCAAAACCGGCTCCAGCTATCTCTCCCAAAGTGAATTGCCGCTGACGTTCGGACTGGGGCCGGCTGAGACAGCGGAGCGGGTTGAGATCCACTGGCCAAGTGGTCAGACTCAGGTCCTGGAAAAAATCGCCGCGAATCAGCAATTGGTGGTGACGGAGCCATGAGAAAAATAGGGTCAATGGGCAAGGATCAGGGGTGTAGGGTGAAAGAAAAAACAAAAGTCTTTGGCAGAAATCTATCCTTGATGTTTTTTGTTAGTCTCTTGCCGGCCTGTTCATTTTTAACTCTTGCCCCTGGACCCTTGCCCCATGACCCTCCCCCCGGAATGGTTTCTATTCCGGGGGGGCCGTTTCTCATGGGCAGCACGCCGAACGACGGCGTAGTGGGATTTGAAATCGGCGTCGATGAACTGCCGCAGCATCGCGTCGAGCTGCCCGGCTATTTCATCGACCGGTACGAGGTGACGGTCGGTGACTATCGCAAGTTTGTCGAGCCGACCGGCCGCCTGCCCCCCAGGATTTGGGATGACCGGCGATACGCCGCTCCCTCGGAGGACCATCCCGTGATCGATGTGCGATGGGTGGACGCCGACGCCTATTGCCGCTGGGCGGGCAAACGATTGCCGACGGAGGCGGAATGGGAAAAAGCCGCTCGCGGGACAGATGGGCGCCGTTGGCCCTGGGGGAATCAATGGCAGCCGGGGGCCGCCAATATCCAGGGCGATCGCCGTAATTGGACGGCGCCGGTTGGGAGCTATCCGTTGGACAAAAGCCCCTATGGAGTCTTCGACATGGCCGGTAACGCCATGGAATGGACCAGCTCGTGGTATCAAGCCTACCCCGGCAGCACGCTCCGCCGTCCCGACTTCGGCCAGTTATACAAAGTGCTCAAAGGCGGCTCGTGGATGTCGCCGGTCAACCCCTTTACCCATGCCGCCAATCGCTATGCGATCATGCCGAAGTGGGATCATCCGCACCTCGGCTTTCGCTGTGCGAAAGACGAGTAGTTCACGGTTCATGGTTCACAGTTCATGGCAAAGAGTACAAAGAGTCCTGGCCAGGTTGGCTATGAACCATGAACGATGAACCCTGAACGGGTGACAAACGGGTGACAGATGGCGTTTGATTTTGAAAGGTTGGAGGTCTATCAGGAGGCGGTTCAGTTTGCTGATGAAATCTACCGGCTGACCAGGAAGCTTCCTCAGGAGGAGCTATTTGGCTTAACGAGCCAGCTTCGCAGAGCAAGTGTCTCTGTCGCATTGAATATGGCAGAGGGAAGCGGGCGGCTGAAGAAGGAGTTTCGGCAGTTTCTGCGCATGGCGAGGGGATCGATCTATGAATTGATTGCGATTCTGCGGATCTCGCGGGATCAGCAATAACTCGCGCGAGAGGACTATGACCGATGCTACGCCCGAGGAGAACAGTTGGCCAAACGAATCAGCGCCTTGATCAAAGCGATTAGTTCATAGTTGATAGCTCATGGTTCATGGTCTGCATACGCGCTTGGCCATGAACCGTGAACGGTGCACCGTGAACCAGATTGGCTGGTTTTGCCGTGAACCATGAACTGTGAACCATGAACCATACCGGCGTTGAACCAATTGAATAATAAGAGATAATTAAATGGAAGACGCCGGCAAGAACCGCCTTGACAAAATTGTTCGTCCTGCTACTATTAACAGCAAATCGCGGGGGTTTGTGGTTTGCCATGAACGATGAACCATGAACTGTGAACCAGCCGCGCCACCGACAAGAGCAATCCCGGATCGAAAGGCCGGGTCGCAGAGCGAGTGGCCTAACTCCCAGGCTGTAGAGGGATAGGGTAGCACCGCCGCCGAAGTGGATGATATGAAGCAGAGGGACGAAGGCCAACCTGTACGAACCTCCCCCGAGGAGTCGTGCGGGTTTTTTTGTGCCCTGCGTGAGCACGCCCAGCGAATCTGTCGTCACATGAGCGCTCAATCGACTTCATCGAATCATCGTCGCCTTCTTTTCTCCTCTACTGGTCAGCATCTACCCTTGGCTTATCACCCTGCACGCCTCATGAAAAAACGGGACGCGTCCCTCCTTGTTCGAAGCCATGTTGTTGTGTTGGGTCTGGCCTTCCTCAGCTTCTTCATCGCCTTGCCCGATAAGGCGCAGGCGGCGACAAAAGACTGGAGCTGCACCGCCGCTACGACAGCTTGGGCGACAGGATCGAACTGGGTGGGAGGTGTGGCGCCGACCAATGACCTGACGACAGACATTGCTCGGTTTAATTGTACGAGTTATACAAGTCAGCCTAATGCCGGCACGACCAGCATCGCTGGAATTGTTATTGGCGATGGCGCCACGGCCACTGCCGCGTTGACGATCAGCGGGACGGCTCTGAGCATCGGAGCTTCAGGTGTCGTCAAAAATGCCGCTTCAGGCACCGCCACGATCAGTACGGCCACCACACTAGGCGCCGCGTTGCCCTTTACCAACAACTCCGCCACTTTACTAACTGTCGGTGCTGGGGCGATCACCAACGGCGCCAATCTTTTAACGGTGAACGGCTCCGGCAACGTCACGATTACGGGCGTAATCGGCAACGGCGCCGGAGGGGTGACCATGAGCGGCACGGGCACACTGACCCTCCAGGGCGCCAACACCTACTCAGGGGTGACGACGCTGAACGCGGGGACCTTGAAGGCCACGACGAGCGCCAGCGCCCTGGGCGCGGGAACGTTGACGCTGGCCGGCGGAACGTTGCAACTGGCCAATGCCGCAACGCTGTCGTTCGGCCGCAACACCACCGTGACGGCCAACAGCGCGATTATCTCGGATAAGCTGGCCGCCGGCGCGGGGGTGACCTTCACGCTGGGCACCCTGAGCATCGGGGCGAACACGTTAACGATCAGTGCGGGGACCAATGCCACCAGCGGGACGGCGGGGATCACCTTCGGGGCCGTCACGCTGACGGGCGCGGCGACGATCAATAGTGCGACCGCTGCAAGCGGTTCGTCGGCCGTCAGCCTCGTGACGCTATCGGGCGGGGTGACCAACGGAGGCTTTCTCCTCACGCTTGGCGGTGCCGGTAATACCACGTCCAGCCTGGTGGCGATTTCCGGCGCGGGGGGCGTGACCAAGAACGACGCAGGCACCTTGACATACTCAATTGCCGAGACCTACACGGGCGCAACTACGATCAATGGTGGGACCGTGCTCGCAAATGCGACGAACGCGATCGGCAGCAGCAGCGCGGTGACGGTCGCCTCGGGAGCGACGTTGGATCTGCGGTTTGCCGACACGATCGGATCGTTGGCCGGTGCCGGAACCGTGACGAAGGGGGCGGTGGGGGCCATCACGTTGACGGTCGGCGGGGACAATACGTCAACGACCTTCTCAGGAGTGATTCAAAACGGCAGCGGCACTCTCGCCGTGACCAAGACGGGCACGGGCAACCAGACCTTCTCGGGGGCGAATACCTATTCGGGCACCACGACCGTCAGTGCGGGCACCCTGACTGCCGCAAATACCCAGGCATTGGGGACCGGGACGCTGACACTGTCCGGCGGGACGTTGGACCTGGCGACCGACACGAGCATCAACGCCTACAACACCACGGTCTCCCTCACCAGCACGATCATCTCGGATCGGGCCACGGCGGGCGCGGCCGTGACCCACACGCTGGGGACCCTGACCATAAGCGCCAACCAGACACTCAATCTCACACTGGGTGGCAATGTGACCAGCGGCACGGCGGGGCTGACGTTTGGGACCACCACGCTGTCGAATGTTGGAGTGGTCTTTAACACGGCGGCGAGCACCAACCTGACGCTGGGGGCCTTGACCGGCAACTTCAGCTTCTCGAAGCAGAACAGCGGCCAATTGACGCTGAACACGGCCAGCGCTCGCACGAGCGGCGCCGTGACACTCTCCGGCGGCACGACGGTGCTCGGTGATCCCAGCGCCTTGGGCACCACCGGTGTGACCCTGACGCTCTCCGGCGGGACGCTGGATCTGGCGACCGACAGCAGTGTCAACGCCTACAACACCACGCTCTCCGCCGGCACCACCAACGGAATCGTCTCGGATCGGGCCACGGCGGGCGCGGCCATCACCCATACCCTGGGAACCCTGAGCACCAACAACGCCCAGCTCAATGTGACCGTGGGCGGCAATGTGACGAGCGGCACGGCGGGGCTGACGTTTGGCACGACCACACTTGTAGCCGCGACCCCGATTTTCGACACGGCGGCCAACACCAATCTGACCCTGGGGGCGGTGGGCGGTAATGTTGCCTTCACCAAACAGAACAGCGGGCAACTGACCTTGAACACGGCAAGCACGCGCACTTTGGCTGCCGGTACGACGACCCTGACGGCGGGTACGTTGAAGCTGGGGACGGGCAACGCGCTGAACACCGTCGCCTCGTCGCTGAACCTCAACGGCGGGACGCTGGTGTTGGCCGTGGATGCAAATACGACGTTCAATGGGACCAACGTGGTGGCGGGTGGGGGAACGGTGCAGGTGAATCGCGCAACGGCGGGGGCTGGCGTCACCGACACGCTGGGGACACTGAGCATCGGCAACGTTCAGCTCAATGTGACCGTGGGTGGCAACGTCACCAGCGGGACGGCGGGGCTGACGTTTGGGGCGACCACACTCTCGGCCGCGACCCCGATTTTCGACACCGCCTCGAGCACGAACCTGACGCTGGGGGCCTTGAGCGGCAATTTCGCCTTCACCAAGCAGAACAGTGGTCAATTGACCCTGAACACGGCCAGTGCCCGGACGCTCGGCGCCGTGACGCTGGCCGGCGGCACGACGGTGCTCGGTGCGAGCACCGCCTTGGGCAGCGCCGCCGTCCCCCTGACGCTCTCAGGCGGGACGCTGGATCTGGCCATTAATGGCAGCGTCAGCTCCCACAACACCACGGTGACAGCCGACACCACGATTATTTCGGATCGGGCCACGGCGGGCGCGGGAGTGACCCATGCCTTGGGGGGCCTGACCATCGGGGCGCAGACGTTAACGATCAGCGCCGGGGCGAATGTGACGAGCGGCACGGCGGGGGTCAGCTTTGGTGCGAGCCTTGGGACGACCCTGACGGGGGCGGCGACCTTCATTAGCGCGAGCAGCTCTCCGGCCGTCAGCCTGCTGACCGTCAGAGGGGGCAACGCAGGCGCAAACACGATGACATTTGATGGAGCTGGGGATTCAACGGTGTGGATAACGGGGTTTTCAGGGACTGGCGGTCTCGTCAAGAACGGATCGGGCACGTTGACCCTCAGCATCAACAATAGCTACAGCGGCACCACCACGATCAATGCGGGGACTGTGACCGAGAATATCGCCGGCGGGGCGCTGGCCGGCGCGGTGACCATCGCCGGCGGCACCCTGGACATGGCGGCGATCTCCGATACCGTGGGCGCCGTGACGCTGACCAGCGGCAGCATCACCGGAACGACCGGCGTCCTCACCGGCAGCTCCTACACGGTGGAGAGCGGCACGATCAGCGCCATTCTGGGAGGAGGTGGCATCACGCTGACCAAGAATACAGCGGGGACGGTGACCCTCTCAGGGGCCAACACTTATACCGGCACGACGACGGTGAATGCGGGCACCCTGGTGGCCACGACGAGCGCCAGCGCCCTGGGGACGGGATCATTGACGCTGGCCGGCGGGACGCTGCAACTGGTCGATGACGCGGGGCTGGCGTTCAATCGCAACACGACCGTAACGACCACCAGCACGATCATCTCGGATCGGGCCACGCCGGGCGCGGGAGTGACCCACACGTTGGGGACACTGAGCATTGGAAACTTTCAACTCAATGTGACCGCGGGCGGCAATGTGACGAGCGGCACGGCGGGGCTGACGTTTGGTAATACCACCCTCTCGGCCGCGACCCCAATTTTCGACACGGCCTCGAGCACGAACCTGACGCTGGGGGCGTTAAGCGGCAACTTCGCCTTTACCAAACAGAACAGCGGCCAATTGACGCTGAACACGGCCAGTGGTCGATCAAGCGGCACGGTGACGCTGGCCGGCGGTACCACCGTGCTCGGCAATGCGAGCGCTCTGGGCACCACCGGCGTGCCCCTGACGCTTTCCGGCGGGACGTTGGATTGGGCGATCGACACGAGCGGCAACGCCTACAACACGACGGTGACGGCTGATAGCGCGATCGTGTCGGATCGGGCCACGACGGGCGCGGGAGTGACCCATACATTAGGAACGCTGAGCATCGGAGCGCAGTTAACGATCAGCGCCGGGGCGACGAATGTGACCAGCGGCACGGCGGGGATCACCTTCGGCGCGACGACCCTGACGGGGCCGGCGACGATCAACAGCGCCAGCAGCTCGCCAGCGAGCCTGCTGACGTTGGGGGCGGTGACCAATGGGGCGAATCTCTTCACCTTTACGGGTGCGGGCGACAGCACGGTGGCCGGCGTCCTTGGCAATGGAAGCGGCGGTGTGACCAAGAACGGTACGGGCACGCTGACCCTCTCTGCGGCCAATACCTACACGGGCGTCACCACGATCAATAACGGTGTCGTGGCGGCGGGCAACGCGGCCGCCCTGGGGGCCACGGGAAGCGGAACGGTTGTGAACGGCGGGACGCTGGATCTGAACGGCCAGGCCGTTGGTGCGGAGCCGGTCACGCTCAACGGGACGGGCTTTGCCAGCGGCGGCGCCGTGATCAATGGCAGCGGGACGGCCGCGAGCCTGAGCGGCGCCGTGACGTTGGGCAGCGCCAGCAGTCTCGGCGGCACGGGCGACATGACGCTCAGCGGCGGGATCACCGGCGGCGCCTTCACCCTCACCAAGACCGGCAGCGGCACGACGACGCTGTCGGGCACTGTCGGCGTCGGCGCCCTGGTGCTCAATGGCGGGACGCTGGCCGGCGGGTCGAGCGCGTTGACCGTGGCCGGCAACGTCAGCGGCTCGGGCGGGATGAGCTTCACCACGGGTACCTTAACGATCGGCGGGGACAATACGGCATCGGGCCCCTTTGCCGCCGGGACGGGGACGGTCATCTATAGCAACGCCGGCGCCCACACCGTCCGGGGGATGACCTATCATCATCTGACCGTCACCGGCGGGGGGACTTTTTCGCTCAATGTGATCACGACCGTCGGAGGGGATTTCACCATCGGCGCCTCCACCATCTTCCAGACGGCCAGTGTCCCGATGAGCGTCGGCGGTAACTGGGCGAACAACGGCACCTTTACCGCCGGCACGGGGATGGTGACGCTCAACGGAACGGCGTTGCAAACCCTCTCCGGCGCGCTGACGGGGACATCGGCCTTCTATGATCTGACGATCACCAACACCTCCGGAGCCGATCCCAGCGTTTGCGTCGGCCCCGGACCCGATCCCACATTCACGCCGGGCGTCACCTTCTCTGTGGCGGCCAAGACGACCAATACCTTTGCCATTTCCGGCGGGAACGTCCGGGTCCAATATCTGGCCGGCGCCACCTACGCCTTCACAAACGTGAACTGGTCGGTGCCGTCGACATCGAACAAGATCACGTTCAGAAGCTCCACTCTGGGCACGCCATGGTTGTTGAATGTGCCGGGCCTGCAATTGGCCGCCTTCTACGTTGACGTGAAGGATTCGAACAATGTCATTCCGCCAAGCGCCAACCCGATCGGCGTCCTCAACGGCACCGATTGCGGGAATAACACGAACTGGACTTTTGGCACGTCGACCAACTGGACGGCGACCAATCCCTCCGTCCTCGGCTTTGACCTCACCAGCGATACGAATCCGGCCGTCCCCTCCTCCATGGAGATCACCGGCAGCGTCCTCCAGCTCAAGGATCAATCCCCTTCATCCCCGGCCTTTTCCACCTCCTATGTCGAGGCGGTCACCGTGCCCTTCGGCGCGGGGCTGATGATCGTCCGCTGGGACAAGGTGGTGATCGAACTGCTTGGCGCCGACTTCGGCGTGGTCAAGGTCGGTTATGAATTTTCCACCAACGGCGGCGGTTCCTGGACCTGTGTCGATTGCGATCCGACGAACGCCGCCGCGCCGGAGCGCTTCCCGACGAACGCCACCATCAATCTCGGCGAAATCCTTCCGCTGGGCGGGACCCCCGGCAGCAATCTGATCAAATTCCATATCTATATGAAGTCGGACACCGGCTCGGCTCGGAGCCATACCGTCGGCAGTTTGTCCCTGTCGTTCAATCAGACGCTTGCGGTGACCAGCACGAACCCCTCCAGCCAGTTGCAAGGCGTCACCCAGGTGGTGCAGATCATCGGCCAAAACTTCCTGTCCGGCGCGATACCGACGATCGGCAATACCGGCTCCGGCGTCCTCGTGACTGGCGTGAGCTATTCGAGCCAGAACCGGCTGGACGCCACGGTGGCGGTCTCGTCGGTGGCTTCGGTGGGGGCGCGGGACGTGGTGGTGACCAATCCCGGCGGCTCGGCTGTCTGCTCCAACTGCTTCAGCGTCACGTTCAACCCCAATGCCCCGCCGGTGGTGACGGCGATCACTCCAGACCACCGGACCCAGGGGGAGACCGCCCAGACCGTGACGATCGACGGAGGCAATTTTATCGATGGATCGTCTCTCTCGTTCAGCACCACGGCGATCACCGTCGATTCGGTGACGATTAATCCGGCCTGCATCAGCGGGTCGCCCTGCACATCGTTCACCGCCGTGATTTCCATCGCCCAGAACGCCCTGCCCGGCAGTTACTATGTCACCGTCACGGCGCCCGGCGGCGCCTCCGGCACCAGCGACAGTCCACTCTTTACCATCGACGCCGGCCCGCAGGTGACCAGCGTCGTGCCCGCTTCCGGCACGCCCGGCACGACGATCCCGGCCGTCATCAACGGCGCCAATTTTGAAAGCGGGGCGACGGCCAGCTTCGGCGCCGGCGTCACGAACAACTGTGCGTATACCTCCGCCGTCCTGCTGACCTGCACGACCGTGCAGATCGGCGCGGCGGCCCTGCCCGGCACGAGGGACGTCACCGTGACCAATCCGACCGGCGGGACGATCCGGGGCTCGGGGACCAAGACGGCGGGTTTTCTTGTCTCGACGACGCCGAACCCCGTCAGCGTCACGCCGCCGTTGCTGGGGCCGGGCGCGACCGGGCAGTCGCTGACGGTCAACAGCCCCACCGCGACCTTTGCCTCCGGCGCGACGGTGACCTTCGGCAAGCCCACCGTTGATCTGTTCAATTTGTGCAGTAATTTCACCTTCGCCAGCCCGGCATCAATCGGCTGCGTCCTGCCTCAAGAGTTGGCGGCGACCGGCAGCACGAAGGCGCTCTACCATTTTGATGCGGGCAGCGGGAGTACGGCGGCTGATTCCTCCGGCTCCGGCAATACCGGCACGATCAGCACGACCACCCGCCTCTACCTGCACGAGGCCTCCGACACCGCCGCCGGCCTGCCGGACGGAGAGCAATCGACCGACACGGCCAATGTCAACTGGACGGCGGCGAATACGATCCGCCAGATGACCGAGACGATCGGCTCGGCGCAGCAATCGCCCTCGGCCAATACGCTGGCCCAGACCGCCCAGCAGTTGCACTTTATCCGGATGTGGACAAGCCCGCCGTTGGCCGCCCAGACGATTCCGAATACCACCACCTGGACATTGAACTTTGCCCGGTTGGAGAACAATGGTTCTGCAAATTTCCTGGCGCGAGTCCACCTCTATGTCTGGCGGCCCGGCACGGCAACCAAGGTGGGGACGATCATCGCGCCGACCACGTGGGGGACGACAGGGTGCAACCCGGCCACAACCCCTGCCACATGCAGCGAGAATAGCTCGTCAAGCGCCGAGCAGTCGTATCACTGGACGGCGATCGCCGGCGGCAACGTGACCGTTCAAGAGGGCGATCGGCTGGTGCTGGAGTGGTGGGGCGATCTGACGCAAGGGTCGGCCACAACCTACAGCCTGAAGGGCTATTATGACGGCGCCGCCGTGACGACGGCCACGAACACAACGGTGACCAGCCAGGCCAGCTTCTTGGAAGCCTCCCAGCCCTTTGCGTTGAGCAGCGCCTGGACCGCGATGGGCAAATACTCCCCCGCGCTGACGTTTGACGGGAATAGTGATTACGTGAATGTGCCGGATTCCGCCACGCTGAGCCTGACGGGCAACTTCAGCCTGGAGGCCTGGATCAGGACCAATCTCAATACGGTCCAGCAGGGGATCATCGAAAAATTTGACGCGGCCGGAACCAACGGCTATGCCCTGCGGCTGACCGCAGCCGGGAAGCTCCAGGCTGTCACGTATGGCGCGGCGAGCAGCGCGACCGTGACCGGCGCCACCACGGTGACGAGCGGCGCCTGGCATCATGTGGCGGCGGTCTATAACGGAGCGACGATCAAGGTCTATCTGGATGGCGCGGAGGACGGGAGTGCGGCGGCGGCGGTCAATCCGACGAATGGGACGAATAGCCTGAGAATCGGCGCGGGCGGAGGAACGGCCGGGGGTTTCTACTTCAACGGCATCATTGATGAACTGGCCATCTTCAACGCCGCCCTGCCCGCCACGGGCGCCGGAAGCGTGCAAGAGCATTATCTCGACGGCGTCAGGGCAATCCAACTCCTTGGTTCGGCCCCCTATACAACCGCGCCGCAGACGGCGACCAGCGCGGCGTTCGGGAGCGGCTATTCGATTCAAAGCTGGAACACGCTGCAGGTGACGAGCAGCGGGACCAATGACGGCCCGACGACGATCAAGATCGCCTACAGCAAGGATGGGGGAGCCAGCTTTGTCAGCAGCAGCGGCGGGGCGGCCTTCTCCGATGGGGGGACGACAGTGACGGGCGGGGTTCAGGTGATTTCGTTGTGCAACACGGCGACCTGCGTGAACGCCTCTGATGCCACCCAAAACCGGATCAAGGTTCAGGTGACAGAGGCGTCGGGGACCGGCGCCAACCGTCCCTACGATGTAAACCAGATGAAGCTCTCCTGGACGCCGACGACCGGTATCACGATCGTCTCGCCCTTTACGACCAATGGCGCCGGCACGGGCGTCTCCTTCGCGGTGAATGTCGCCAACAACCTGGCGCAGGCCGTGCCGACCACGTTTGATGTGACCGTCACCAATCCCGACACCGCCGCCGGCACCTGCGTCGACTGCTTTATGGTCGCGGAGTCGCTGAGTTTCTCGCCGTCCAGCCTGGGCCAGGGGGCGCAGAACAGGAGCGTGACGATCACCGGCAGCGGCTTCCAGCCCGGCCTCGCGGTGGACTTCGGCGACGCCAACATCACCAACAACTGCGTCTACAGCTCCTCGACCCAGATCACCTGCTCGGCCGTCAACGTCGGCGGGGCCGCCACGACAGGCGTGAAGACGGTCAACGTCACCAGCGGCGGCAACGTGATCGGCACGGGCCTCTTTACGGTCAACCCTCATCCGGCGACGCTGAGTCTCACGCCAGCCAGCGCGCTGGCCAATACCAGCAATCTTCTCGTCACGTTGAACGGCGCCAATTTTCAGAGCGGGGCGACGGTGACCTTCAGCGATTCGCTGATCACCCAGCATGGATCGTCCAATTACCAGACGATTCCGACCACCTTTGTCAGCAGCAGCCAACTGACGGCGAGCATCGATATTGGAGCGGCCACAACCGGCTATCGCGCCGTGGTGGTGACGAATACCGCCGGCGACGGCGGCGTCGGCCAGGGGGCCTACTTCTATGTTGGCGCCCTCTCGACGACCGGCGGCATGGTGGCCTATGGGGTGAGCGGGTCGGCCGATCCGAAATTCCGGCTGCTGCAATCGGACGGCAACTGGACCTCGGAGATGGGCATCGGGAGTTATTCCGGTGAGCCGCGCTGGACGGTGCTGCGCTCCAACCCGCTCTCTTTGGAAAAAGCGTTGGCCATCGTCGATACCAATCGTGCCCTCACGCTGCTGATGTGGGGCGGCAGCGGCTGGAGCGCGCCGGTGACGGCGACGGCCTCCAGCGGGCCGACCATCTACGCCGCTCGCAGCGTTGACCTGGCCTACGAGTCCGTGTCGGGTCGTGCGTTGGCCGTCTACGGCGTGACCGGCTCGGCGCTGCCTCGTTACCGGATCTGGGATGGAACGGCGTGGAGCGCGGAGGCGAGCGTGTCGTCGACGCTCAGCACCGGCGGCGCCCCTACCTGGGTGCGTCTCGTCTCCAGGCCGGGCACGAACGAGATCGTGCTCGTCTATCAGGATACCGGCGGCGGGATCGACGCGCTGGTCTGGAACGGGAGCGCGTTCGGGAACGAACAGGTGTTGACGACGACCGCGCCCAACAGCCCGAACGTGCAACTGGCCGACGCCGCCGCCGAGCAGTTGGCCTGCGGCGCCGCCTGCCGGGTTCTTGTCGTCTGGACCGGTCAGAGCCAGGCGACGCCGGTCTCCAGAGTCTGGAATGGAAGCTGGGGGGTGCAACAGGGCGTGCCGATCAGTTTTAGTTCGAGCCTCGGCTCGTTACGGAGTGTCAGGCTGGCGGCCGATCCGGCCAGCCAGGACATCGCGCTCGGCGTAACGGCCACCGGCGGGCAACTCTCCCTCTCTTTCTGGCACAGCGCGGCCTGGGCCACCAGCGGGACGGCTGCGCCCCAGACGGTGGCGACGATCCTGCCCTCCTCGCTGGTCAGTCAAGGCCGTCCGTTCGATCTGACCTGGCAGGGCGCCTACTCCGGCATCCCCAGCCGCCTCTACGTTGTCTATGGCGATGTGGCGCCGATGGCCAGAAACTGGACAGGGGTTGCCGGCTGGTCGGCGGAAACCAACATGGTGTCCACGTCGGCGCTGCTTGGCCAGTATCACATGGACGAAACGAGCAATCCGCTCCTTGACAGCTCCGGGAATGGAAAAGATCTGACATTGACCACGACATCGATGACCGGGCAGCCGGGTATTGCCGGCCAGTCGGTGGTTTTCGGCAGCGGCGTCTCCGCGTCGGCATCGAATACCTCGGCCCTGGGCGTGAGCGGCGCCGTTCTCACGATGTCCGCGTGGGTTTATCCGAACAGCTTCCCCTCCCAGGCGATCATCCTGAACAAGGAAAGCTCATACGGGATGGGGATCAATGGCGGTCAGCTCCAGGCGGAGATCATGACCAATCCCGGCAGCGGGTGCAGTTGGAGCTGGGTGGGATCGACGGCCCTGACGCTCAACGTGTGGCAGCATGTCGCGGTGACGTATGATGGAAGCAATATCAAATTCTACGTCAACGGGCTTCTGACACAAACCATCTCCAAAACCGGAACCATCTGCACCTCGGCCAACGCGTTCATGATCGGCGCCCGGCCGGCCGGCAGCAATTTCATCGGCCGGATCGATGAGGTCCGAATCCTCAATGCCGCCATGACGCCGCCAGCCATGCTCCAATTGGCGGCGGATCAGCGCGGCTCGCTCAACCTGTGGGTGGGCCAACTGAACGAGGCGCCAGCCCTGCAAACCATCCTGGGCAGCGGCGCCGCCTGGTCGGCCCCCGTTTCCATTGCCGCGCCGGCTTCGGGCGCGCAGTTCGTCTCGCCGAACACCGTCTATCCCGAATCATCGATGCTGGCGATGGCCGCGGGCACGGGCGCGCCGATCCTGGCCATCTTCGGCGCCTCGCCCGGATCGGCCTATCAGGGCCAAACGCTCGACGTCACCGTTTCGGGCGCCAATTTCGTTTGCCCGGCCGGGCCGCTGTCCTGCGATATGACGTCCAATCCGACGACCGCGACCCAGATCACGTCGTTCGGCGATCCCAACATCACCATCGCTTCAGGGACGGTCCATACCGACACCCAGACCATCGTCGTCACCATCACGATCGGCGCACCCGCCTCGGTCGGGTTCGACAACATCACCGCCGTGAACCCCGACGCCACGTCGGCGACGGGCGCGAACCTGTTTCAGGTGCTCTCTATCCTCTCCGTCGTCTCAACGACGTGCGGGACCGTGACCGATTGCGTCCTGGGCCAGGGGGCGCAGAATCAGACGGTGACGATCAGCGGCAACGGCTTCCATGACTTCAGCGTCACGGACACCGAAGCGCGCTTCTGCACCTCATCGGTGCCGTGCGGTTCCCCCAGTTCACCGGATATCACGCTCGGCGCTCGAACGGTGCTCAGCGGATCGATCACCTACAATAGCTCGCTCTCGGTTGCGCCAACGGCCGCCGTCGGCAACTGGAACGTGACAATCATCAACACGTCCGCATCGGTCGGCACCGTGACCGGCGCGGCCATCTTCACCATCGTCGCCGGCCCCACGGTGATGACAGCCATTCCCAGTCAGTTTGTGACCGGCACCTCCGGCACCGTCGTCCTGTTGGGGAGCAACTTTCAGACAGGGGCGACCGCCGACTTCGGCGCCGGCGTCACGGTTACCACGCCCTGCACCGTGGGCAGCTCGACGCAGATGAGTTGCGGTATCACCGTGAGCGCTGTGGCGGCCGCCGGCGCCCGGACAGTCACGATCATCAATCCGTCGCCGCCGACCGGGAACGCGGGGCAGGGAAGCACTGCGGGCCTCTTCACGCTGATCGGCCCGCCGGTCCTGACCGATACCGCCTGCGGCAGCGTGACGCCCACCCCCTGCGAAGTGGGGCAAGGCGCGACAAAGACCATCACAATCGATGGCAGCCAGTTCACGGCGACGCCGACCGTGACCTTTACCAAGACGGCATCAACCGGCTCGGTGACCGTCAACTCGGTGACGTTCGTCAGCTCGACCCAATTGTCGGTGAGCGTGACGGTCAGCGCCAATGCGACGGTAGGCCTCTGGGATGCGACTGTCACCAGTCCGACCGGCGGGTCGGTCACCAGCAATACGGACCCCAAGCGACTGAGCGTGGCGGCCGGCCCGCCCACGGTGACGAGCACCAGTTGCCCGTCGGGCACTCCCTGCGCGAAGTCGAGCTCCGCGACGGTGACGATCAACGGGACGAATTTCAGCAATGGCGGCGGTGCCCCGACGGTCTGCTTCAGCGGCGTCGGCATGCCTGCCTGCCCGATCACGGCCACCTACGTGAACAGCACCCAGTTGACCGTCACCATCGATGACACCGGTGCGGCGGTCGGCGCTCACGACGTCACCGTGACGCTGGCCAACGGCGGAACGGCGACCGGCGCCGGTCTCTTTGTGCTCAGCGGCACACCGACGATTACGTCGGTCGTGGCCGCGACCAGCGCCACCAACACCGCGGCGCAGGGCCTGGTCAACGAGCTGATCACGATCAACGGCGCCAATTTTGTGAGCGCGCCGACGGTCAGTTTCAGCGGCGACGGCATCACGCCCGTCAGCCCGATCACGGCCACGTTTGTCAACGCCACCCAGGTGACCGTGACCATCACGATTGCCGCCACCGCCACGATCGGCGCCCGGACCGTGACCGTGACCAACCCCGACGGTTCGACCGTGACGGGCCCCTCGACGCTGACCATCACCGACCCCGGGAGCTACGCCGCCTTTTGCCCTGGCGGCAACGTGACGGTGACCGGTTCGACGACTTTGACCTTTGCCGCGCCGGGCCCGGCTTACGTCTGTAATAATGTCACGGTGAATGGTGGCGGGGTCTTAACGATCGAAAATGGCGTGACCCTTGCTGTCAATACGCTCCTGACGGTTGGCGGGGCAACCGCCGGCACCGTCAGCATCGCCTTCCAGAGCGCCTCAACGACCGACTACGGCCGGATCAATGCGAATAATATTACGGTCAACTCCAACGGTGTGATCTCGGCCGATGGGCTGGGCTGCCCGGGCAGCCAGTCGGCGCAGGATGCGGGCGGCTGTGCGGATCTGCGGACGACCGGGCAGGATACCAACAGCCTCTACCGGGAAGGCGGGGACTCCGGAGGCACCGGAGGCGGCGGGGCGCATGGCGGCGCAGGCGGCGATGGGGATACAGCCAACTCGGGGGGTAAGCAGACGTATGGGAATGCCCTGGCGCCGGTCTTGCTCGGCAGCGGCGGGGGGTTATATAGCGGGACGGGCGGCAACGGGGGCGGGGCGATCCGCTTGGATCTGGGTGGGGGTCTGACGATCAATGGCCAGATCAGCGCGAAGGGCGCCAGGAGCTCGTTTCAGGGGGGCGGCAGCGGCGGGAGTATCTATATTACGATGGTGGGGACGTTGACGGGGACGGGGACGATCGCGGCCGACGGGGCGGGGCAAGGGGGGAGCGGCCGGGGCGGCGGGGGCGGCGGGGGGCGGGTGGCGCTCTATTACAGCAATTTTGGGACGATGCCGACGGTGACGGCGGCCGGCGGGGACAATCTGGGCGGGAATGCGCCGGGGGCGGCGGGGACGGTGACGCTGGTGATCGTTGATAATCAGCCCCCTGCGCCGATCTCGCCGTTGAAGCTGGTGCCCTTATCGGTGACCTCCGTATCGGCCAAGCTGCAATGGACGGCGACGGGGAATAACGGTGCGCTGGGCACGGCGACCGTCTATGATCTGCGGTATGTCGTCGGCGCGGCGGCTGTCATGAGCGACACCTCGTATCAGACGGCGTTTCAAGTGGGTGGAGTGCCGGCGCCGGCCGTGTCGGGCACGGTCCAGAGCTTCACGGTGACCGGGTTGACGCCGGCCACGAACTACTGTTTTGCGATCAAGGCCAGCGATGCGGCCGGCAATATCGGCGCGCTGGATGTGACGGGGACTTATTCAATAGATGGGACGGACGGCACGACGTCCACCGCCTGCTTCACGACTCAGGCGCCCGATACGACGCCGCCGGCGGCGGTGAGCGACCTTGCGACGGCATTGGTGACAAGCGGGGGCTACACTTATACCGACCGGGTGAAGTTGACCTGGACGGCCGTGGGCGATGACAACAACAGCGGCACGGCCACAAGTTATGAGCTGCGCTATTCGACTTCACCGATCAACGCCGGTAACTTTGCCTCAGCGGTCTTGGTCTCCGGCGTGCCCGCGCCGTCAATCGCCGGCACCTACCCGGAACCTGCGCCCAGCGGCTTCATCATGACCGGCCTGCAATCGGGCCTGACCTATTACTTCGCGATCAAGGTGAAGGATGAGGTGCCCAATACCTCCCCGCTCTCCAACGTGCCCTCGCAGCCGATTCCGCTCGATACGACGCCGCCGGCCGCCATCACCACACTGGCCCTCGGCACCGTGACCGCCAGTTCGATCGATCTGACCTTCACCTCGCCGGGCGATGACGGCTCGCCGGCGCCCTGTCCCTGCGGCACGCCGGTGAGCTATATCGTGAAATATTCGACCACGGCGATCGGCGACCAAACGGCCTTTAATGCGGCCGCGACCTTTGGCGGTTCACTCGTGCCGCTGGCCGCGGGCCAGTCGCAGTCGGTCACGGTCGGCGGGTTGACCCCGGCCACGACCTATTACTTTGCGGTCGAAGCGGTCGATGAGAAGGGCAATCAGGGCGGACTGAGCAACATCCCGGTGACGGCGACGACGCTGACGGTGCTGGACACTATCCCGCCGGGGGCGATCACCGACCTGCAGGTGGTGGCGGTGACCGACAGAACCGTCCAGCTCCAGTGGACGGCCAAGGGCAACGACGGCGATGCGGTCGGTACCGCGCTGGCCTATGATCTGCGCTGGTCGCATAAACCGATCAAGGACCCGGCCGATCCCACCTGGAATGCTCAGACGGATACGGCGTTTGATAGCGCCACGCCGGTGACGCCGGCTCCGCCGCTGCCCGGCCCGCCGGGCTCCGGCCAGTCGATGACCGTGACGCTCGAATCGGTCCAGTTCATGACGTCGAACACGGCCTACTACTTTGCGATCAAGGCGATCGACGGCGGCGGCAACCGGTCGACGCTCGTCGACAGCAACAACCATACCGTGACGGGCGTGTTGACGAACAGCAACGTGGATGGGAGCTGCGCGGTTCCCTACTGCAGCGCGCGGACGGCGCAGCGGATACAGTGGGACCTCGTCTCGGTGCCGTTGCAAGGGCCGCTGTCGCCCACCACGATCTTCGGCCCGATTGACGGCCAGACCGATCCGTGCGGCGCCGGCGATCTGCCGTGTCTCTATTCGTGGCTCTCGACGGGCCTGACGGCCGCCGACGGCAGCTATCAGCTGATGGATCCCTGCCCGTCCAACTGTGTCACGGCGGGCCAGGGCTATTTCTTCTACACGCTCAGCCTCGTGCCGCTGACGGCCAGCGGGACGGTGGTGGCCGGCGATTCTCCGGATGCGCACCTGGGCGTAACGCACTTCCATCTGCCGTTGCAGCAGGGCTGGAATATCATCGGCAATCCGTTCCAGGGGACGTCGTCCAATGGAGACGTGCTGTTGTCCAGCACCTCTGTGCGCAAGATCGGCGCGACCTGCAGCCCCTCCACGTCGGATACGGTCTACCCATTTGCCACCGCCGTCGACCCCAACGGAATCCCGAATGACGGCGATGAATGGGTCGGCAATGCGATCTATGTCCTGACCGCCGGCGACGGGGCGACCTTCAATGCCGCGGCGTACAATGACACGACGCCTGCTGTTTTGGAGCCGTGGCAGTCTTACTGGTTCCAGGTCCTCAAGAATGATTGCAGCTATGAGTTGTTGATCCCGAAGCCGAATTGAGGAAAAGAAGGGGTTCGGTAGGCGGTAGGCAGTAGGCGGGGATTGAAGGAAATGAAAGGGGTGTTCCAGAGATGAAGACAAGCAGAGTCATAAGGAGTCTTTTCTTCCGGCTTCCGGCTCTGGGTTTCTTTGCTCTTTTCCTGGCTACAGCCTACTGGCTCCTGCCTTCTGCCGTACTCGCCTCCGACTGGCAGCTCGGCCTCACAATCAGCGTGCCGTTCGTGGACGGGGAAGGGGGGAAGGCAACCCAGGTGTTGACCAGCGGCGCCCGGCTCACGGCGCTGGATGGGTATGACAACACGTGGGATACGGTGACGCTCAACAGCAGCACGGCGATGGTGGCCTACTTTTATCATCCGGAATTTGCGCCGGATCTCCAGTTGTTGGCCCGAGATTTTCGATTCGACAGTTATCCCCAACAATGGGATTTCTATGTCAGCTCCGATCAGAACGGCCAGCCGGTGACGATGGCGTTGAGTTCGCCGTACCCCGCGCTGGGAAGTTGTTTGGGGATGACGCTCAGCCTGATGGATGTCACGGCGGGGACGCCAGTCGATCTAACCCAGTCGGCCTACGTCTATACCAACAATGCGGCGGTGACCCGCCATTTTCAATTGACGGCCACACAGACCGTGGAAACGCCACCGTCGGCACCGGCAAATCTTTTCAGCCCCAGAACCGGGACAACTTCCGTTCTATTGGCTTGGACGGGGAGCCTGCCCGCCAACGGCGGCTACTATGTCTATCGCAAGGATCCCGACACGGCGGCCTATCACCGGGTGACCACAACCCTGCTCTCGGTGGCGAAATATCTGGATAGCGGCCTCCTGCCCGGCTCCTACTCCTACCTGGTCACCACCGCGACGACCACCGGCTGCGAGAGCGGTCCCTCCAACGGGGTGACCGTCACGGTCGGCCCGTAATGAGTTCATGGTTCGTAGTTGGTTCATAGTTCACCGTTCATAGTTCATAGCAAGTTCTTGACTTGGCCATGAACCGTGAACCAGTAACCGTGAACTAACTGGCCGTGAACCGTGAACGCATTCCCTGCTTGCCTCTGAAGAAGCCGCTGCGCCATAATAAGCCGTCCGTGGAGTGAATCGGCAGATCATGAACGCAATCTGGCGGGATCGGCTCTATCCATCCGTGCTGATCGGCATCGGCCTGCTGGTCAGCACCGCGCTCTACCTGGTCTTATTCCCCGGTCTTCGCGCGCCCTATCTCACGGTCGTCCTTCTCCATGTCGGGATCGGCCTGTTGCTGCTTCCCTTTCTATTTGCCTATCTCTGGTCCCATCTCAAGCTGGTTTTCCCTCGACGGGGAGGTGAACGCGGGATCGGGAGCGGCCTGCTGGCGGCCGTCTGCGTGCTCCTTTGTGTGATCTTCGGCCTTTCGCTGATCGTGACCGGCGCGACGCGGCCCCACCGGCTGGAACTCTGGCTGCATGAAGCCGGCGGTGTGGGCCTCGTGTTGGGACTGGTGCTCCACCTGATGCGACTCTCGCCGGAGAAGCGGCGGGCCGCCCTTTGGGCCGGGCCGTTCAGATGGGCTGTCATGGCCGGAGCGGCCGCCTTCGTCCTCATCGGGGCGGTTGACGTCACCGTGAGCCGGATCAAAGAGGACGGTGTGGCGCATGCCGATCTTCCTTCCGCCGATTTTTCGCCCTCGCTGGCGGCGACGGCCTCCGGCGGACTGATCCCGGCCGGGGAGTTGCTCGACCCGAAATTCTGCGGGGGTTGCCATGCCGACGCCTATCACCAATGGGAGACCTCGGCCCATCATTTCGCCTCGTTCAATAATCCCTTTTATCGCCGAAGCGTGGAATATGCGGCCGAGCGGATCGGCTCGTCGCCGACCAAGTTTTGCGGCGCCTGTCACGATCCCTTGCTGCTCTTCTCCGGCCGGATGGATCATCCGATCGATGCGTCTCGTCCGGAAGCGCAGGCGGGGATCACCTGCCAGGTCTGTCACGGGATTACTGAGATTCGAGATCTGCGCGGCGACGGCAGTTATACGATCGCGCCGCCGGGCCAATACCCCTTTGCCGGGAGCCGCTCCGCGCTCCTGCGGGGCGTGCATGATCTGCTGGTGCGATGGAAACCGGGGCCCCACCGGGAGGCAATGCTCAAGCCCCTTCACGCCACGCCGGAATTTTGCTCCACCTGCCACAAGGTGCATATTCCAGAGGCGGTCAATCATTTCAAATGGAATCGCGGTCAGGACGAATATGACAACTGGCAGCACAGCGGGGTGTCCGGCAATGCGGTGTTGAGCTGGGGGCCACCTAATCCGTCGCCGAAGATCTGCCGGGATTGCCACATGCCGCCGGTGGCGTCGAGTGATTTCGGCGCGAAGCGCCGAAATCTGCAGGGGCCAGGGAAAGACGAGCCCTATACGATCAGAGATCATCGCTTCTTGGCCGCCAACACCGCGCTTCCAACGATCAATGGGAATCATGAACAACTCAACGCGACGGAAAAGTTTTTACAAGATAAGAAGGTATCCGTCGAAATCGTTGCCCTTGTTCCTTTACCCCTTACGCCTGACGCCTCACGCCTGACGCCTCACGCTCCCTGCCTCTTGCTCCTTGCCTCTTGCTCCATTCAACCCGGTGAGACCATCGATCTCCATGTGCTGGTCCGCAATCTCGGCGTCGGCCACACCTTTCCGGGCGGAACGATTGATTCCAATGAGGCCTGGCTGGAAGTGACGGTTCATGATGCCAGGGGTCGGACCATTTTCCACCATGGCGGAATGGAGCCGGACGGATCGGTCGACCCCAAAGCCCATTTCTACAAGGCCGTCCTGCTCGACCGCAGCGCGCAGCTCATCGACAAACGGAACGTCCACGACTGGGTGTCGACGTTCTATGCCCGCACCATCCCACCGGGGGCGAGCGATGTCGCGCGCTATCGTGTGACCATTCCATCCGATGCCGGTGATCACATCACCGTCGAGGCAACGCTCCATTACCGGAAATTTATGGACGGCTTCACCAAATTCGTTTTTGCCGGCCAACGCGCGTCCGGCCGGTCCGCTCGGGTGGATCAGTATGTCGACGAGAGCCGGTGGACCTTTTCCAGCGCGCCGGTTCCCGATCTGCCGATCGTGACGATGGCGGAGAGCCGAACAACGATCCCGGTCAAGGGGCCAGGGGCCGGGGGCCAGGGGCCGGAGTCAGACCCTTCACCTTTATCCGAAGAGACCGTCAAGGTTCTCAACAACTACGGCATCGGCCTGCTCCAGCAGCAGGATTTGCAAAACGCCTGGACCGTGTTGGAGCAGGTGACACAAGGGGCGCCGAAATTTGTGGAAGGGTATATCAACCTGGCCAGAGTCCAACTGGCCGATGGCGCGTTGGATGAAGCCGAGGCCACGTTACAGCGCGTGCTTGTCCTGGATCCCGACTATCCCAAGGCGCTCTACCTGTTGGGTTCGATCAACCGTCAGCGGGGAAACTATGAGCGGGCGTTGGAGTTGTTCCGGCGGGTGGCCGCCCGCTATCCCAACGATCGGCTCCTCTGCAACGAGATCGCCCAGCTCTATTACCTGGAGGGGCGCTATCAGGACGCCATCACCGAGATCACCCGCGCGCTCGCCATCGATCCCGAAAACCTGGCTGCGCACTATTATCTGATGCTGAGTTATGAAGCGATGGGGGAGAAGGAGAAAGCGCAGGAAGCCAGGACCCGATATCTCCGCTACAAGCCGACGAATCAGTCACCGAGCTGGCCGGCCGGAATCGTCTCAATCACCAGGAGGCCGATCTCGAAACCCAGCCGGCGCATGTGCATGAGTAGTCGAGTTCATGGCCTATCAGTTCATAGTTCACAGTTCATCGTTCATAGCAAATTTCTGTATTGGCCGTGAACTATGAACCATGAACCGTGAACGGCATTAATTATGGTGATTGTAAAAGATTTGACACCAATTTATAGTGGTGTCAATGAAGCTCTCGACCTTTGAGTTCGTCGGGAAAACTGAAAATCGAGCCCGATTGTTCTTTAAAAAAGCGTGTTC
>JBGPIL010000002.1:0-31036 GCA_041484905.1 Nitrospiria bacterium
CCAGCCACCCCGCCCCCGCACGCCGAGGGCGCCGGACGGCCATTCGTCTCGGGCTGACCGGCTGTCCAAGGCGGCGGATCTTGACGCGATCAAGTCGCACACTCTCGTGACCTTTTTTCGGAGCGGGGGCCCCGGCGGCCAGCACCGCAATAAGACGGAGACGGCCGTCCGCCTGGTGCATGGTCCCACTGGGTTGACCGTTGTTGCCACCGATGAACGATCGCAGCACCGCAATCTGACGGTGGCGTTTAACCGGCTCCGGCAGAAGCTGATTGCGCACCGTGCGGTGCCCCGTCCCCGCGTGCCCACCAGAACACCGACCCCCGTTCGACGGGCCAGACTGGACACGAAACACCGCCAGGCTAAGAAAAAGGCTCTGCGCCGCCGGGTGGAGGACGTCTAAGCGGAGCATCCGCCAGGTGGTGAGGGCCGATGACCGAAGTCAAAGAACGCCGTCCCATCGGATTGATCGTCGATGACAACGAGCGCATGCGGGCACCCTGAATCGATCCTGACGGGCCGGCACGTGATTTGCTCAAGAATACGGTGACCATGGTGCTGCATCCTCATGAGCGGGATGACGTCCGGGGTTGTCCAGCCGGTCTGGCCAGGGATGAGATCATAACGGGTGCAAAAAAACGGAGTGGCGGACGCCTTTGACGCCATGACAACCGACCAGCTTTATCATCGGGCGCTCGGCTATGATGACGCCTGCGTTGAACTGATCCGATGCTGAGGGGGCCAGTTTGATCCCGCGGTGGTTGACGCCTTCTTTACCGTTTCCAAAGATCGCTGCATGGGGCTGCGTCATGCCCCCGAACGAACCGCCCACAACCTGCAGATTGAGTGCTACGCCGGTTCGGCTTGCAATCGTCACACAATTCTGCCTATAGTACCTGCCAAGCGTTCCCATAGACGCAGAGTAGACGTGTGGGAGTATGCTGTTCGACCTCATTTGTCAGGATGAGGATGGGGGCGTCGTCACCACCAATCGACCGTTACGCCGCCCCGATATCTCATCGGATTTGGGATTTGGGGTTTTGGATTTGCACCACAGGATGTGCCCCGCGCGGGGGTGAGGGAGGCGGATGCAGCCCCGACGAGAAAGGGGAACCGACGTGACCGCAGAGCCGACAGAGTCGAAACTGGGCAAACTGAATCGAATCATGTGGCTGATTTCCGGTATTGTCACGGTGATCTTAGTGGTGGTTATTATGGTGATTATCATGATGAGGGGCAGCGGCTATTAGGCGCCGGCACCGGTGGGATGTGGGAGGCGGGTATGATGGGAAGGCGAAGGCAAGGATGGGGGTACGTCGTGTTGATCGTTTTGGTGGTGGCGGGGTGCCAGCAACACGCATCGCCCCCTTCGACCCCCACGGCATCGCGTCCAGCGAGCCCGTCAACTCCCCAGGCGCCCGTCGCGCCGCCGTCAATGCCGAGCCAGGAGTCGCTGGAGCAGGACTTTTCGCTGGCCTTCATCCCGTTGAATGTCGGAAAATTTTCGATGGAGGCGATTCAGTCCAACAAGAAGAGTATTCCAGCCGATCCCAAAGATGACAAACCCCAGCATGCGGAGGCTTTGACGCAGCTCGGCCATGCCAACTATATGATTCAACGCTACCCGACTGCCAAGGACTACTATGCGAGGGCCGTGCATGCCAACGGGCGGTTGTTGGAGGCCCGGTTGGGGTTAGCCAACTGTTATGCTCTGATGGGGCAGGTGGAGGACTCGCTTCGGGAGGTGAGGGCATTACTGGCGGTTGATCAAAAGAACCCTGAAGCGCTGTATAACCAGGGGATGTTGCTGCTCTATGGCAAACAGGACCGGGCCGGGGCCAAGCAGGCATGGGAGCGGCTGGTCAGTGCGCACCCTGAAAACGAGTGGGCTCGGTCTGCCACCGAACGGCTTCACCGATTATGAGCGGCCTCGAAAGTCTGTCCTGCCGGAGTGGGGGCAAAGGGGTTGACTTTTCGAAAAATATTGCTAGGATGGCGGGGTTCTTCAACCCAGACGAGGGTATATAAAAGATGGAGGGTGGTCAGGGGCCAGAGAAAAGCTCACCAGTATTTGATTTGATTGTGTTAATCGGTATGGTGTTGAACATTCTGCTGGCTGTGATCCTCGTGCTCTACTATTTTGATCTGCTCTAACCATCCGGCTTTCGGGGAACGAGAAAGCCCTGCAAGGGAAATTATTCTTGACAAGTGGTTTGCAGATGATTTACATTGGCGTGCTTTTCCGGCCTATCTTAATGGGGCTGGACGCAGACCGTCGGGCTAGACTTGGTGAATACGCAACGGAATCTGGCGTCCTAATTATGAGCGGTAGCAAACCTTATCAGGATGTATAAAAGGAGGAATGGATCATGAGGCAGTTAGGCACGATTGCTATGCTGGCAGGAGTGATTGGATTGGGGCTGTTCTTGGCGGGTTCCTTGGGCGCCGACGAGGGCGGGGCCTACAAAGAAGCGCCCGTGGCCAATGGCGGGACGATTTCGGGCAAAATTACCTTTAAGGGGACGGCTCCCGCTCCCAAGCTGTTTGAGTTTGCCAAGTTCCCCCAGCCTGATTTCTGCAGCAAAGCGGATAGCGATGGAAAAGGCCACCGGATGCTGCATGAAGTGACCGTGAACAACGGGGTGCTGGCTGATGTGGTGGTGTTTATCGAGGGAGTGCCGGCAGGCAAGCCGTTCAAGCTGACCGGGGCGGACGTGAAGGCCGATACCTGCCGATTCCTCGTGCAGCAGGGGAGTGATTTTGTCGGCGTGGTGTTGAACAAAGGCGAGATTCGCGTCACGAACATGGATGCCGATGCCAGTGATCCAAAGTCGGCCACTGGTGTCCTGCACAATCCGCACGGCTATGAGATGAAGGGCGCCACCAGCAGCACGATGTTCAACAAGCCGTTGCCCAACAAGGGGCAGACGCTCACTGAAACGGTCAAACTTCGCAAGAAAGAAAGCTTCATGAAAATGGAGTGTGATCAGCACAATTTCATGAACGCCTACTTCTACCCGGTTGCGAATCCCTACTATGCGGTGGTGGGCAAGGATGGGACCTTCACGATTGATCAGGTTCCTCCGGGCAAATATGAGTTAAAGGTCTGGCACCCGATTCTGGGTGAAGAGGAGCAAGAGATCACCGTCGCGGCGAATGGCAAGGTGACGGCGAATTTTGAGTATAAAAAGTAAGCGTAGTATTTTAAGCCAAAAGGGGTGTGCGGGGACTGCCGCATACCCCTTTTTGTGTCTTTGGCTTGACATGGGATGAGGGGATTCATATAATGCGCCCGATTTCTGCCGGTGGGCTGAATATCACGGATGCGACACCTCCTTCTGTATGGATTTTCCCTGGTGATATTTACCGTGGCCTTGTTTACCTCAGGGGTCATGGTAGGGCAAGCCATCGAGCGGGCCAGGTCGGCGCATCGATCAACAGAGTAGTGCGCACGCGCGGGACAATGGAACGATGTCAGCTCGCTTTTATATCGGTTATATAGCCGTGGTCTTATGCCTGATCTGGGGCGTGGAATTGGTGCTGGGTTCCCTCTATGCGCGCTACATTATTATGTATACGGGAGGAGTTTTCCTGGCCGGTTTGATCATCGGGCAACGGTATGAACGGGCGTGGTTGGGCCGACACAGAGGGCCCCGTCGTCTGGGCACTAAAGAAGGCCAATATGACCGGTCCTCAGCGCAGCCGGTGGCCGTGGATTCGGGTGGGGAAGGAGCCGCGTCATGAAACATGTGTTCTATGTAATCTATGTGCTCTTCTACACCGGGGCCGTATTTATCACGGGATTGTTTGTCGGGCAAATGCTTGAACGTTCCTGGGAGGCGCGCCGGAATTCCCGGCAGGGATCGAACCGTGACGAGCGGAAGGCTCTCCAGTCCGGCTCGGTGGCCAGCCAGCGAGAGAATGCTGCTGTCAGCAAGCAGGGCTAGCCGTATCTTTCGAGGTGTTTCTGTCATTGATTGATGCTCGCTGTTCGTCTTCTGTTCGGCCGGGCTGGAGAACGAAGGCTTCCGCTCGGCGCGCAGGTTGATCTCCCGCCATGAGTAAATATCTTGTCATCGGTTATCTGCTCATTGTTGGCGCTATTCTGGTGATGATCCAGATCGGCATCCGGCATCCATGGGATCCTGTCCAGATCGTGGCCAAGCGCGAAGGACAGGAGAGCGAAAAATTCGAATGGATGGCTGTCAAACAACAACGGGAACAGGCGGCGATGGAGCAGGCGCAGGCAGCGGTCAGGAGCGCTGCCGCCAATGCCGCATACGATGCCATGGTTTTAATTCCCGCGGGCAGTTTTATGATGGGCAATGATGAAGGCCAAAATAGCGAAAAACCCGTTCGTGTGATTGATGTGGATGCCTATTGGATCGATCAATATGAGGTGCCGATGGCCCAGTTTTATGCATTTGCGGCGGTCACGGGGCACCGTGAACCTCGACTGGCGGGCTATCTGGCGCTGGCATCGGTTGACTTGGCGTCGTTTGTCGAGCCGGCCAAACCGGTCGCGGGTGTCTCCTGGGAAGATGCGGATGCCTACTGTCGATGGAAGGGCAAGCGATTGCCGACCGAAGCTGAGTGGGAGAAGGCCGCCAAGGGCCAAGGGCGGCGGGAATGGCCATGGGGCAATACGCCTGATCCATTGCTGGCCAATCTGGACGGGGTGGAAGACCACTTTTCTGGCACTGCGCCGGTTGACAGCTTTGAGGCAGGACGGAGTCCCTACGGGCTGTACAACATGACGGGTAACGTCATGGAGTGGGTGAATGATTGGTATGATGAGTATTATTATAGGGTGATGCCAGCAAAGAATCCGTCCGGGCCCGCAATCGGCGATGAAAAAGTTATTCGGGGCGGGTCATGGCACGACTCCTTCCGTTATGCCCATACCTATTCCCGTTTTAAAATGCTCCCGGAATACCGGGATGTGACCATTGGTTTCCGTTGTGCGCGGTCTGCCTCATCCGCGCCTTCGAATCATGAGGGAGGACAAGATGTTCCAATGTGAAACCTCTAATTTGCGATATTTTAATTTGGGTGAGTTAATTTGGCTTGACAAGAATCTGCCATTTTTCTATACTGGCACGTCCCAATTATTGGAAGGAGCTGATCCATATGGAGACTGAGAAAAAGAGCAAGGTGGGTCCGATCATCTATATCGTGGCATGTATTCTTTCGGTCTGGTTCTTTTATTGGTTCGGTGCTGTCGTCCGTTAATCGACACAGCGGTTGTAGTGCTGATCTGGTGACGTCTTGGGACGAGAGGGTTCTTGACTAACGGAAGGGGTGGAGGCGATGGGGAAAAATCTGGCGATTTTTGCGATCTGCCTGGTAGCGTGGTTCTTCTACTTTCAAACGATTGATTGGTTGTTCATGAAAATCCAAGGGCTCGACTATTTTGCGGGATTGAGGTAAATGCCGGTGGCATTGAGCCACACCACGGAGCAAGGAGAGCAGCCATGTTGACGATCATCAAGCAGCGCAAACTGTGGGCGATGTGCATGTTGGGGGTCTTTCTCTCCCTTTCCATGATGCTTCCCTTGATGTCTGCCGTGGCGCTCGCCCAAGAGGCGCAACCTCAGGCCGTCGCTGCTGTTGAAAAGGGCAAGGATGTGTACTACAAGACGGAAGGTCCGGTCTCGGGGGTGGGCTGGACGGAAATGACCGAGCAGAACTATCCCAGTTACAACCTCCCCTTTCCATTAAGCGAAAATCGGGTGATCATCTGGGTTCTGGCCCAGCAGCATCTCTATTTTGGCAGCTTTGTGCTGGCAGTGCCTATTTTCTGCATGGTGATTGAATTGGTCGGGCTGCTGACTCGTGATAAGGCGATGGCCAAAAAATATGATCATCTGGCCTATACCTTTGTGAAGATCAGCCTGACCGCCTATTCGGTCACCGCCATCTTGGGCGCCTTGCTGTTGTTCGGGTTTCTCACCTTCTACCCCGCGTTCTTCACCTATATTGCCGGTCTCTTTAGGCCTGTGATGCACATCTATGCGCTCTTGTTTTTGGCGGAGAGCGGCACCCTCTACATCTATTACTATGGCTGGGACAAGATGAATCATGGTCTCCTGAAGTGGATTCATGCCACGATGGGGGTGCTTCTGAACGTCTTTGGAACGGTGCTGATGATGCTGGCTAATTCATGGGCGGCGTTTATGATGTCACCGGCCGGCGTGGATGAGAAGGGGCGGTTTCTCGGCAATATGTGGCATCTGATCCACACGGCGCTGTGGAATCCCATCAACGTGCACCGGATCATCGGCAACATGGTGTTTGGCGGAGGGGTCGTGGGCGCGTATGCGGCCTACAAATTTCTGTCAGCCAAAACCGATGAAGACCGCGCGTACTACGACTGGATGGGCTACATCTCGATGTTCCTGGCTGTGGGTTCGTTGATTCCCCTGCCGTTCGCCGGTTACTGGCTGATGCGTGAAGTCTACGGCTACCGTCAGCAGATGGGTATCACGCTCATGGGTGGGTTGCTGGCATGGCTCTTCATTATCCAGGCCGTGCTGATCGGGGCATTGTTTTTCGCGACCGATTACTATCTTTTCGCCGGCATGGACCGGATGAAGGGAGCCGAGCGCTACGCCAAGTCGATCAAATATGTGCTGTTCCTGACCGCGGCGGCCTTCCTGGTCTGGCTGACCCCGCACACGCTGATCATCACGCCCCAGGAACTGAAGGCGATGGGCGGGCAGCAGCACCCCGTGGTTGGAAATTTCGGCGTGATGTCGGCCAAGAACGGCGCGGTCAACACGATGCTGATGACCACGATCATCGCGTTTATCATCTACCAACGTGCCAATAAACAGATTACGGTGAAATGGGCGGCCTGGGGCAATGCGGCGATCGTTGCCATGTTCACGGTGGCGTTGGTGAACAACTGGTGGCTGGCGATCTATGGTTATTACATTCCCGCGAATGTCCGGGTCGGTCTGTCGGTGCCCCAGGTGGTGAGCACGCTCACCTGTCTGTTTGTGGGGTGCGGGATCAATATCGCCATGATGCGGGGGGCGAAGGATATGGGGCCGGTGCTGTGGGGGAAGATTTCGTCCCGCTCGCAATATGCTCTGTTTGTGCTGGCCGTGTCATTCACATGGCTGATGGGGCTGATGGGGTATATTCGATCATCGGTTCGGCTCTTCTGGCACGTGATGGAGATCGGCCGAGATAACTCGCCGTGGGCGTTTACACACACGATTGGGTTTGCGGCGAATGTGATGACGTTCAATGTGGTGGTCTTCTGGACATTGACGTTGTTTGTTTTCTGGTTGGGTGAAATCGGAGCCAAGGTTGCGAAAACGGCTCATGCACCCGTGCACCAACCGGCAATAGCCGGGGGATCGAAGTAGCGCGAGGGAAGCGCGTACTCGCGATCGAACCATTTACGTTTCCTTGGTGTGGAGGGGCGGCTCAACGATGTGGATAGAGGTCAGTCTGGTTCTAGTAGACTGATCTCTTTTTTTGTTTGAGGAGGGTGTAGCGTGACTCAAGGCTGGCTGGCATTTTGGTTTTTTGTGGCGTCTGCGACGGTAATGTGGCTTGGGTATATGGTTCCCCGAGCCAGAACGATGCTGGTGAGTGTGGGGTTCTTCGTTCTGGCCAGCGCCTCCTTCACTGGTTTTTCGAACTGGCTGCCTCAGGTTGAAGGGATTCCGCCGCCCAAGCCAGTCAACTGCGGCGATCCAAAAGAAAAAGCCGCACACCCCGAAGAGTGCAGTAAGAACGTCATGACCATGTCAGCGGCAGAGCGTGCCGACATGGGTGAAGCGATCATTTTCGGCAAGGTCGGCGGGGCTGCAGAGCGAGGCATCGGCAAAGGGCAGTGCCCGCTCTGCCACACCTTCAAAAAAGGCGATATCGGTGACCGGGCGCCAAATTTGATCGGTATTGGAGTGCGGGCAGCCGAGCGGATCAAGGATCCGCGCTATTTGAAGCCGGATACCATTCAGACCGAGTCGTTCAAGGGAAGCGGTCGCGCCACCACGGCGGAAGAATATATTGCCGAGTCTCATGCCTGTCCGTCCTGCTATGTGGTGGAGGGATTCGGGGTGAAGGGCACCAATGATCGTGAAAGCCCGATGCCGGTTATTCATAAACCCTCGATCTCGCTTTCGATCGATGAACTGATCGCGGTTGACACCTGGCTCTTCTACCGTGAAGGGATGGATCCACCCTCGGCGGAGGAGATCAAGTCGGCCTATGAAAAGTTTATTCCGGTGTCTGACAGACCGAAACTGCAGCTTGAGACGGCGGCGGCGGGCGACCCATGCGCCAAGATCGCCTGCGCAGCGGATACCCCCGAGCAAATTGTGACCAAAATGGGCTGTGCCGCCTGTCACAAGATTCCGGACATCAGCTTTGCCCACACCGGCGCGATTGGCCCGCTGTTGATGGAGGGCACAAACGCGCCCAATCGGCTCAAGTCGGCTGAGTACAAAGAGGCGATGAAAGCCGGGTTTGCTCATGCGATGACTCCAAAAGAGTACGTCATTGAGTCGATTATGGATCCCAACGCGTTTCTTGTACCTGGCTTTCCGAAGATTGCTGATCCCAAGTGGCCATTGGGTAAGAGCCTCATGATTCAAGATTTTGCAACAAGGTTCACATACGCGGCTGTGAGCAAAATGGCGGATTTTCTGATGACACAGACAGCCGAGAGGGCGATCAAGGCCGGTCTTGATCGAAATCCGATGGAAAAAGAGGGCAGCCTGATGAAGAAAACCCAGGCTGATCAGCCCATTCGTGCGGCCCAGACGACGGTGGAAGAAGCGCCAGCGTTCTCTCCATCTGTTGTGGCACAACGGTAAGGATTGGACCGGCGATTGCTGATTTCGAGAACTAGGGATTAAGAGGAGGAGAAGTCGATGAGTGGGTTCTGGATACCTGGAAAGATGCCCATCCAGTTGTTGGTGGTTATTGGCGCAACCTTTCTGTTGTTTGTGATCGGCCACTACTTTATCAAGAAGACGTTCGGCAAAGGCATCCCCATGCTGGCCCAGGGGGCGCTGACGTGGCTGGCCGCCTTTACGATCTTCAAGTTTGTGATCTCGCCGCCGATTCCCTCCAGCTTGATCTATATCTATATGGGGTTGATCACCCTGGTGATCGGTCTCTTTGTCTCGGCCAATGAGGCGTCGTGGACGGAAACCAAACAACCGATCGTCGATACGCTGGTCGGTGCCTCGCCGATCTATCGAGGCGTGCGGGCTGTGGCGTTTGTGGCGCTGCCGCTTGGTTTGGGGTGGGGAACATACAGCTCTATCGCGCCGCCCAAGGTTTTTCCCGAGCCGCCCGAGTTGAGAACGGTGCATCCGGCCCCGCCGCAGGCGATCAAGGTTCAGGACAAGCAGTTCACCCTGCAAACCTCCAAAAATCCGTTTCGTGTGGATACGAAGGGTGAATATCTGGATGTGGGGAAGGAGAAAGAATTTTTTGCCGGGAACCCGTTTGATCCCAAGGCGGAAGGCTACTTGAAGTACGTTAAAGAAGGGGGCGAGGTCTTCTTTAGAAACTGCCATTTTTGCCATGGGGACAATCTGGACGGACGCGGCATGTTTGCCTTTGCGTTTCGACCGATTCCCGCCAATCTGGCCGATCCGGGGACCATTGCACAGCTTCAAGAGACATTTGTTTTTTGGCGGATTTCGAAGGGTGGGATGAACGCTCCGCGTGAGATCAATCCCTGGGATTCGGCCATGCCGCCATGGGAAGAGCACCTGAAAATAGACGACATTTGGAAGGTAGCGCTCTTTGAATACTGGCATACCGAGTTTTTCCCGAGAACGTGGGATTAAGCATCATCAGCGGTGACAGGAGAAGAACGATGAGCAATTTGCGCATGACTCGACCTATAAACCACCATCGAACTCGTTGGGCCATCTGGGCGCTCATCTGGGGGATGGTCATCGTCGCAGGAGGTTCGCTGACGCTGGACCGTGCCGTGGCGGACGAGAAGAAACCCGCTCCTGCGGCAGGCGGAGCCTACCACCCGCAAAAGCCGACAGATGCGCAGTTGGAGGCCGGAGCCAAGGTGTTTTTCAAGAAGTGTGTCTGGTGTCACGGGCCTGAAGGCGCCGGGGATGGGCCGGGGGCGTTGCGGCTCTGGCCGCGGCCGAGAAATTTTAACCAGGGTACATTTAAGATCAGGACCACGGGTAGTGGTGAACTGCCCACGGATGATGATCTCTTCCTGACGGTCACCAATGGGCTTCCTGGTTCGGCCATGCCGGCCTGGGATGGTATTTTGACCGACCAGCAACGGCGTGATGTGGTGGCCTTTGTCAAAGTCAAGATGGTCAAGGACCGAAACTTTCAGGATACCGAGTTTGAAGATTTTCACGTGATCAGTTTTGACGGACAGGTGGCCAGCTCGCCGGACAGCATCAAGAAGGGTTTGGACGTGTTTTTGAACAAGGGAAAATGCGTGCAGTGCCACGGCCCGGATGGTCGTGGGAACGGCAATTTAACACAGAAGGATGACTGGGGTTTCCCAATTTTTCCGGCGGATCTGCACCAATGCTGGAACTTCAGGGGCAACCGACGCGATCCCTACAATCCAAAAAACGTTTTCCGTGAAGTCTCCACCGGTTTGAACGGGACGCCGATGCCGTCGTTTATCGATGCGCTGTCGGTCGAAGATCGGTGGAATGTCGCCAACTTTGTCATCTCGCTCTGCCCGAAAGTCAAGATCGATCCCATTACCATGAAGCCGGCGATTAATTTTGTGTTGGGAACCGAGCATGTTGAGGGACCACTGCCCACAACCATTGATGATCCAAAATGGAATGACCAAGAGCCGCACTTCATCGGTCTTGGCGGGCAGATCACCAGGAAACCGCAGAATTTCAATCGGCGGATTGAAAACGTCTGGGTGAAGTCACTCTACAATAAAGATGAAATCGCCTTTCTCTTGGAGTGGGATGATCGGAACGAAAGCCATGCACAGGGGGGAAGTCTTCCTGCAGCCATGAATGTCGCGGACCTGACGATTCCGGTTGCCTACTATGCCAACAAGATGGTTTTCGATGAGATGAAGCCGACGTTTGCATCGCTCTATCCAGGGCAAACCTACCCCGAACCGGTGGTGTACAATGATGCCGTGGCGATCCAATTCCCGGCCCAATGGGAGAAGTTGGTGGCACCCGAACGGCCCTTCTTCATTCACGGTGATGAGAAAAAGCCGGTTGATTTGTGGAAGTGGGAGAGCGATGGGAAAACCGTGGCCTACACCGGGCATGGGATTGAGGGAAAAACCGGTGAAGATAAGATCCAAGCCAGGCAAACAGCCTTGAAGGCCGAGGGCGCGCAGTTTAAGGACGGGGTGTGGCGTGTCATTCTCACCAGGCCGATCAAGACCGAGGATAAAGAGAATGATGTGCAGTTTGAGGTGAACAAATACATCCCCATTGCGTTCCAGGCGTGGGATGGTGATAATGGCGAGGCCGGGGCCAGGATGGCGTTATCGGCATGGTATTATGTGGTGCTGAAGCCCTTAACGCCGACCAAAGCGTATGTCTATCCGCCATTCGTGATGGGTGGCGTGGTCATTGGTATGTGGTGGGTCATCAGGAAAGCCAAGAGCATGCAGAACGGCAATGGGCACAGCGGAGCCAAGAAAAAGTAAGTGCCGTTGAATCGACGATCCCGAGATGGGAAAAGGGCCGCTTTTGTAAGCAAGCGGCCCTTTTTCTTTCCTCGGGGTCTGGAAGGCCAGGTTGTGAACCTAGCCTCCACATCAGGGAGTGAGAGCGGGCATGGCTGAGTTATGAGACGAGCAATCATCGCCCTTGGCGTCGTGATACTGGCCTTTTACGCGCTCACTCTGTTGCTGACATCTACCTCTGTCAGGAGCACCAATAGTCCAAACCGCATGGCAGGGCAGGCCGTTGATCTGTCGGTGCCGAGGGTTCCTGCGGAGTTATTGGCAACGGCCAAGGCGTTAAAAAACCCCGTTCAGCCGACCAGGGACAATCTGGACAGAGGAAAGAAAATCTTCACCAGCACCGGTGCCTGCTATACCTGCCATGGTGTGGAAGGAAAAGGGGATGGCCCGGCCGGAATCGGGCTCATTCCGCCGCCAAGAAATTTTACCGATCCTCAATTCAGCGGCCTGCGGACGGACGGTGAACTCTACTGGGTCGTCACCCATGGCAGTCCAGGAAGCTCCATGTTTGCCTATGCGCCGCAGATCATCTCTGAAGAAGATGCCTGGTACGTAGTCACCTATGTGCAAACCCTCTCGGAGAATCCTCAATCTCGCCGGTAGCCCATCGAAATGGTGGGTGGCACAGCCAGCGCGTCCCACGTCAGGGCGATCAGTGCTGTGCTGACGAGGATCGTTGGCGATACAGCTCGGTGAGCTGGGCGAAGAGCCAGGCGACAAGATGTGCCGACTCCGGGATGTTCAGCAGGATCGAAAGATAGTCCTCATATTGATTGCCGGCAGTGGATCGGACCAGTTGAAGAAAGGCCGGTTTTTCGGCGGCGGCCGCGTCCGGAGAAAGCGCCAGTTTCGAACAGAGACGGGTGAGCAGCTGGGGAAACGAGGTGGCGGGCGGCTGGGCGCCTCGATCCTTCTGCGCCATCGCCTCGACGATCGAGGCCAGGCACTTGCGTATGTTCCATTTTGGTTGTCCGCTGACCTTGAAGTTTTGCGTGGCGACGAACTGATCCCCGTAGTAAAAGCTTAGTTTGAATTTCCCGCCACCAAACGTGCGGCCCAGATAGCCCAGGGGATCGGCCATCAACTGAGAAAAATCGTTGGCCCCATACGGGTGCGTGGCCAAATCCTGAAATTCCAATCCGAGACCGACCAACTCCATGACCATGATTTTGACGGTTGAGCGGGGATAAACCTCGAAAAATTTTTCCTTCATCTCGTCCTGTGTCGGTGGTCTTCCGTGCTGTTGCTGCAAGGTGCGCCGGATATAGGGGTAGGCCTCTCCGGTGAACAATTTCCACACCCATTTTTCGACCGCTGGCGCACCGGACGGCATGGAGGATGATGGTGTCGGCGGTTCCTGCACGTGTGATCCCGATGTGCCGGCGCTTATGCCGGCCTCCTGTCCCGCAGGGCCGAGCCGGGGGCGTTCCGTCTCCAGAACCACGCCATGCCGAGCAGGAATGCGCCGATGACCATAAAGAGCACCGACAGATGCAGATGGGCTCGGGGATTGGGATCCGTCACGGGGTGGGTGAGGACGGCAACCAGCCGATGGACACCCACTCCGGCAATCCAGAGGCCGATGACCGTGAGCCACGCACCATCGGTGGAATGTGCCCGCCGGCGAAACGTGCGCCAGCCGATTAGAGACAACAGCACCGACGCGCCCAATGACACGAGGGTGACCAGAGCATGGCTGATCAGTGCTGGATCCCCAGGCGCAAGCAGCACAACCGTCCAGGCCCGAAAGGCCCAGGCCATTCCCAGTAGCAGACCGACGACGATCAGCACACTGCCAAAAAAAATTGGATAAGGCTGTGGTGTTGATGGGGCGTATGCACCAGGGGAGGGCACGGGATCTCGGACCATTACGGAGGCAGAATGCGATGTGCTGCGGGCCGGCTGGTCAAGTCGCCGATCCACGGAAGATGCGGATAAAACGTATAAAATGGGCTGACGATACCGAGCAGAGCAAACAAGACACCCATCAACGCGAGTCGCCGGAATTGAAACCCATCATCGAGGGCGATCGATTGCCAGAGGGTGATGATACCCAACAGGATGCTCGACGCGCTGGTGATTGCACCTGTCACTGCCATGCCCAGGACCAGAGGGCCGATATAGGTATGCTCATCAACATAGGTTGAAAGGATCAGGGTGACGTAGAGCGGCACCAATCCGAGGAAATAGGGCATTGACGCCCGCCATTGTCCTGCCTTGCCCTTCCTGTGAATGATCATCCCGTAGATGATCATTCCAGCCAGTCCCAGCGTCGAGAGTGCGGCCAACAACCGTTTCAATGCCTCAGCTCCCCGGATGGGTTTCAACGCCCCCAGCACGTAGGTGGAGACCTCATCCGTGTTCAGTTCAGTCGCGGTGCCCTGGCCGTTCTTTGCCTCCAGCGAGAAGACCCTGGCCGTGTGCGACTCACGAGGCATGGCGATGGCTCGAAAACGGGTCTGGGTGGCCGCTTCAACCTGCACATAGATGTCTTTCGTGGGCTCAAAGGGTGTTGGACCCAAATCGGCAAAGGAGACCGTGTAGGTCT
Organism: Nitrospiria bacterium; assembly: GCA_041484905.1. GTDB lineage: Bacteria > Nitrospirota > Nitrospiria > JACQCE01 > JACQCE01 > JACQCE01. The sequence goes on from JBGPIL010000002.1 coordinate 14,238, forward strand.
GATGCTCGGCCCAGTAGCGGTTTTCAGCCTCGGCCAATCGTTGAAGGTCGGCCAACGCCGCGCGGTCCCCCCGGGTCTCAAACAGCGGGGTGGCCTGTGCCGACGAAACGACGGGCCCCAACCACAGCCCCGATACTATGATCAGGCCCAGTAAGCGGTTGCGCATGGCGGTCACCCGAACGTCAACGTGTAAATGGCCAATCCCTTGTCATTGGTTTTGAGCAGGATGCGATGCCGTCCGTACCCGGCCGGATCGTCGATCAGCCGGTACATGCGACCGCGGTCGACGTTGACATAACTCCGCCCCTGGGCGTCAAATTGGATATCTGCTCCCGCAATAGCCCGGTCCAAAGACCGACCGTCTCGCAGCACATACACGGTTGCGGGTCGTCCGGCATGTTCCGCCACCATGTGGACCGCCTTGGCTTCGTATGAGAGCAGCACCTGCGCGTCTCCACTCTCCATGAACTCTGTTTTCTCATCCTGCAACTTCCATGAGCCGGACAGATAAAATCGGTTTTCTTCCACGTTCGTCTCTTCCGGCAATGCATAGGAGATGACTTCATCCCTGAGTTGGCCAATGTTCTGATTGCCCAGGGCGAAAAGGCCGCCATCGGGAACGAACCCGTAGCCGAAATAGATCTCCGGCGTCTGGATTTTTTTCTGATCGATCGCCTCGGCCGACACCTTGACCGTCTCTCGTCCCGGCGGGGCGCTCTGTCCCTCGGCCAACAGGCGCTGGATCGCCCGTTCGACATCGGGGTATCCGCCCTCGCCGATCCACTCATTGCGGATTTTTCTTGTGCGGTCGATCAGATATTTATGGGGCCACCAGTGATTGGCGAACGCACTCCAGATCGCCCGGTCGTTATCGAGCGCGATGGGATAGCGCAGGCCGAATCGCGCCACGGCCTCCTCCACCCGTTCCGTCGTCTGCTCGAAGGCAAACTCCGGCGTGTGCACGCCGACGATCACGAGCCCCTGGTCGCGATATCTTTCATCCCACGCTTTCAAGTAGGGGAGGGTGCGAATGCAGTTGATGCAGCTGAGCGTCCAAAAGTCGACCAAAACGATTTTGCCGGCCAGGTCGCCCGATTGCAACGGTGTGGAATTGATCCAACCGGTGGCGCCGTCAAAATCGGGGGCCTCCCGGTTCAGGTCCCTGGTCACCAGGTAGCCGGAGAGGATAAGCAGACCGATGCTGATGAGGAGCAGCCGTGTGAGCAGTGTTTGCCGCCCCCACCAGCCCGGTTGTGCGACAGTCGCGCCGGCCTCGTGTGAAGGAGTCGGTTGGGAAGAGAGGGAATCAGCCATTAGGAGGTGAATTATAACGAATCAGCCCCCTGGGCCGCAATTGGAGGTATTGAAGTTCACGACGCGTAAATCCGATGGGGATGATCAAGGGGAGAGCTGGCTTCTCCCCTTGATTTTCAATAAACGGTGGCGGGAGAGGATGTACGAGGCGTATGGGCGATGGGGGTTGTCAGGGGGAGCTGAATGAAGCTTCGCAGGCTCTGCCTGCGAAGGCGGAATCTGAGCCAGCGACATGGCCGACGGCCATGGCTGAGTCGAAGCGCATCTCCCCAGATTAGAGCGGGGGAAGAGTCCGGCTCTCCCCCCGAGCCCCTCATTGGAGGTACGAGGTGTATGGGCGATGGGGATAGTCAAGGGGAGAGGAGCATCTCCCCTTGACTTGTAATGCCTGGCAAGAACGTGCACGTTTTGTGTACAATATTCTGTTTTTCAAGGGAGACGTGGAGGAGCGCCGATGAGCAGCCGACCATTTGCACCGGAAGCCGACATCGCCCAGTATCTGGTCCAGCAGGCGCCCTACTATGTGCCGCTTCACCAGGAGGTCGAGCTGTTTGAAACGGCCTATGCCAACCAGTTGCCGGTGATGCTCAAGGGGCCCACGGGCTGCGGCAAAAGCCGGTTCGTCCAGCATATGGCCCATCGGCTCAGGCGGCCGTTGATTACCGTCGCCTGTCATGAGGATGTAACGGCCTCGGACCTGGTCGGCCGGTATTTGCTCAAGGGGGAAGAGACGGTGTGGGTCGACGGCCCCGTCGCCCTGGCAGTCCGCTACGGCGCGATCTGCTATCTGGATGAGGTGGTGGAGGCGAGAAAAGACACCACGGTCGTCATCCATCCGCTGACCGATACCCGCCGTATTTTGCCCATCGACAAGAAGGCCGAATTGCTTGAAGCGGGCCGGGAATTCATGCTGGTCATTTCCTACAACCCCGGCTATCAGAGCGTGGTCAAAGAGCTGAAACAGAGCACCAAGCAACGGTTCATCGCCATCGATTTTGATTATCCCTCACCGGAGGTTGAAACCAGGATCATCCAGCATGAGAGCGGCGTCGGTCCAGAGGTCGCCGCCGCCCTGGTCAAGATTGGCGAAAAGGTCAGACACCTCAAGCAGCATGGTCTGGAAGAAGGGGTCAGCACCCGCTTGTTGATCTATGCCGGCACGTTGATCCAGCGGGGAATTCCCCCTCATAGTGCCTGCGATGCCGCCATCGCCAGACCGCTGACCGATGATCCCGAAATTCAACGGAGCATTCGCGAGCTGGTCAGCGCGGTCATCTGATGATTCCGTTCGCGTTGATTAGATCGGGGGGAGAGTTCTTCCTCTCCCCCCGAGCCCCCCATCGGATGTCCGATTGACCAATCTCGTAACATGAACGACCCCGATCACTCCTCGTCCGCACCAAGCCCGTCTGCAATCGACCTGAGGCTGCGGCAGTTGGCCGGCGCCCTGTCGGAGCACCTCGATCCGGATGAGGTTGACGAAGTGCTGCGGCAGTTACAGCCGGCCCCGGCATCGCTCCGGGTCATGATTCTGGGGCTGGGGCTCCTGCTGACGGAACGATCGGCCAAAGCGACCGGCGAATATCTTCGCCAGGCGCCGTTGCTGATCAACCGGTTGGGTGAGGACGAATGGGGGCCGTGGGTCGGTGCTGGTTTGAAGATTGCGGCTCGATCGGCCGTGGCCGCGGTGCGCTATTTTCGGGAAAGCCCGCAGCTCTTTACCGAGATCGAGGCGGTCGATCTTCGCCGGCTGGTGATCGCCTGTGCGGATCAGTGCGCTGAAGGGGATGCCGGCCTCGCCTTGGAATTGCTCCGGCAGGCGCCAGCCGTCATCCGGCTGCTGCCTCCCGATCCCGCCGGCATCAGGTTGGAGTCAGTCAGGCAATGGGTGGAATTCGGCGCGCGGTTGGCGTCTCAGGATTCGATTCTGGCATCTGAATATTTCAAACAGAGCGCGCCGTTCCTGTTGTCTTTGCCGGCGTCGGCCCTGCAGGTCTGGGCCGAATTGGGCGGGACGCTGGTGCAACCGAACCAGTTGGGCAAACCGGACTATCTGCCGGCGCTCGAATATTTTCGGGTCAGCCCTGAATGGCTGGGGGCCGTGACGCCCTCGGAGCTCAGACCGCACCTGTTGAGCCTTGTGCGGGCGCTCACGGATGAATCGCCGGACCGCCGTGTTTCGTTGCTCAAGCAGGCGCCGCAATGGCTGCAGGCGATCCCGTCGGCGTCACAACGCCAGTGGCTTCTGGACCGAGTGCGCGTACTGGCAATGGAGAGTCCGGACGCGGCCGTCGCCTTGCTGTCGAAGGGTGGCGAGCTGGTGCGGCGGTTTCTGTTGCGCGCACCGCAGGCCGGCCCGGCGCGAAATCATCATGACACGGCTGGTGAACAGGAATGGCGCCGGCGGCTGGACGACTGGGTGGCTAATGGCCGGTTGCTCTTACGCCGGTCCGCCGGGGCCGGTCTGGCCTATTTCCGTCTGGAATCGTCGACCGCGGAGCAGTATCTTGATCACGCCGCCGGGGGACTGTCATTGCGCCAGGTGGCCCGGACGCTGACACTGTTTGCCGAAGGCCTCAGCGGTTGTTCTGTGATGATCAAACCGATTGCGGCCACATCGCCGACTGCGGCCACATCGCCGACTGAGGCCACATCGAATGACGCAGACAGGGCCGAAAGCCATCCGTTGCCCGATCAGTTGCCGTATCGGGAAGGACGAACGGTGTTTCTCCCTCCGTTTGTGAGCGAGTTTGGGTCGCAAGAAGAGAACTTTCGCTACTATAAGGTGATGACGGCCTATCAAGCAGGACAGCTTGAGTTCGAGGCGTTTGAGGTTGACCGGGCGGAATTGATCACGCTGGCCCAAACATTTTTCGGCGACCATCACGCCGCCCGATTGGCATCGGAACTCGACGCTCCCGCCATGACCATCGGCCAGGCGGTCGAACACTTCTTCAGTTTATTGGCCGCCCCGGCCTTGGCGTCTGATCTGTGGACCATCGCCGAAGGGGGGCGCATCGATGCCTTTCTGCGCCGGACCTATCCCGGTCTTCGCGGTGATCTTGATCTGGTAGTGGGTTATACGTTGTTTCTTCGCCCGTCAATTAATCCAGTGGAGCTGACCGCTGAGGCTGTGGCGGCCGGTCGCGGCAGCGCTCTTTCAACAGTCGAGCAGGTGGTGGAGCTGTTGCTGCAACTCTCGATGGCGGGACGGACCAACACCCCGATCCCGCCCGCATTGGAGCCATTGATCATCGAGCTGGGTGGTCTGCTCCAGCGCGTGCAGCAGCCGGCGGCGACGGCGGCCGACTCGCTTCGCGCCGCCTGCGACTGCTGTCTGTTGTTAACCCGGCGCCTGACAGGTGACATGGAGCACTTTGCCCCGCCCGCTCCGACGTCGGCGGAGCCCAGCACCAATCCGCTGGGGCAAGCCGGGGCTACGATCGATCAGGGGGAGCCGGGGCACTATCGTCCTCTGATGGAACCCCAGTACCGTGGCCGGCAAGGGGGACAGCGTGGCCCTTCGGCCGCCGTGCCCCTCTCCGTACGGCAAGAAACCCCGCCCTCGATGACGCCCTCTTCAATGCGGCAGGTCTCCTCAGCGCATCAACCCGATCAGCCGCCGGCCGGCGAAGGCGCTCCGATGGCGACCGCAGGCGACCCGGATGCATCGCCTGCGGCCGGAATGCCCGCTTCGGTTGGTGCAGGGGCGGAAGAGCCCACGCAACAAACGGCTGACGGGGCCGGGTTGTTTGCCTACCCCGAATGGGATGAGGCGATTCAAGATTATCGTCACGGCTGGTGCACGGTCCGTGAACAGGTTATGCCCGAGGCCGTGGCGTCTGGGGGGGCCGCCGATTCAGGTGCGCTGTTTGTTGAGTCGGTGCTGACGACCTACCGGGGCCAGCTCCTGTTGCTTCGGAAAATCTTTGAACGGCTGCGCCCGGATCGATTCAAAAAACTCAAACGCCAGGAGGCCGGGGAAGAGATCGATCTGGACGCGGCGATCGAAGCCGTCATCGATCGCCGGGCGGGCCGGACGCCGTCCAGCAAGCTCTATATCCAGCGCGATCGACGGGATCGGGATGTGGCTGTAGCGCTGCTGGTCGATGTGAGCGGGTCGACGGGACAGCAATTGCTTGCTCAGCCTGGTCAGCCGTCGTTTGGATTGTCGGGCGGATTGTCGGGTCGGTCTATCATCCAGGTGGAGAAAGAGAGCGTTTTTCTCCTCGCGGAAGCCGTCGAGGCGGTTGGCGACGCCCTGGCCATCTACGCCTATTCCGGTAATGGCCGTGATCAGGTCGATTTTTATCTGGTCAAGGATTTTGACGAGCCATACGGCCGCCGCATCGGTGAGCGCATCGGCGCGATGACGGCGCTGGTGCAGAACCGGGACGGCACGGCGATCCGGCACGCCACCCGCAAGCTCCTGCAACAGGCGGCCAAAACGCGCCTGTTGCTCTGGCTGTCGGATGGTCGTCCCTTCGATCGCGACTATGAAGGTGCTCATGCCCTGGCCGATACGAAGCGGGCGCTCGTGGAAGCGCGGCGCGCGCGCGTCCGGACCTTTTGCATTACCGTCGACCGGCAGGGCGAGGAGTATCAGGCGTCGCTGTTCGCGCCCAATCAGTACGCGGTGATCGATGATGTGCGCCAGCTGCCGGAGCGGTTGCCGAGGATCTACCAGCGGGTCACCACGTGAAGCATCTTCAGTGGTGGTGGGGTGTGGCCTACGGGTTGTTCGTGGTCTTTGCGTCGATCGGCTGCAGCAAGGGGGCGGCCGTCTCGTCCATCGTGATTCATCCGACCAATAGTCAGATCGTCTATGCGGGGACGTCCAATCACATCTACAAGAGCCGGGACGGCGGAGAGGGTTGGGTGTTGTCCGACGAGGGAGTCGGCGGCGTCAGGATGATGTCGTTGGCGATCGATCCGCGCTCCCCCGCGCAGATCTATGCCGGGACTTTCGGAGAGGCCGTCTGGAAGAGCTGGGACGGGGGACAGCACTGGGTGCCGGACAATCTCGGCTTGAAAGAACATATCTCCATTGTGAGCACAATTTTGTTCGATCCGGAGCTGCCGCGGACCATGTATCTGGGAGCGACCGTCGGTGTCTACAAACGGGATGATCCGGGTGTCGAGTGGGTGGAGCGGGTGGCGGGGATGGAGAGCGTCTATGTCGTCCCGCTGGTGGCGGATCCGAAGCACCCAGGAACGTTCTACGCCGGCACCACCGGCGGCGTGTATAAAAGCGTTGATCGGGCCGAGCACTGGCGGCCGATCAATGAAGGGCTGTCGATCTCAGCGATGGGTGGAGCGCTCTCCCATGGGGTCAATGCCATCGTGCTGCATCCCACGCAGCCCGATACGCTCTATATCGGGACGACCCGTGGACTGTTTAGCAGCACCGACGGTGGCGCTCACTGGACGCAGAACCGGACGATTCCCCCGGGCAACGTGGCGGCGCTGGTGATCAACCCCCGTGATCCGGCAACGATCTACGCCGGCGGCATCGGCGTGTTCAAGACCACCGATGGCGGCGCCACCTGGGCGGCGGTCAGTACCGGGTTGACGAACACCGCCATACGGGTGCTGGCGATTGAGCCAGGACACCCCGAGACGCTCTTCGCCGGGACGAATAGCGGTCTCTTTAAAACGGTCGATGGCGGACGGCATTGGGAGACCAGAAAACTCGACGATTGAACAGTAAGGAGGCGGCGTGATGGCGGACGGACTGGACGGGCAATGGCGTGAGGTGATCACGCGACTTCAGGCGGAGGTGGACGCGTTGCGGCGGGACGTGACGACGTTGACCGATGTCGTCACCGCATTGCGCAGCCGCTATACGGCCACCTGCAGCCAGTGCGGCACCGCGTATGATTTGCTGGCGCATCACTACAGCGTCGGGTTGTTCGACAACGTCGTCTACGTCAAATGCCCAAAATGTCAGAAAGCGGTGCCCATTGAAGGCCGGCAGGGCGAAGGGATCCGGCTGGTGACAGAGAAATAACGTGGTTTAACCTGTTGAATTTGCAACTGAACTCTGCTCGCTTGCGATTGATCCCGGCCAGAATTTTCATCAAGACTGGTGTGTGTTCTTCTTGATTCTATAGTGAATTTTGTGTTATGTTTCCACCCTCCGAGAGGCAGGCTGTATTCACCATGAGAGGACCTCGGCATGTATAAGCAGATCTACATTCCCGTCGATAATTCCGATTACTCCAACATGGCGATCGACATCGGTGTTGAACTGGCCAGACAGTTCGGCGCCACGGTGGTCGGCAGCCATGTGTATGCCGCCAAAATGCATGACAAGCGGTTCAAACAGATGGAAGCGGGCCTCCCCGAGGAATATCACGATGAGCAGGAGCTGGAAAAACAGCGCAAGATCCACGACTCGCTGATTACCAGGGGCCTGGAACTGATCACCGATTCCTATCTCGATGTGGTGGGGCAAAAATGTGACGGAGCCAACGTGCCGCTGGTCCGGCGGTCGCTGGAGGGGAAGAATTTCAAGCTGCTGGTTGACGACATCACCCAGCACCAGTATGACCTGGTCATCATGGGGGCGCTGGGTGTCGGCGCCGTGGGCCAGAGCCTGATCGGCAGTGTCACGGAGCGGGTGGCCCGCCGGATCCGCCAGTCCGATCTGCTGGTCGTCAAGAATATGAGGCGCGTGCCTGCACCCAGTTCTGAGGTCAACGGCAACCGGATCGTCGTGGCGATTGACGGCAGTTCCCAGAGCTACGGCGGACTGAAGACGGCCGTGGCGCTGGGCCGGGCATTCGGGATGCCGGTCGAGGCGATCGCCGCGTTCGATCCCTATTTTCATTATGCCATGTTCAACAGCATCGCCGGCGTGCTCTCGGACGAGGCGGGCAAAACGTTCCGGTTCAAGGAGCAGGAGAAGCTGCACGAAGAGGTGATCGACAGCGGCCTGGCCAAGATTTACCAGGCGCAGCTCGACATCGGCCGCGACGTCGCCAAGGAAGACGGCGTCGAACTGAAAACGACCTTGCTGGATGGCAAACCCTTCGAAAAGGTGTTGCAGTACGTCAAAAAGGTCAACCCCTGGCTGTTGATCGTCGGGCGGATCGGCGTGCACAGCGACGAGGATATGGACATCGGCAGCAACAGCGAGAATCTCATGCGCATGGCGCCGTGTCACGTCCTGCTCTCCAGCCGCAAGCATGTGCCCTCCTACACGACCACGGCGGAATATACGACCGCCTGGACCGAAGAGGCGACCAAGCGGATGGAAAAAGTCCCGGCGTTTGCACGGAATCTGGCCAAGTCGGCCATTTACCGTTATGCCGTTGAAAAAGGCCACACGATCATCAGCAACTCGGTCGTCGACGCGGCGATGGGTCATCTGCTGCCGGCATCGGCGATTCAGGCGATGGCCGACATGGGGAAAGTGATCCGGGACAAGGGCATCGATCCCAACGCGATGCAGGCCAGCACGGATGTCGCCCAGGACCTGAACAAAGGCGGCATGGCCGGCATGATCGGTCAATTCGGCGGTGTAGCTGGCGAGGTGAAAGCTGGCGGCGATATTCTCAGCTATCAGGAGCGGATGCGGGTGCTGGATTACTACATCTGCGAAGGGTGCGGCTACGTTGGCAAGGGCGACAAGCCGGTGCTCTGCCCCGTGTGCGGTGCGGCGGGCGAATCGTTCAAGTTCGTTGATAAGACGGTCATCGAGGCGGCGGCCAAGGCGGAGGGGGGGCTCGAACTGGAGACTGCGTATGACGATGTCCAGCTGGAATGGACGAAGGATGCCAGGGAGCGGTTGCGCGAGACGCCGTCGGGTTATGTGCGTCGTCGGGCCAAGGCCAAGATCGAAAAATCGGCGAGAAAACTCGGGGTCAAGACCATTACCAAGGAGCTTGCCGGCCAGGTGATCGATGAATATCTGGAGCTGCCTGGCCAAGCGGGCCTGAACGGGGGTGGGAATATGGGATGGACAGCGGAATGGACGGCGGAAGCACAACAGCGGCTGGAACGGGTGCCGCCAGGTTTTATGCGCGATTGCACCAAGGCCTTGATCGAGAAACACGCCAAGACGGTCAACGCCACGACGATTACATTGGATGTCGCCAACGCCGGGATTGAACAGGCCAAGACCACGATGGAAGAGGCGATGAAAAACCCGGGCAAGCTCGATGACATCATGAAAAATCTGATGGGAAGCGCCAAGGCCTGACGCGGTGCCGGTGTCCGCCTGTCTCGCTCCTGTCGCCTCGTGTGATGGGTTATGACCGATACGCCAAATTCCGCCGCGTCTTCTGCTAGCGCCGCCGGCGTCAGTAACCGGTACAAGGCCTATTCCATCTCCTGGAATCTGACCCAGCGGTGCAATCTTTTCTGCGCGCACTGCTACATGAGCGCCTTCTCGCACGCCGACAGCTCGCACGAGTTCACGACCCAGGAATGCTTCCGGGTCATGGATGAAATCGCCGAGATCAATCCCGACGTGTTTTTGATCCTGACCGGCGGCGAGCCGTTGATCCGGAAGGATATCTTCGATCTGGCCGCCTACGGCACCGACAAGGGGTTCACGGTCGTCCTGGGGACCAACGGCGTCCTCCTGAGGGAAAAAGAGGCCAAAGCGATGCGCCGCAGCGGCATTCAGGGCGCATCGATCAGCCTCGATTCGACCGACGCGAAAAAACACGACGAGTTCCGCAAGCTGCCCCATTCATTCCGCGACGCCGTCCGGGCGACGCAAATTCTCAAGGCCGAAGGACTCGACTTCTCGCTCCACATGAGCGTGATGCCGTGGAACGTCTCGGAAATTCCCGCCATGATCGATCTGGCCCGGGTGCTTGGGGCCAAGGTGCTGAATTTCTTTTTCCTCGTCCAGACCGGTCGTGGAGCGGATCTGGCCGATATCCGGCCGGAACAATACGAAGAGATGCTGACCTATCTGGCCAAGGCCCAGGGAGTCGGCCAGGCGGCCCAGCCTGATAGGATTGGGAGCGTCTTCGATCAACCGGAGGATCCATGGACCGTGCCGGCCGGCCGCAGCGGAGAGCTGATTCTCCGGGCCAAATGCGCGCCCCATTTCCGCCGGATTATCTATCAACTGGATCCCGAGTCATCACTGTTGAAAAATTATGCCCAGGGCAGTTGCCCGGCCGGCAAATATTACTGCCGCATCTCGCCCAACGGCGATGTGACGCCGTGCCCCTATATGCCGGTGGCCGCGGGCAACCTGCGCCAGCAGTCGTTTGCCGACATCTGGCGCTCGGCCCCCGCATTGAATGATCTGCGCGATCCAAAACTGGGTGGCCGGTGCGGCGAATGCGAATTTTCAGAAATCTGCGGTGGCTGCCGCTGCCGGGCCTATGCCGCGTACGGCGACTATCTGGCCGAGGATCCCGCCTGCGGCTATCAGCCCGGCGCCTACGGGGGCCGTCGCATCACATTGCCGCAGGAACAGACCTTTGGGCTGGAGGTCACGATGACCCTCGCGTGGAGTGAGGAGGCCAAAGAACGGCTCAGGCGGCTGCCCTCCTTTGCCCGGGGGATGGTGGCCCGATCGGTCGAACGGTATGCCGGCGAGCAGGGGATCACCCAGATTACCCCCGAGGTGATGCGGATCGTGCGAGAGCAGGCCGAGGCGCGCTTGGGCCGCCGGTTTAATTTTTCAGAGTTTTCCCGCGAAGCCCCTGCGCTCAAGCAGGGCGACGCTTGAACCTGTTCCGTCTCCTCAATCACTGGATTCACCTGCTCTCGGTCATCTTCTGGCTTGGCGGCGTCGCCTACATGTTCCTGTTGCTCGTTCCGACGCTGCGGCGGACAGTGTCCGAGCAGGCGGCGGCATCGGTTATTTCCGCCCTGCATAAACGGTTTACGGCCGTCACGTTCATCCTGAGCTTCGTCCTGCTGGTGACGGGCGGCATCAATATCGGCATGAGCCGTCACGGCGGCACCTTTCCACCCCAGTATTTTGCGCTGCTGGGCGCCAAGCTGTTCCTGTTTGTGATCTTCATGACCATTGCGTGGAGAAACTACCTGGAGGTTCGCCGCAACCCGAAACAGGAGGTGCTGGCCGAAGTTCCGTTTCTTCGTGTGTCGTTCGTGCTGGCGATCATGATCGTCTTTCTGGCCGCGTCATTACGGACCCTCTATCCCCATTAACGCCCCCCATGGCGATCACAACGGCGACCGCAGCACCCGTTCAAAAACGACCGCTGGACCTGACGATCTTCGGCGTGCTGTTTCTGATCAGCGCGCCGATGGAGTTGGGGAGTATTCTCAGCACGGGGTGGACCTATCCGGTCAAGTTTTTTGGTGTCGAACTGGCCGGTCTGGTCCGGACAATATGGTTGGGCGCCCATCCGTTGTTCCATCTGGTGATGGGGTACGGATTTTTGAAGCAGTACCGATGGGTGGTCTACCTCACCTGTTTTTATGCGGCCGACGCGATGACCAGCGCAGTGGTGAGATTTTATCTGCAAGGCTACGGTTTCTGGCGTACGGTGTTCCTTGTTGCCATCCCTCCATTTGTCATCTACGTGATCGCCCGCCGGCGCTACTTTGCTAGATGACGGCCATGTTGTCGATTGATTGCCATATTGTCGGATGACGGAATGAAGGAAAAATACATTTACGCGGCGGTGGCGTTTATTTTTCTGGCTTTTTTTTTGATGCTCGTGAGTTTTGCCTTCGAGGCGGTCATGGGCAAAAGGGGCCGGGTGGCGAAGCGCGACCCCAAGTCGGTTCCCATGTTTGACCTGTCCTATCAGAATGTTTCGGCCCTGAAGACCCTCACCATGCCCGATGGCGGCGTGATGGATCTGATCCCCCCAGGCGTGTTCATCCGGGGCAGCCGGCCGGGGGAAGGCGACACCGACGAGATGCCGCAGCTGCCCGTCTACGTGAGCGCCTTCTATATCGATCAGTATGAGGTCACCAACGGCCAGTACGAACAATTTATGAAGGCGACCAAGTTTCCCAAACCGTTTATCCCGTTTTTTGAGGATGAGATCACCAAGATCACCGCGCCCGCCCTTCCGGCTGTCGGTGTCTCATGGGATGGCGCGACCGCCTTTTGCAAGTGGGAGGGCAAACGGCTGCCCACCGAGGCGGAATGGGAGAAGGCGGCGCGCTGGGAAGATGGGCGCAAGTGGTCCTGGGGCAACACCGGCGAAATGGGCCGGGCCAATCTGGCCGGTGATGACGACGGGTTTAAATATTCGTCGCCGCCGGGGTCGTTCCCGGCGAGCCGGAGCCCCTATGGGCCGTATGACATGATCGGCAACGTCAGCGAATGGGTGGCGGACTGGTATGAAGAGGATTATTATGGCAAGGCGCCTCAGAAGGATCCGAAGGGGCCGGAGAAAGCACGCAACAAAGTGTTTCGCGGCGGGTCGTGGAATGATATGGGATTGAATGCCCGGGCGGCCAAACGGTTTGCTGCCGTGCCTCATCGGACCGACGCGATCATCGGCTTCCGCTGTGCGATGGATCCCGAGCCCAGACAAGAGGGCGGGGACAGTTAAAAAAGGGGATTTTCGGCGGGTAGATGACGTAGAGCAGGACGTACGTGGTGGTGCTGGTGACCAGCGCAATCACGTAGAGCACCATCGTGAAGGTGCCGATGGCCCGGTGGCGCCGCTCCCCGTCGGGAAACCAGCGTTCGATGCCCTTTTCCACCAGCAGGACCGAGGCGACCAAGAGAAACCCAGAAAGGTAAACGATGAACCGTTGGAGATTGTGCCATCGGAGCACGGCCGCGACCCCGAAGAGAACAAACGTCCAGCCCAGCATTTTATACAAGGTCCCCGGACTCATGGACAACCGCCCGGCTTGCAGCACCCGAAGCCCGTTGTTCTTGACCGCGGTGCGAAAACCAAGAATGATCATGTAGACAGCCATGACCAGGCCGATGCTGACCACGAAAATATGGATGGTCAGCAAAGGGCTGAAGACATAGGTATACATCCAGGCCGGCCCGCCGAAGCCCTCTTGATTTTCCGTGGCCAGTGCGCCCAGTCCTCGGGCCAGGTAATAAAAGGTGAAATAGATCAACATGCCCACCATCGCCCCAAGCACGAGGGTATGATGGCGATTGCCCTCGTGGCGTTTGGCTAAACGCCAGCCGACAATGAAGAGAAGGGTGAAGAAGAGCGCCATGAGGAAACTGACGTCGGCGCCGAACGTGCCGTGCGTACCGAGAAAGCCGGGACCGGTGAGCAGCGCTTTCATCCAGGGCCAAAGACGGCGCGCTGCAACCCATCCCAGAAACGGCCACGCGCTTTCAACGACTGGAGCACGCCGTCCCGGATGATGGCCCGTGACTCCTCGGGGCCCATGTAGCGCACGATCAATTCATTGAACACCTTGGCGTGTTCCTTGTCTTCGATAATGTGAAGCGTGAAATAGGCCAACGCCTCTTCAGACACCTGCCCTGTGGCGCGTAGCCCTTCGAGCAAGTAGGTAAACATGGTGGGAATCGAATATTCATGACCCGGGCCGATCGCCCCCAGCGCGGCCAGAAAGTGGCCGGAACGGGTCAATTCCAGATGGTACTCGATGAAACCGGACGTCTCCGGCAACAGGGCCACCCGCCCCCATTCGGCGTCATCCAGACCGAGCGCCTTGAGGAAGGTGCGATACATCGCCGGGTGGCTGTTGAAGATCGTGTGCTGTCCGAACTCGTCGTCGAACACGGTGCGGAAGAGCTGGGCGGCGTCCGGATCGGGCAGCCGCGGCAGCAGGTTGGTCATGTAGGTGATGAACACTTTCACCAGCTGATAGTGCTGCAGGCCGAAAATCTGAACCTGCCGCAGGGTCGGCCGCCCCTCCGCAAACCGCCGCAGAAAGGGATGATGCACGGCCGGGTGCGTGGCAATCTCTTCTTCCAGTGTCGTCAGATGATCAACCGGTAGCAACATTTCCCTTGCCCCCTCCAGAACGCTCCAGGCGCCTGGCTAAATCCCCATGCTCATGAACTTTTCTTTCGCCTCGTCCATCAAGGCCGCCGTCACGGCGGTCAGCCCCCGATCCCGCGCGATCCGTTCGATCTCCTTGCGCGCCATCGGCCGGACGAATGACGGGATGTTCTCCAGCCGCTTTTCCGCTTCGGGCGCCCACGTCATGTCCGTCGGAGTGTTTTTCGACGCCTCCATGACGGCCGGTGTGATCAGCGTGATGCCGTTCGTGCGCGCGTAGTTCTCAACGCTGCTTTGCAGCATCGGTTTGACGAAGGTAGGCACCTGCTCCATCCGCTCCAGCGCCTCGCGCGACCACTCCATCTTGGCGCCGGGCTGTTGCATACCGGAGATCATGCTGGAGAAGGGACATTTTCCTCCACCGGAACCGGCGCTCGCCTCGCTGGTCGAAGCCGCCGCCGCGTTCATGGACGCAGCCATGCCTGACACGGCGGGATCCTTGAGCGTTTCTCTCGTTAATTCCATCGGCCCGGCCGGCTCGGTCCGTCCACCGAGCTTCACGCCCAGCGCCTGCACCATGCTCGTCTCGCCGGGATTTGTCACCATGGAGAAGCGGGAGCCGCACTCCGGGCACTCAAACGTGATCCCCAGCGACGCTTCCGCCGGGCTTTCCAGCTTCTCAAACAACATAAAGGTTTCGCACTTGCGGCAAACAAATTTCATTCTCTGGCTCCTTTCGAGTGACCGTTACTATTCTTGCTCGTACATCCGATGGGGCCGGGGTGTGGGGGCATCGGAGGACGCTTTATCCAGTTCCGCACGGGCCCCCACATCTCAATGTCAGGGGGAGAAAACGGAATCTCCCCCTGATTCTTATAACAAACTTGCCATCAGTTTTTTAAATTCCAACGCTTGTGTCAATCGTCCCGCAATGGCGTCAAAGTGACGGACCGATGGCAATTGGGGGTCGAGCAACGGCTCGCCGCGATCCGCCGCGGCCCCCAGCGCCCGGTCGAAGGGCACGCGTCCCAGAAACGGCACGTCCATCTCCTGCGCGATTCGCTCCGCATCGCCGGAGAAGAGCGGCTCTTCAGCCCCGCAGCGGTGGCAGACCGTGCCGCTCATATTTTCAACCAGCCCCAGCACTCTGATGCCAATATCCCTGGCATACGAGATCGATTTTTTCACGACCTGCGTGGCCACTTCTGACGGAATCGTCACGATGACCGCGCCGTCCAGCTCGGGCAGGTAACCCGCCAGCACCGGCGGCTTGTCGGCCGCCGCGCCCGGAGGCAGATCGGTGAAGAGGTAATCCAGCTCGCCCCAGAGGATATCGGCTAAAAATTCCCGGATCACGCTCATCTCCTGCAATCCCAGCCAGACGGGCGACAGTTCCATCGGCCCTTTCCACCGGACCGGCGCATCCGGGTGGAGCAAAAATTCCATCGACGCGACTTTGATCCCTAGCGGCCCCACTGGCGGAATGGCCCCTTCGGGTGTCAGGGCGAACCGTTGCCCCTTGAGCCCCAGCATGGTGGGCACACAGGGACCGTTCAAATCGATATCCAGCAGACCGACCTTGTGACCGGCCCGTGCGAAGGCGAGCGCCAGATTCACAGTGGTCATGCTTTTGCCGACGCCGCCCTTGCCGCTCATGACCAGAATTTTGCGTTTGATCCGGCCCATCCGCATCTTGACCTGGAGCAACTGGTCGACGATCTGCTCCTGGACCTTGGCGTCGTCGTTATATTTCATTTTAGAGAGAATGGTTTTGAGATCTTTTTCTTCGGCCATCTGTTTATCCTTGCTTCGTGTGCGGGGTTTTGGCGGGCTCGTCCACCTTCCCCACATTCAATGATGGCGGTTTGGGCGTGCCATCCGCCTTGAGATAGCTGCGGAAGCGGTTCATCAATTCCTCGCCCAGATTGCCGATCGGCCCCTTCTTGCTCACGTAGGTGCGGATTTCCTCCATCCGTTTGGCCGCTTCGGTATTGCCCTGCAACCGCTTCACTTTTTCCTTGGCCGTGTCGAAGGCGTCAAACGTCAGCTCCCGGTAGCCGAGGCTGCGGATGCGCATGACCGCCCGCATCATGGCTTCGTTGCGAAAACCGGTCAATAGATCTGAGGTGATCAGATCGATCTTGGCCTTTCGCGCTTTTCGCTCGGCCGCTTTTTTAATGCCGCTGCGCACAAAATCTGGAGCGGTTTGTAAACGGGCCCAGGCCTCGTCGCTCCATTTGACCTGGCTCAAGGGAGTGTCCCAAATTTCGGTCAGCACAGCCGGTGTGATCTCGGTGATGCCGCGCCCGCGGGCCTGTTCCTCCACATCGTGACGAAGCATGCCGCTGACAAAATCGCGGGCAATCTCCGGCGACTGTTCGACTTTCTTGGCCAGTTGCCCGAGCGCTTCCATCGTCCAGGGGAGTGTCGATTCCGGGCCGTCATTGTCGATTACCCCCAGCGCTTCCACCTTGGCAAAGAGGGTGGTATTTACTTCCATGTGGCCGCCGTCGCGGGCGAACTCCTCGGCGATCCGTTTGATCATTCCGCGCATGAACTCCGGCACGGTCTCCAACCGTTCCC
>JBGPIL010000003.1:0-29652 GCA_041484905.1 Nitrospiria bacterium
CCCCGCCGCCGCGGCGGCCGATGATCCGGGCCCCCCCGCGCGGCGCCGCGCCCCTGGGGGCGAACATTGCCGATGCGCGGGGGGGGGAGCTGGATGTCGTCCTGGTCCACAAGCTCGGCGCGCCGGACAATCCGGAACTGGCCATCGGTGCGATTGATGAAACGGGGACACTCTATTTAAATGAAGAGGCCTCGATTCTGCGCATCAGCAAGGACTATCTCGAACAGGAACGACAGGCCCAGCTCCAGTTGCTCCACCGCCGCCGCGCGCTCTATACGGCGGCGCACCCGCCGATCAATCCGGCTGGCCGCATCGTTATTGTGGTGGATGACGGGCTGGCCACAGGTTCTAGTATGATTGCAGCCTTGCGTGCGGTGCGGGCCAAGCGGCCAGCCAAACTGATCGCGGCCACCGCCGTGGCGCCGGCCCAGACGTTGGAGGTGGTGAAAAAGCTGGCCGATGAGGTGGTCTGTCTTGAAGTGCCTGAAATGTTTTACGCCGTGGGCCAGTTCTTCCTTGAATTTGAACAGGTTACCGATGAGGAAGTGATTGCCATCCTGAGGCAGCGCACCGTGCCGCCGTAGCTCCGGCTGAACCAGAACCCCCGCGTCGTTCAGACCCGACCGGAGGCAGGGTGCGGCTTTCCCCCCCTTATCTTTCGTCTTGCACGCCAGAAAATGCTTGACACCTTTTTCTACCTATGCTACTGAATACATCTTCCCCGAAAGGTGTAGCCTAAAAAGATATAGCCTGAGCGGGTGATATTGAGCGTGAAAGGATTGATCACGTTGAGAGCGTTTCATGAGACAACCGGCCTTTTACACCCATTTTATCTGTTGTTGTTCACCTACCGATTGTTCAGAGATGTCGTCACAGTTAATTGACCACTGTAAAGGGGGCACCGGAATGAGCAGCATGGCGAAATTTGTTTCCGTAACCGCATTTGCCTTGATTCTGATGGGCGCAGGCCAGTTGTGGGCGGCCGACAACGCGATGGTTCACCAGCCAGGCGATGCCAATGGCTCTGTGGCTGTGCCGGCGGCCGAGGCGGCGAACTGGCAGGATCAGTTGAAAGACCAGCTGGCCCGCGAAGACAACATGGAAGGTCACACTGGCCATTCGGACCAGGTGGATGCGGCCATGCAAAAGCTCATGGACGAGATCGCCAAGGGCTCCAACGAGCACGCCGGGCACACAGGCGGATCGGGCCCCTTCGGCGACATGGCCACGATGCAGCAGATGGATCGGAGCTTCTTCCTGGGGCCGTCGAATGCGGCCGAGAGCGTCTCGACCGGCGGTCACTGTCCGAAGGGCGCGCCGCGGAAGGAATATGACATCACCGCCATCAACGTCGAGATCACGCTCAACCAGTGGCTCGATTATCATCCGGGCTATATGTATGTGCTGACCGACAATCTCGACAAGGTGCGGGCGGAGGAGAAGCGGAACAAGGAAGCGCGCGGGAAAGAGGGGTATGATCCGGGCGCCGTCTCCAACGGGTTGCAAGGCGACATGATCCAGCCGCTGAACATCCGAGCCAACCAGGGCGATTGCGTCATCATCACGCTGCGCAATAAGCTGGAAGACGATGCTGTGAGCCTGCACATTCACGGCTCCAGCATGATCGTCCAGTCGACGGGCCAGGCGGCCACCATTGCCAATCCAGCCTCCACGGTCAAGGAGGGCAAATCACAAACCTTTGAGTGGTATATCCGTCCGGACGAGCAGGAAGGCGGCCACACCTTCCACAGCCACATCGGCCGCGAGCAGGCCAGCCTTGGGATGATCGGCACCTTTATCGTGGAGCCGATGGGATCAACCTATCTCGATCCGCTCACCGGCAAGGAGACCAAGAGTGGCTGGGAAATCATGGTCGCCAACCCCGACATCCCGGACTTCCGCGAGTTCGTCCTGATCTATCATGAGATCGGCGATGAATCGTTCCGGCCGCTCAACCGCCACGGCGAGATGATTCCGCAGCGCGACCCGAACACCGACGCCTACCGGCCGTCGGCCCGCGCGATCAACTACCGGAGCGAGCCGTTCGGGGTGAACAACCTGGCGCTGCAGGAAAAATATTTCCACTTTGAGGACGAATCGCTGGCGTACAGCTCCTATACCTTCGGCGACGCGCCGACGACGATCCCCCGCTCCTACATGGGCGATCCGGCCAAATTCCGGCTGGTGCACGGCGGCGGGGAGGTGTTCCATTCGCACCATCCGCACGGCGGCACCATCCGCTGGCTCCGGCAGCCGAAGGCTGACGGCAAAGCCGATTTTCTCATGAATGCGGCCGCCAACGGGCCGGTGAAGTTCCCGGAAGTGCGCACCACGTCTGATCGGGTTGATGTGCAGGTGATCGGGCCGTCCGAAGTGCTTGATCTGCAGACGGAGTGCGGGTCGGGGCTCTGCCAGCAACTGGCGGGCGATTTTCTCTTCCACTGCCATGTGGCCCATCACTACGTCGCCGGCATGTGGGGCTACTGGCGGGTCTACAACACCATCCAGGACGGCAATTATCCGTTGAGCAGCACCGACGTCATGCCGCCGCTGCAGGAGTTGCCGGATCGCAAGGGACGGATTCCCAAGCCGGTGACCTCCGATCAACTGGTCGGCAAAACAATGGATTGGTTCGACAAAAAGTGGAATATTACCAAAGACAAGAGCGATTGGTCGAAGCCCATTCCGGACGTATCGGTCAAGGACTGGGTCAAGATGATGGTGCCGCCGGCCGGTCAGCCGGGCCATACGACAGATGAGAAAGGGCAGATCGAGGCCTACGATGCGACGGTGTGGGATTGGGGATGGGACGGCACCAAGGCGTTGGGCGAGCCGGAAGTGACGGGCGCCTTCCCCTGGCCGAAGTATGTCTCGCCGATGCCGGGCAAGCGGCCGGGGCTGCTCTTTGAGCCGAAGACGGGCAAACTGGCGTGGCCGCACTTCAAGCCCCACTTGGGCAAGCGGGTGCCGTTCGCGCGCCATCACGGGCCGGCGCCCTGGCTCGAGCCGATCCATATGGCCAAAGACAACGGCGCGCTGGCGTCCGATCCTGGGAGTAAAGGCGCACCGGGTGAAGAAACCAACCAGCCGGCCAAGCCGGGCGAGCAGGGACGGTGGAGTCTCTGCCCCGAGATCGCCAGCCGGAAACAGTACACGATTCATTTTATTCAGACGCCGATTCAGCTCAGCAAAAAGCTTGGCAAGCAGGACGCGGTCGTCGATCCGAACGGCCTCCTCTATGTCCTGAAAGAGGAAGAGGACCAGGTTCGGTCCAGCCCGGCCAGCGAAAAGGCCATTCCGCTGGTCTATCGGGCCAGCGTCTACGACTGCGTGGATGTCATCCTCAAGAGCGAGTGGATGGACAACGACACGACGAACTTCCAGATGTCGAAGATCAACATCCACCCCCACTTCATCCAGTTTGACAATCAGGCGTCGGATGGCGTGATCACCGGTTTCTCCTACGAGCAGGCGGTCCGGCCGTTTACGGAGATGAAGAAGGAGAAGCAGAAGGACGGCCATATCAAGGGTATGCCCACACCGATGAACGCCACGCTGACGGATGAAGTGAAGGCGGGGGCGACGTCGATCAAAATCAAGATGGCCGAGGGCGCCACGCCGTTCCATGCCGGGACCGATCTGATGA
Organism: Nitrospiria bacterium; assembly: GCA_041484905.1. Classification (GTDB taxonomy): domain Bacteria; phylum Nitrospirota; class Nitrospiria; order JACQCE01; family JACQCE01; genus JACQCE01. Next base: position 3,647 of record JBGPIL010000003.1, read on the forward strand.
TCGGGATGGAGCAGGTCAAAACCTCCGAGGTGCTGTGGATCAAGGAGATCAAGGGCGAGACCGTGACGTTCACCGAGCCGGTCCGGTTTGATCACAAGAAAGGTGAGATCGCCTCGGTCGAGTATGTTCGGTACCGGATGTGGGTGGATTCGGACATCGGGACGGTCTTCTGGCATGACCATGCCTTCGGTGCGACCACCTGGCCGCACGGCGGCGTGGGGGCGATGATCGTCGAACCCCAAGGGTCGACCTATCATGATCCCAAGACGGGCGCGCCGATCCGCAGCGGACCGATTGCCGATATTCATTCCACCGAGCCGATTGGCTACGGCGTGAACGGCAGCTTCCGTGAGATGGTGGTGATGCCGCACGACACCGTGCCAACCACGGCGCAGGTCGTCTCGCAGGGCAATCCGCCCGGGCAGACGCTCCAGGCGGCGATCGATGCGGGGCAGACGATCTCGTTTACCATGCCCTATAACCTGGACCCGGTGGCCGTGAAAATGCTCAACGGCGGCACGCACACGACCGGCGGCGGCCTGAACTTCCGGGCCGAGTCGGTGGCGCGGCGGTTGAAGGATAATCCGGATCCGGTTTGGATCTTCTCCAGCCTGAAACATCAAGATCCGAGCACCATCATGCTGCGCGCCTATGTGGGAGACACGGTCGTCTTCAGGCTCCTGCACACGATGATGAACGAGTCGCACACCTGGCACGTGGCCGGCCACAAATTCCGCACGGAGCGCTATGCGAAGGATTCCGATCTGCGCAACGCGCACCATGTCGGGATCGCGGAGCGGTACGATCTGGTCAGCAAGGCCGGCGGCGCCCAGCAGATGGCGGGCGATTACCTGCACTACAACGGCCGCGCCTCGCATCTCTCCGAAGGGAGCTGGGGCATCATCCGGGTGCTGGATAAGGAGGCATCCGATTTGCAGAAGCTGCCCGGGCGGGACGTGGTGCCCGCCTCGGCCAAATCGGTCTGTCCGGTGGATGCGCCGGTCAAGAGCTTCAGCGTGGTCGCCGTCGACCGGGCGCTCAAGTACAACCCGAGCGCGCCGGATGTGATCGACGTGGATTTTGACCGCAAGTTGCAGGTGGCCAACCCAACCGGCAAGGTCTTCATGCTCGAAGGGGACAAGACCAAGGTGGCGACCGGCGCGACCCCGATGCCTCTCACCCTTCATGTGAACGTGGGCGACTGCATCAAGGTCACGCTCAAGAATGAAATGAAGGGGAGCCGGGCCTCGTTCAGCGCCGATGGGATGGCGTTCGATCCGAAGGACTCCCAGGGGATCAATGTGGGGAATAATCCAGGGGATCAGACGGTCGGGCCGGGCCAGAGCCGCGTCTACACCTTCTACGCGCCGCCGGAATATGGCGAGACGGCCGCGTTGGTCTGGGACTGGGGCAACTTCATCAACAACGTCCGGGACGGGCTCTTTGGCGCGATTGTGGTGGGGCCGAAGGGGTCGAAGTATCGCGACTCGATCACCGGCGAGGATGTCACGCTCAAGAACGACTGGCAGGTGGACGTGCTGATCGACCGCAATCTGCCGGAGAACGCGATGCGGCCCGACTACCGGGATGCGTCGTTGTTCTTCCAGGAGGAGGATAACATCATCGGCACCTCCTTCATGCCCTACCTGCAGCAGATCGCCGGGCTGACGGGCGTGAACTACCGGAGCGAGCCGTGGGCCTACCGCGAAGAGGCCGGCTGTGACATGGGCAATATGTTCACGGCCTGCGTGGTCGCGGAAAAAGACGGCACACCGGTGACGCCGACGATTTTGGCGCATGCGGGTGACCAGGTGCGACTCCGCGTCTTTGGCGCCTTTGACGAACAGAACCAGGTCTTCAGCCTTGAAGGGCATGAGTGGCCCTTCAAGCCGAACATGGTGGGGGCCGATATGTTGAGCAGCCTCCAGTTCGGCGGCTCGGAGTTTCTGGATGTCTATCTCAAGGAAGGCGCGGGCGGGCCCTTTGCCCTTCCGGGTGACTACATCTGGCAAAATCATCGGATGCCCTATGCGGCGGCCGGCGAGTGGGGTTACCTGCGGGTCTTGCCGGTTGGCGACCATCGGATCCTGCCCCTGAACCGTGAAGCCGGCATGGGTACGAAGACGGCGGAAACACCCGACCAGGGAACGCCGAAGGCTGATGCGGGAACCGGATCGGCGCTTGGTCCGTTGTCGATGTTGCAGAAGTAGCGTGTCATTGCGCGGGAAGTAGCTGTTGCTGCTCGGGGTAGGAGGAAACCTCCTACCCCGAGTTCGTTACGCCGCCGCGCTTCTAGGGAGGGTCGGATCGACGTGAAAGAACACGTTCAGATGGTAAGGTTGGCGACGCTGCTACTGGCCTTGTTGTGGTCGGCCTGCCCAGCTTATGCCCCTGCCCATGCCTATGACGAGAAATCGGTCCGGGACGGCGGCACGCTGACGGGCCGGGTCATCCTGAACGGACCGGTCCCCGAGCCGAGAGTCTTCCCCCTGGTGTTGTACCCATTCGGGCCGTTTTGCAAGCGCATTTCAGACGGGCAGGGCAACGTGTTGTTGCAGGAGTTCCTCGTCGGGCCCGATCAGGGATTGCAGGACGCCGTCGTGGCGGTGCAGAAAGTGTCTGAAGGCAAACCGTTTCCGCCGGTCAAAAACGAGTTCGTCGCGGTCGATTGCATGTTCCATCCGGCTGATGTGCCGCAGGATGAGCAATACATCGTCAATGAAACGGGCCGTCTGACCCACGCCCATCCCACGGTGGCCATTCTGCAAAACCACAGCCCGATCTCGGTGGTCAACAAAGACCCCATCATCCATAACGGCCAGATCTTTCAAAATGAAAAGGGCAATATTATCTTGAATTTCCCCCTGCCGGTGTCGGACCAGCCGCGCGGCGGGATTTTGAATTTCAAGCCGGGCAAGCGGATTGCCCAGATGATCTGCGGGATGCACGAATTCATGCAAAGCTGGGGCTTCATCGTGGACAACCCCTATTACGCCCGTACCAAGCGAGACGGGCAGTTTCACATCGAGACCCTGCCCCCAGGCACCTATAAGGTTCTGGCCTGGCATCCGCATCTGAAACCGATCGAGCGGACCATCACCATCCGGCCCGGTGAAACCACCACGGTGGACTTTACCTTCGATGCCAAAACGGTCGTCAGGCCAAGCTATGAGAGCCAGGAAAAATTCAGGATCGGGCCCGAAGCGCTCCCGCATGAGCACTTGCACGGAGGAGAATGTGAGCCGCCCTATTGCACGCCGAAATAGCGCACGCCGGATCATCACGCGGGTCGGTCTGTTCGCCGTCCTCGTCGGGCTGCTGTGGCTGATCGGAGGGCCGGCGCCGGGTTGGGGATACGAGGAAATCACCGTCACCGGCGGCGGCAGGGTGACGGGACGGGTGACCATGGACGGTCCTCCGCCTCCGAGCCGGATTTTTCATCTGGTCTTTTCACCCAACATTGATTTCTGCGGCAGAATCTCCGACGGCAAGGGCAACCGCCTGTTGAAGGAATTCCGGGTGTCGGAGGGCGGAGGGTTTCAGGATACGATCATTGCGATCGTGGGCGTCGAACGGGGCAAGCCCTTTACCTACACGCCGAGGCTCGAGGTCAACACCTGCCGGATCAGCCCCTTTGTCATGCCCGTGCGCAATGGGCGGCCAATGACGATCGTCAATCAGGATCCCATTGTGCACGATCTGCAGGCCTACACGCTGAAGGACGATTACACCTTCGCCATGTTCAACAAGCCGATGGTGCCCGAGAGCACCGCGGTGAAAGAGATTCAGTTACGCAAGGGCCATTACATTTTTCGGACGCAGTGCGGGGTGCATGATTTCATGCAGTCCTGGGGCATCGCGATCGGCAATCCCTACTTTGCGGTGACCGATGCCGACGGCCGCTACACGATCCCCGATCTGCCGCCCGGCGAATACGACATCATCGCCTGGCACCCCCATCTGAAAATCAGAGCCGGCCACATCACCGTGACGGCCGGGGGTACGGCCAGACAGGATTTTCAGTTCAACTCCAGCGAAGTGGAAATTCCCCTGCACGATCTGCAGATGAGCTACCGGCTCGATACCGCGTTGCAGCCGAAGCATCTTGCCGCGCCGGCGATGGAGCTTCAGCGCCCCTAGGGTTTTTCCGGTTTGTCCAGGTAGGTGGGCAATCGATGGTCTTCCCCCGTCAACTGCCGGTAGAGTGCGTGAAATTCCTCCGTCGTCAGGGAGGGATCGGCGAGCCGCTTCACATTCTCGGGCGTGATGGGGATCTGCGACGCCTCATCGAACGCCGACGTCCCGATCGCGATGTGGTTGGGGAAAAACCGATACTGAGCGAGGATATATTTCACGCCGTCATTGTAGCGGTTCGCCATCCGGAGGGCGAGCCGGGCGATCTCGGCCGGCGTCCCGGGGCCGATCGCAAAGTTCTCAGGCGGATGGCCGAGCCTGAAAAATTGCACATTCACGCGGGTCACCGACAGCGCTTCAAACTCCTTCCGGAGGGCGTCCAAGTCAGGTTTTCGCTCCTTGGCCAAAAAGATTTCAATCAGGGTGCTGCTCTGAGGATTGGCGGGGGCGTTTGGCGATTCGGCGCCGCTCCACGCCGGTCCGGATGGGGCTATAATGAATAAGGCGATGAGAGAGAACCCGACGATCCAGGTAGTCCGCTTCCAGCGCCGCATCATGGCAGCCCATTCTAGCAAATGTCGATGTGCCGTGGGCAGCGGTTTTTCAGCCTTGATGGTGCTGATCGCGCTGGCCGTGCTGGTCGGTTCGATGGGCGCATCGACCAGGCTCTGGGCCAAAGAAGCCGCCTCGCCGTTGCGCGTCTCGGTCGGCGACCTCGTTCGGGAGCCGCAACGATATGACAAGCAGCGCGTGCTGGTGTCGGGCGTCGTGCGGTCGATCGAATTCCAGCGCGGCCGTCGGGGCAGCGAATATCTCCTGCTCACGCTGGAGGAGATTCATGCCGAGTCGCAGAAACAACTCCCCTCCGTCAGTGTCGTGACCGCCGACCTGCCTCGCCTGAAGGTCGGTGAGCAGATCCTCGTCCAAGGGGTCTACTATGTGGAAGGCAAACAGGCCGGCCGTTCCTATGAGCGGTTCATCGACGCCGAAGAGATTCGACGGGAAAACGCCCTTTAAGGCCGGGACCTGGCTGAAGCGGCTCGTTGCGCTCGGACCCCGGGCGCGTTGAAGCGTGACAGAGAGAGCCGTCTTACTTTGGCGCGTTCAGCCTGGGCGGCTCTGAGGCGGCTTTAATGGTGCTCATGGCGGTCGCAATCAGTGACGCCATGTCGCCGAAGTTGGCGGGGAGAATGAGTGTGTTGCCCGCCTTGGCGACCTGGCCGAATTGCATGACCCACTGCTCGGCCACGCGGAGATTGATCGCCTCCAGGCCGCCCGGACTTGAAATGGCCGCCGCAACCTGTCGCACGGCCTGAGCGGTCGCCTCGGCCACCTCGCGGATCGCCTCGGCTTGGCCCTGCGCCACATTGATTTGTTGCTGCTTTGAAGCCTCGGATTGTTTAATGACCTGCTGTTTTTGACCTTCGGCCTGATTGATCTTCGCGTCCCGTTCCCCCTCGGACGTCAAGATCACCGCCCGCTTCTCCCGTTCGGCCCGCATCTGTTTTTCCATGGCGCTTAACACGTCGTCAGGCGGTTTAATATTTTTGATCTCATACCGGAGCACTTTCACACCCCAGGGCTCGGTGGCTTTATCGAGTTCCGTGACCACCAGGGCATTAATCGTGCTCCGCTCCTCGAACGTCCGGTCCAGGGGAATTTTCCCCACTTCACTGCGGAGGGTGGTTTGAGCGAGCTGGATAATGGAGAATTGATAATTGGTGATGCCGTACGAGGCTCTCTGCGGATCGATCACCCGGAGAAAGAGCACGCCATCAACCCCGACCTGGACGTTGTCCTTGGTAATACAGACCTGCTCGGGAATATCGATGGCCTGTTCTTTCAAGGTATGGCGATAGGCGACGCTGTCAATGAACGGCACGATAAAGTTCAGACCGGCCACCAGCGTGGCATGGTAACGGCCCAGTCGTTCCACGACGGAGGCGCTTTGCTGCGGCACGATCCGGACGCCAAGCATGAGCAGCAGGAGGGCGAGCGCAATCAGGAAGATCCAGGCGACACTGATCGATAATCCGGTCATCTCTCGAACCTCCTGCTGCCGGTTATTCGGATGTGGGCTCGGCCCGCACATAGAGGCGGGTTCCGTCTTGGCGTACGATTCGGACCCGTGCATGGCGGGGAACGGCTTCGCCATGGTCCGATTCAGCATCCCATGTACTGCCTTGATAGTCGACGCGCCCGACGCCATGGGCGGGGATCTCTTTGACGACGGTCGCCATCTGGCCCGTGTCGCCGAACGTCGTCGAGGCGGCCTTGCGGTTCAGCCACCGGGTGAGCGACCGGCGAAACACAAGCAGAGGGACGATGGACGCCGCGAGAAATATGGCGACTTGGACGTCGGTCTCGCCGGCCAAACCGAGCCATACGGTCAAGGCTGTGAGCAGCGAGCCCACACCGAAAAATCCGACCCAAAACCCACCGGTTGACACCTCAACGATCAGCAACAGAACGCCGAGGCTCAACCACGCAACAGTCGGAGTAAGATCAATGTTAATGCGTCGTGAGCAAGTGGTGATCTGGATCTTATTTCATCTTCATCGGATTCTGATAAATCATCAGGTGGGCATAGGGCGTGCCGTCAAACATGACGTAGGCGCCGAACGGCGTCGGCATCGATGGCATGCCGCTGGTTTTCGAATCGACCGGCCAGAACACCATCCAGTGCGCCGGCTCCTGCACCGCTTTGGCGCCGTCCTCGTTTTTCATCAGAATCTTTCCGTCTTTTTCAAAGTGCCACCCGCCCTTGGCCATGTAGGCGATGCCGGGGGCCGTATTCGTCGGCTTCGGCGCGCCGCCCATCAGATTGTTGGCCCATTGCATCGACGCGGCGTCCCCGCACATCGGGTCGGGCTTGGGCATGCCATCGATGTCGGGGATGCAGGTAAAGCCGTTCGTGCCCTTTTTCACTTCGGTCAATTTGCCGTCCGCGCCGGGCACCATCACTGTGGCGTCCTTGGCGATCGACCATGGCGCGGCGCTGAGCGCCAGCTTGATCAATTGATCCTGGTTCATGCTCTTAATGCCGTGTTGCTCGCTGTCCTTGGCCTGATGTTTTTTGGCGGCCAACGCGGAGCCGGACAGTCCCACACTCAACAACAGAACAGAAAAAATTGATATCAGTACCTTCATGGAGTCCTCCAGGGTGTCATCAGTTGTGCCTCAATGGGACAACCCACCGAGCGCCGTCCATTCTACTCAAATGCGGTCATCCTGTAAAGAAGCAGGCGCGACTGGCGACTCTCCGGCTTATCCGATCAGAGGCAGCTTGACCAGCAAGGTAGAGCCGTCGAAGGCCAACAAGGCGCCGAGCAGGGCCATGGTCAGACTGATCAGGAAGACGGGGCGTGAGCCGGAGACGATGGCGATCGAGGCCATGACGATGGCGATCTGCAGCAGCGCTTCGGCATATTCAAAATAGGGATCCTTGGCGCGATAGAGATCCCGCTCCCGTTCCAGCGCTTTGGCTTCCTCTTCAATCTCCTTCTTCTCTGTATTGTAGCGTTGGGCTTCATCGCCAAGCGCGGCAAGCGCCGCCTCCGTCTGCCGGCGGGCGTCGGGCGTCAATCCTGCGTGCTGTTGAGCGAGTTCCACTTCGAGCAACTGCTTGTGCACGCGGGACTCGTGCTCCCGGATCGACTTGGCCTGGTAGAAGGCCCATTGATCGGAGGCCCGTTGCTGCGCCAGCAGCATCTCCTTGGCGGCGTGGTTGCCTCCCAGCGCAGCCAACGCCAGGACCACGGCAAAAAGGGCCGTGACCAACGCGACCCGCTTGCCGAATGTTTTGCCTTTCAGTTCTTCCAGTTCTTCAGGATTGGGCAGTTCCACTTCAGCCATGTGATGCTCTCTCCGTGGTGATGGGTGTTATTGCGATCAGGAATGGTGTACAGGAAGCACGCAGATGCGATTGGGGACGGGATCAGCGGATCAGCAGCAGGCACCGCCGGGATTGCAGGAAACCGCCTGGTCTTCGATCGATTCAGTCGATCGGTTGAGCACGGAGAACTGTCCTCGGTAGGGCGCGGATTCCAGCACGTTCAGGGTTTTTGAACAGATCTCGAAAGGCACGCCCCGCCGATAGCGGTGATGATCGTCATCCTCAGCGTCGGCAAACGGCGCCGTGAGCAGGGCGTAATCGCCCTTCCAGACGCACGGCGCATCAGCGGGGAGGATCACCATGAGACGCGGGTCGGCGGCCTCAAGCGAAACCGGCTGATCCGATACCAGAAACAGCCGCTCGAACGGCGGCAGTTGTAGCAGAGAGGCGGTCTTGGCGGAAATCGGCTCCGGAACGCCTCGAGAATATTTCTGACCCAGCTCATCCACCACCAGGCTAAAGGGGCCGAGGAGCGTGGCAAACCTGATGCCGTTGGGTTCCGCGGCTTCCGGCAACTTGTAGCCGGTGAGCGTGAGCGAAAAGAAATGAATGCCATCGATCACCCGCCAGGGCGTGAAGGTTACTTGGTGCACGCCAAGAAAGCCCTCCTGCACGAGCCCGTTCAGATAGTCCCACGCCGGCAGCGCGCCGGAGAGGCAGTCGCCCCACTTCGCCGTGTCGTGGAGCAGATAGTTTGGGATCGGCTGGTCCGCCACGATGTCCGAGATCGTGAAGCGGCCGCCGGGCCGGATCACCCGGAACATTTCCCGAAAGACCCTCCGCTTGTCCGGGGCCAGGTTGATCACGCAGTTGGAAATGACCAGATCGACGGCATTGTCCTCGATCGGCATCGACTCGGCCCGCCCCTTGCGGAATTCGACGGTCGGGGCGGGGTGGCCGAGGTTTTTTGCCACAATCGGGGCGTTGCGCCGGGCGAGCGCCAGCATCTCATCGGTCATATCGATGCCGATGACCCGGCCAGTCGGTCCGAGGCGCCGCGCCGCCTCGAAACAGTCGATCCCGCCGCCCGCTCCGATGTCCAGGACCGTTTCGCCGGGTTTTACCGATGCCAGTCCTGCCGGTGTCCCGCACCCGTAGGAGGCGCGCAGGACTTCGTCTGGGATGAAGCTCTTTAACTCTTGGAAGTTATAGCCCGTCGGGCAGCATATCTGCTCGCCCGTGGTCACCGCCCGGGCGTAGCGTTCGCTGACCTGTTGGGTGATCGAGTTATCGGCCATGGACGTATTGTAATCGCCGCGTACGCGTGGGGGCAAGTAGCGTGGGACTCGATCGCGCAATGGTTGAGTGATATTACCGGACAAAAATGCCCTTTGGGAACTTAAACTGATTCTCTCCGCTGCCAAATGCGCCGAAGGTGATCCAACCCTTTCCGGTCATGTCATCCATCCGCACAATCCGGTGGTTGCCGGAGTCAACCACGTAAATCTTCTCGGCCGCGTCCACAGCAATACCGGTTGGGCGATGAAACTGGTTCGGCCCACTGCCGATGGTTCCAAAAGTGATCTTGCCTCCTCTGCGCTCATCCATCCACACAATACGATTGTTGCCCGTGTCTGCCACATAAATCGATCCCCTCAATATATTTATATTTACAAAAATACCCGTTGGAGAGTTAAATTCGTCCTTGCCACCTCTAAAGCCCAGTTGCACTCCATTTTTCCCCGTGATGTCATCCACCCGTAGAATCTGGTTGCCGGCTGTCATGTAAATCCTCTCCATCCGGTCCACAAAGATGCCAGCTGAGTTGAAGAGATTAATTTGCTGTGTGGGGCCACGCCAACCCATTGTGGTCAGTACTTCGTTCAGTGAGGTCCAGTGCTCACCGGTCATGCTCTCCATCTGTATGATTTCACCATCCGTCACATAGATTTTCCCGGCTGTATCGACGGCGATCCCACGCGGCCGGTCCAAGTGATCGCCGCTTTCATCGCCGCCGAAGCTCCAGCCTGCGCCCGTCATGCCCTCCATTCGCACAATGCGGGAGTTGCCCGTATCCGCCACGTAGACCTTCCCCGCCGCATCGACAACGATGCCAGTCGGGTCGTTAAATTGATCGGGCCCATTGCCAAAGCCCACGCTGCTGAGTGAAGCCCAATTCTTGCCGCTCATATCATCCATCCGGATGATCCGATAGTTGCCCGTGTCGGCGACATAGATTGTTCCGGCCGCGTCCACCAGAATGCCGGAGGGATTGATAAACTGATTGGTGCCGAATCCGATCACCCCAAAGGTAGTCCAGCCTGCGCCCGTCATATCATCGATGCGCACAATCCGGTTATTTAAAAAATCGGCCACATAAATTTTCCCGGCCGGATCAACGGTAAGGCCATGCGGTTCGTTCAATTGGTTGGGGCCGCTGCCGTGGGTCCCGAAGGTGGTCCACCCTTCTCCGGCCATGTCATTAATCCGGACGATGCGATTATTACCGGAATCAATCACATAGATTCTGCCCGTCCTGTCCACCGCGATGCCGGCTGGTTTGTCCCATTGGTTGACCCCGCTGCCAACCGCGCCGAACGTCGTCCAGTTTTTACCGGTGAGATCATCCATGCGCACAATTCGATGGTTCCCCGTGTCGGCAACATAGATCCTGCCGCTTGCATCCGCTGCGATGCCGGTTGGAGTGTCAAACTCACTTGTCCCTTTGCCTTTGCCGCCCAGCGTGGTCCAGTTGAATCCGGTCAGATCATCCATCCTGACAATCCGATGATTGCCAGTGTCGGTGATGTAAATCTTTCCGGCTTCATCCACGGCAATACCATCGGGAAAATCAAACTGGTTCGTCCCGTTGCCATTCGTGCCGAACACGGTCCAGCCGGCACCGGTCATGGTGTTCATCCGCACAATCCGGCTGCTGCGGCTGTCGGTCAGATAGAGCCGTCCATTTTTATCCATCACAATGCCGACGGGGAAATGAAACCGGTCGGCCAGCGTGCTGAAGCGATCCTGGATGGTCCAACCACTGCCTGTCATGTCATCGATCCGTACAATTCGGTTGTTGCCGCTGTCGGTTATATATATCTGCTGGGCATCATTGCTTCCCCGGCCAGGCGATGGTTCCGCAGGGGGGGGTGGCGGGCGTGTCGTGGTGGACGTGGTGTTGCCATCGTCGCTGCCCCAGCTAGGCCAGAATCCCAGGCCCAGCAACAGGCTCAGCAGCGTGACGATTTCCAAAGAGTGTTTAGTCGATTTCACTTTGCCGACTCGGCTCTGGTGGAAAGATTTGTGCTGGGCATTGGAACAATGGAGCAGTAGACTGCAATGCGAGCCGTGTCGAATGCTCCATTTTCCATTGCTCTATTGCTCTGGAATTTTTGCTGCGCAAAAATCCCTCCCGGGGTGACTTGCCCCCGCCATAATTTGCTACTACTGTGGCCCTTGCCCTCGGGGTGACTTGAACACCCGACCAACGGTTTAGGAAACCGCTGCTCTATCCCCTGAGCTACGAGGGCATAATGACTCAATCTGAAGAGTTGAGTTTGGGTCTGGGAAGCAGCGGCTGAATTTTAAAAAACGCTGTTGAAACTGTTATTTTAATTCAGTTCCGCTCGTGGCCCACTTGTGCGAGTGATTCCTCCAATTGACCAAGACGCTTGTCTATTTCTGAAAAATGCGCAGACTCCATTAAAGCATGGTACATCAGATCAGGGTCATTAAACTTCCGAATTTGTACTTCTTCCATCAACATCATTTCATCCTTGTGAAGCTCACCCAAAGCCTTGTCCAGCTGGCGGCTTCTGACCCCTCTTTTGTATAAATCATGTAGCTCGGTTTTAGCGGTTTCTATTCTTTTGAGAGACCTTTCACCCAAGTGATATTTCGTCATCACGGATAGGATTAAATCTGCTGATCCGGGCTCCGGCGGGTCAGAAGCATAGAGTTGGTGATCTTGGAGAAGTGCTGAAAATAAAATCCCCCCTAGCATTACACCGATAATGAATGTTGAGATATATTTCATGATTTCTATCCTCCTTTTCACTCTTTATCGTTCCTCTCTGAGCGACAGCTGTTCAACGAGATTATATACAAGGTTATAGGAGGGATTGCTAGTCGGGGTGACTTGACCCGCATAGTCCGCTGTGACGTAAGTCAGAGCGGACGACTATTAATGATTGAAACACCTTGGAGGGGACGATGCCCCGGTTTGTGGGGCGTCGTCAGCACCCGACCAACGGTTTAGGAAACCGCTGCTCTATCCCCTGAGCTACGAGGGCAAATGTCACAGGAACCGTGGAAGGTAATATACGAAGTTTTTGGGGGTATTACTAGTGACGGTGACTTGACCCCGTGCAGCATGCCGCAGGCGTGCGCCTACCAATACGCCTTCTTCCTCTCGGGGGATGCAACGCTGCGGGTTGCATCAGCACCCGACCAACGGTTTAGGAAACCGCTGCTCTATCCCCTGAGTTGCGAGGGCGAATAGTGCATTGTTACCAGTATGTGATCTTGAATGATTTGTAGTGATGGATGGTGGCAAAATCATCATGATTGCAGGTGATCAGTGTCGCGCCGATTTCCCTGGCAGACAGGGCGATGAGTGCATCGAACGCGAGATCCCGTAGTTTATCGGGTTCGTAACCCCGCTTGCGCTGGATCTGAGCGAGAATCTCGGCCGAGTCGATCCAGTGGCGTTCCGTTGGCGTGATCAGTCGGATTTTTTGGGCCAGCTCGGACACGAAGCGCCGTTCTATCATGCTTCGGGCTCCTCGCCGCAGCTCATGCAACACCACGGCCGAGCAGCGGACAATCCAGGGGGATTGGACGAGGCGTTCGGTAAACCGGCCGGTGCGAAAGTTCTCGATATAGACCGACGTGTCCAGGATCGCCAGGTTACCGGTCGGCAAAGGAGTCTTTCTTTCCCGCGCCTCCATACCGGCGGATGATGGCGTCATGCTCCGCTTTCTCGGTGGCAAGGTTCAGGGCCTGCTCAATGGTTTCTGTGACGGTTTCGGCTCCCAGCGCTTTCTGGGCTCTGGCGAGCTGGCTTTTATCCAATCTGATGGTCACCTGTGATTTTGGCATGTCGGCTCCTTGAATGTCTTACATTATCTACAAGATGTATGACGATGTCAAGGTCATCAGGCTGGCTCAAGTGGGGGTGACTTCACACCCCGCGCAGCATGCCGGGAGGCGTGCGCATACCAATACGCCTTCTTCCTCTCGGGGGATGCAACCCTTGGGTTGCATCAGCACCCGACCAACGGTTTAGGAAACCGCTGCTCTATCCCCTGAGCTACGAGGGCAGAAGCCGCATGAATGTAACGGGATTATATACGAGGTTTTGGGGTGAAATTGCTACCTAGGGGGTGACTTGCCCCCGAGGGGAGTCTACCCTGAACATTGGATCATTGGAGCCGTAGCCCACAATGTGAGCCGTGTTGAATGGTCCATTCACCACTGCTCCATTGCTTTGAAATTTTTCTGGCGGAAAATTTCTACGCCGGCCTTGCCGATGATTATCCGATGTCTCGTGCCGCGGGCGGGGCTAACTCGGACGAAGGGGCATAGAGCTTGGGCGCCGGGGCGGATTTTCCCGCCGTCAACGCGCGCGCCGTCTCACTCCATACTCGCCACACCTCTTCAAAGATCGCCTGCCGCCGCTCGAGCGTCAGATTGTCTCCCGTCAACTGGCGGTGGGTGCACGCGGTATAGAAGGCCTGGACCAGCACAGCGGCTGCGAGCTGGCTATTCGGGTCGGGGGTATTAGGCATGGCCTGTGGCGGGGCACTCATCGATGATCCTCCTCACAATGACCGCCTCACTCTAACATAAAGTGCAGAACACCGGCAAACGGCACAAGGGCCCTTACGACGCGTTGAGCAGGTCGGCCAGTTCCGAGACCACCAATGCGTAGTTCACGGCGTGATTATAGGTCAAAATCGCCCGAAAATTTGGGAAGAGGACGACGGTTTGCTCCCCGCTGTCCGACGGGTAGGCCAGCAACGAGACCTCCTGGTTGCCGTCGAGCTGCCCGGGTGTGCCGGCCCAGGCGACGCCGCTGCCCAGGACGGTCTTCAACAGTGCGGTCTTATTCGTCCCCTGCGTGAGCAGCGTTTTGATCTCGGAGCGCCGGCCGTCGGCGGTCACCGGCAGGCGGGTGGGCGCGCCCTTTTGCCAGCCATGGCGGCTCAGATAGTTGGCCACACTGCCCAGAATGTCGCCGTCCGATTGCCACAAATCGCGCTTGCCGTTCTGGTCGAAATCGACGGCGTAGGCGCGGTAACTCGAGGCAATAAATTGCGGCGCGCCCATGGCACCGGCGTAGGACCCTTTCACGATCAGCGGATCGAGCCGCTCTTCACGGCAGAGGAGCAAAAATTCGATCAACTCCTTGCGTGCAAACGCTTCCCGATTGGGCACGCCGGCAAACGTGCTGATCAGCGCGTCGAAGACGAGAAAGCCTCCGTCGGGCCGCCTGCCGAATTTCGTTTCGACACTGAGAATTGCGGCGATCACCGATGCATCCACACCGTACCGTTGCTCCACGGCCTCCAACAGCGCTTTGTTCCGTGCGAGATAACTTCGACCGCTCGCAATGTTCTCCGGTGTGATGAAAATCTGCCGGTATTGATTGTAGGGGAGCAGCTCCGCCGGTTTGGCAAATTTTTGAGGCACGTCGGGCAGAAATTTTGCCTGCGAGAAGAGTTGTTCCAATTCGGGCCGGGCGAAGCCGTACTTGGTCTGCAGCTCGTTCAGCAACGCCGTATATTTGGGGGCGCGCAGATCGATGGAGAATCTCTCCGGGGGCGCGGGTGGTTCCGGCGTAGGCGTCGATTCAACGGCGGGTGTGGCGGGCTCGACGGTCACCTTCGGCGCGCACCCGGCCAGGCCGAACAACAATGGTCCGACGACGGCGCAGTAATAGAGGGCGATACGCAGCATAGAAGGCCATTGTATCAGAGCGGCCGCGCGCTGTGAACCCATGAGAAACAAGGTGGCTTGGTTGCCAGGTAGTTAGGTCGCTAGGTGGCTAGGTAGCTAGGGTAGAACCTGGATGCACTGCCTAGCTACCCAGCGACCCAGTTACCAAGCTACCTTCTTGGCTCTTTAACTTGACACCGCGGTAGGATTTGCTTTATGGTGGGCGCACAACTGAATAGCACAACGCGGTCAGGTGTGGCCCGATGGCCGAAAGCCTCGGGCCAGTAAGAGGGAATCCCGTTCCGCCTCTTCTTTACATAAGGAGGCGGATCTGACTGGCTCAAAGAGCACCAGTCAGGGAATCGGGAGCGGTCCCGCCGCTGTAAGTGGGGACGAGCGCTGCACGTCGATGGAGACAGCCACTGTCTGCCCACTTCGCCGAAAGGCGAAAGGTGGTCAGGCGGGAAGGCGCGGCGCTGGCCCTGCTGCGGAAGCAGCAGGGTGATTGATCGGTCGATCCACGAGCCAGAAGACCTGCCTGTCCGCTGAGATGGCGCGCCGTCGCGATTGTTGCGGCTTGCCATCGACCCGTGGGTCAAGAAGCAGGGTGCAATCCTCAGGGTGTGGTCTCACACCGTGAGGATTTTTTATGTCGGCACGCTGGCTTCTGGCATTGGCTCTGAGCATCGGATTTTTTCCAATCTCCGCGACCGCCGCGCCGGCCCGCTCGCTGTTGGGGCCGTCAGAGCCAATCCAAATCATTGACGACGCCGGCCGCGCCGTCGCCCTGCCCCGGCTGGCCCCTCGGATCATTTCACTCGCGCCAAGCGTGACGGAACTGCTCTATGCCCTGGATGCGGGCGACGCCGTCGTGGCCGTCACGCAGGCGTGCAACTATCCGCCGGCGGCGCTGACCAAGCCCCGGCTGGGGTTTGCCAGCGGCGCGGTGGAGCAGATGATCCTGCTTGAGCCCGACCTGGTCGTCGGCGTGGTCGGCATGGTCAAGCCGGTCACGATCGAGGCGCTCGAGCGGGCGAAGATTCCTCTTTTGCTGCTCGAAGCCAGGACGTTCGGCGACGTCTATCGCCACATTCGATGGCTGGCTCATGCGACGGGGCGGCTGGTGGATGCCGATCGGGTGATCACCCATCTGGAGGCGCAGCGGGAGGCGTTGGCCGCCCGCCTGCACGGTGTCGAATCTGTCTCAGTCTTATACGTTCAGAATGACCACCCGCTCGTGACCGTCGGTCCCTCGACGTTTATCCATCAATTGATCCAACTGGCCGGCGGCCGCAACATCGCCGCCTCGGCGACGGGCGCCTACCCGCAATTCAGTCTCGAAGCGGTGCTCATGGCGGATCCCGAAGTCATCCTCTTTCCCGGCTCCGGCGCCATGAAGGTCTCTGACGAGCAGCGCCGGTTCTGGCTGCGCTGGCCGGCCCTGAGCGCCGTGCGGCAGGGGCGGCTGGCGGTCATCGATACTGATTTGATGGACCGGCCGGGGCCGCGCCTGTTCGAAGCGGCCTGGCAATTGGCCGCGTTGCTCCATCCGGAACGGATGACGCCCGACGCCGCCATGGAAGGAGGCGCGCCATGAACCGGCGATGGGCGCCGGCGCGATTGTTCCTTCTGAGCGGACTGCTCCTGGGCGGATCAATCCTGCTCGCTTTGAGCTGGGGGAGTGTGGCCATCTCCTGGCGCGTGATGCCTTCGCTTTTCTGGCAATGGGTCAGCGGCGCGCCGTTGTCGCCGCCGGCGATGGTGCTCTGGGAGATCCGGCTGCCCCGTATTCTGCTCGCCGGCCTGATCGGCGGCGTGCTGGCGGTGGTCGGCGCCTCATTGCAGGCCATGCTGCGCAATGCACTGGCCGATCCCTACGTCCTGGGTGTGTCAAGTGGAGCCGCACTTGGTGCGGTGATCGGCGGACTCGTGAGCCACAGCCTGCACGAGGCAAATTTGATCCTGTTTCTCTGGGCGTTCGGCGGCAGTCTGCTGACGCTGTTCGTCCTCTATCGGATCGCGTCGGTGCAGGGGTTGCTGCCCGTGCAGACGCTCTTGCTCGCGGGTGTCGTGATCAACGCGATCTTCTCCGCGCTGGTGCTCTTCGCCGTGGCGATGGTGGAGCCATCGAGGCTGTTCGGCCTGCTCTCGTGGCTCATGGGCAGCATCGGCTCGGCCGATTACCGGATCGTGGGGCTGCTCTTCGTCTACAGCCTGGTCGGTCTGCTGCTGCTCATGGGTAAGGCGGAGCAACTTAATCTCCTCACGTTGGGCGATGAGTCGGCGAAAAGTCTCGGCGTCGAACCCGAGCGGCTCAAGCGGCTCGTCTTTGTCATCACCGCGTTGCTCACGGGCGCGGTCGTGTCGCTCAGCGGAATGATCGGCTTTATCGGCATGATGGTGCCGCACGCGCTGCGGCTCTTGATCGGCCCCGATCATCGTGTGTTGCTGCCGGCGGCCGCCGTGGTCGGCGCGGCCTTTCTGATCCTGGCCGATCTCTTGGCCCGTTCGGTGCTGGCGCCGACCGAACTGCCCGTCGGCGTGATCACGGCGCTCCTGGGCGGCCCGTTTTTCCTCTTTTTACTCTGGCAGCGGCGGCAGGGAGCGATCGTCAGTGAATGAGATGACCGGGCACAGCCGCGCGGGCTATCGATTGGAGGGGGTCGCCTTCCGTTACCCCGGCCGGGCCGAGTGGGCCGTTCGAGAGCTGACGTTGGCGATCACGCCGGGCGAAGTAGTCGGTATCATCGGGCCGAACGGTTCGGGCAAAAGCACGTTGCTCAAACTGCTGGCAGGACTGTTGCGGCCGCAGCAGGGCGAGGTCCAATTGGATGGCCATCCCCTGGGGCACTATGCCATCAGGACGCTGGCACAGCGGGTGGCCGTGGTGCCGCAATCGGTTCAATTTGTGTTTCCTTTCACGGTGCGGGAGATCGTGGGGATGGGGCGGATGCCCTACCGCGCCGAGCGATCGGGATGGTGGGGTGGTTTGTCCCTGCCTGTCCGGCAGGCAGGGATAGAGTCCCAGGCCGATCGCGAAGTGGTGCAGGCTGCGCTGGCCGAGATGGAACTGGGGCCGATCGCCGACCGGTCGATTTTGGAACTGTCCGGCGGCGAGCGGCAAAAGGTGCTGCTTGCGCGGGCCCTGGCCCAGCAGCCATCGATCCTGCTGCTTGACGAGCCGACGGCGTCGTTGGATTTGCATCATCAAGCGGCGGTCTACCGGCGCGTGCGGGCACTCAATCGCGACGGAGGCGTCACGATCGTCCTGGTGTCGCACGATCTGAACCTGGCCGCGCTCTTTGCCAGACGGCTCATCCTGCTCGATCGCGGCCGGGTCCGTCGCGTCGGCACGCCCGATGAGGTGCTGACGCAGACGGAGCTGGACGCGCTCTACGCGCAGTCGGTGGTGGTCGACCGCCATCCATCGGCCGATGCGCCCCGGGTGACATTACGGCCATGAAAGCGAGCAACTGACTCATGCGATTAGCTTGGTTTGGATCGATCCTCGTTCATGTAACGCTGGCCGGTGGACTGTTCTGGGTTGCGATGGACCGCCTGCCGGTCGTGGAGATCGGTTTGGTCAACGCCGTCACGGTTTCGTTAGTGGACGAGCCTGCTGAGACTCCAGCGGCAAGCACGCCTCCCTCTCCGGCGTCAGCGGTCGCTTCCCCGCTCGTGAAACCGGCCCAACCAGAAGCTATCCGGCACGACTCGGCTCTGATCCCACCGGCCCGCGCTGAGGCAGTTGTCGAACCGATACCATCCGAACCGACCGATCTATCACCGACGCCAGCGGCCATACCGGTGTCATCAGCATCGGAAAGTGGAACCGTAATCGACACCGTCACTGCCACCCCGATGGCGACAGCCGCCGGATCAATGGAGCATCCGCTGGCGGCCGGAGCTGTTGCCACTACAGCCGATCCGTGGCCGGCCTACTACGCCGCCGTGCGGGACGCGGTGGAACGGGTCAAGCGCTATCCCTTCAGCGCGAGGCTGGCCGGCCTGGAAGATCGCGTGGCCGTCAATTTTTTCATCGCCGCCGACGGAGCGGCGGATCAGATCCGCCTGACCGAACCATCCCGTTTTCCCATTCTGAACGACGCGGCGATGGAGACCATCCGCCGGGTGGCCCGGTTTCCTGCGCCCCCGTTGCGTGACAGCCAGTCGGGCGTGCGTGTCACGGTCCCGTTGGAGTTTACGTTGCACTTACACAAGGAGGCACCACAGGAGTAGCACCACACCACAGGGAGGAAGCGACGGGACGCGGCCGGGAATCCCCAATTCGTCTGACACAGGGACGGGGTAGAGGGGAGCGGTGCCGCCACTGTTCGCGGGGAAAGCGTCACAAAGGCAGTGGATAGTGAAGAGTGGATAGTGGATAGCAAAAAAATCACATCCAGACGCCACTGCCAGCCACTGTGCAGTACGGTGGATAGTGAATAGTGGAAAGTGGATAGGTTGAAACCTTTTCACTCTCAACTATCCACTATCCACTGTACTCATGGGAAGGCGTGATGATTGAACGACCCCGCAAGCCAGGAAACCGAGCGTTCCGTTTCATCCGTCCCCCTTCGAGCGAAAGGGAGGAACGACCATGCACCAGATCTATAGTCAGTCGTGTGTTTGCACCAGTACCAGAACTATCCGCATTGGATTATTCGCGGGACTGTTTGGTCTCTTGGTGTGGGCCGGCGGATCGGGTCCGGCACTCGCCGTACTCGCTGCGCTCGCTGATGACGGGCCATCGGGAGAGGTGCCCCCCGTCCTCATCTCGGCCACGCGGAGCGAGCAATCGCTCGAATCGACCACCAGCTCGGCCACGGTCATCACGGCGGAAGAGATCGCGGAACGGCAGCTCGTGACTGTGGGTGATGCTCTGCGATCAGTGGTCGGTGTCAGTGTGGTGAGAAACGGCGGGCCGGGCGGCGCCACCACGGTGTTTCTGCGCGGAGCCAAATCCGAGCACACGCTCGTGATGATTGACGGCGTGCAGATCAACAATCCCACCTTTGGCTTTTTTGATTTTGCCGATCTTACCACCGACAATATCGAGCGGATTGAAATCGTCCGCGGCCCGATGAGCTCGCTCTACGGCTCCGACGCCAACGGCGGCGTCATCAACATCATCACGAAAAAAGGGCAGGGACCGCCGAAGGTGACGCTCTCGATCGAAGGCGGGCGGTACGCCACGACGCGTGAGGCCGCGGCCATTGCCGGCCAGTCGGGTCCGGTCGATTACAGCCTGAGCCTGTCACACGAACGATCGGAAGGCTTCTCCACCTTTTCCATGGGCACCGAGCCGGACGGTTATCTGAACACGACACTGTCCTCCAAGCTGGGCCTGTCGGTTTTGGGCGACGGGCGGTTGGAGTTTACCGGCCGCTACTGGCTGGCCCAGGCGGAGTTGGACGGCTTCGATCCCAATACCTTTTTGCGGATCGATGATCCCGGCGCCAAACAGCGCACTCAAGGGCTGGTCACCGCGTTCAGCCTGCAAAAGCCGCTCGCCGACTGGTGGAGCCAGCGGTTGACCGTGTCGCTCACGCGGGCCCAATATTGGAATCAATTCCTTGGGAGTACGCCCCCCCCGGTTTACCAACATACCGAATTTGATACGCGCGGGCAGCGCGTCGACTGGCAGCACGATCTGGCCGTCGGCGGCTGGATGCATGTGACGACCGGCGCCGAGTATGAGGGTGTAATGGGGGAGAACAGCGGAGCCAGTCGCCATACGATCAACACCACCGGTTTCTACGCCCAGAGCGTGATCGAACTGCCGCAGGGTTTCTCGCAGACGACCGCCGTCCGGTACGACATCAATAATCGGTACGGCAACACGTTCACGTATAAGATCGAGGCGGCCTATCTGTTCGCGCCGACACAAACACGTCTGAGAGCGGGGCTGGGCACCGCCTTTCACGGCCCGACGATTCAGGATTTGTTCTATCCGGGATTCAGCAACTCAACACTGACACCGGAAACGAGTGAAACAGCCGAGGTCGGGATCGAGCAGTCACTCTGGGAAAAACGCGTGATGATCGGCGTGACCCATTTTCGGACAACCTTTGACGATTTGATCAATTTAACGTTCGACCCGCTTAATTGTCCGCCCGGCAACCCGTTCGGTTGTCCGATCAACGTGGCCAAGGCGCGCGCGGAAGGGCAGGAAGTGACGTTCACGCTCAAACCGATCAAACAGGTGTTGATCGTCTCGAACTACACACACCTCACCGCCAAGGATGAGACCACCGGGGCTACGTTGGTCCGCCGCCCACGCGACAAGGCCCATGTCGGCGTGACGGTCACGCCGATCACGCCCGTGGTCCTGACGGCGGAGGTCGATTTTGTCGGCCGTCGCGCCGACCTCGGCGGCTCGGCGGGAAGCTACTGGCTGGCGCGCGCGACCGCGAGCTATGCCGTGACGAAGTGGCTCCAACTCTTTGGCCGGATTGAGAACCTGACCAACAAACCGTACGAGGAACTGCTGGGATACAACGCCGCCGGTCTCTCACTCTTCGCCGGGCTGAGGACCACATTACCGTGACCGCAGGCTTGGTTCGTCTCAGCGCTTCGAAACGCCGTGTGGTCGTGATACCGACCTGATAAGGGAGGAACAGATGCAGACGCTCACCATTCCAAAACAGTTGGTCCCAAAGCAGTTGCTGATCGTCCTGCTGCTGGCAGCGGTCATGTTGGCGACACGGTTTCATCACTTCGGCTCGGCGGTGAACCTGCCAGATGCGTCATTGGCGGTCTTCTTTCTCGCCGGGTTCTACCTGCGGCCGTTGCTCTTCTTCCCCCTCTTTGTCGTGGAAGCGGGGCTGATCGATTACGCGACCATCTCGGGCGGTGTGAGCGACTGGTGTGTCTCACCCGCCTATTGGTTTCTCATTCCCACCTATGCGAGTCTCTGGCTTGCCGGCCGCTGGTATGCACACCGGCATACCGCCACATGGCGGACCATGACGCCGCTTGCCGTAGCACTGTGTGCCGGCACGAGCGTGGCGTTCCTGATCTCCAACAGCAGTTTCTACCTGCTCTCCGGTTACTTTGGCAGGATGAGCCCCGGCGAATATGCCGGACAGGTGGCGTACTACTATCCCCCCTATGTCGCCATGACGGTGTTCTATGTCGGTCTGGCGGCGGGGCTGCATCTCCTGACGGTTGCGGCGGCGAAGGGTGCCGCGAGATCACGGCCCGAGCAGGAATGAGTCGTGCGGTGACGGAGCCGGCCATCCCGACCACCGCGTGAAGAAGGGATGCGATGAATCATGTCACGCTGATCTTGGGCGGCGCGCGCTCGGGCAAGAGCCGTTTTGCGCTCGAAGAAGGCTCGAAGCACGGCCGATCCAAAATCTACATTGCCACCGCCAAACCGCTCG
Organism: Nitrospiria bacterium; assembly: GCA_041484905.1. GTDB lineage: Bacteria > Nitrospirota > Nitrospiria > JACQCE01 > JACQCE01 > JACQCE01. The sequence continues at coordinate 25,946 of JBGPIL010000003.1, forward strand.
ACCCGGAAATGACGCGGCGGATCGAACAACACCGGCGGGAGCGGCCGGCGGACTGGACGACGATTGAGGAATCCGAGCGGTTGTCTGAGGTGTTGCAATCCGCCGAAGGCCGGGCGGATGTGGCGGTCATCGACTGTCTGACCCTCTGGCTGTCCAACCTCCTCATCACGATGCAAGGGGATGAACAATCGATCAGGGACGAGATCGACCGGTTGGTCGAGGTTGCGGGCCGGGTCAATCTGCGCGTGGTTGCCGTGTCAAATGAAGTGGGGCTGGGCATCGTCCCCGCCGATTCGTTGTCCCGTCTCTTCAGGGACCTTGCCGGCCTCCTTCACCAGAGCATGGCCCGGGCGGCCCATCAGGTCTACTGGATGACTGCCGGCATCGCCGTCACCATCAAAGGCAGGAGCGATGAACAAACTGCAAGCCATTCTTGATACGATCCATCAGCCGGATCCCCACGGACGTATCATCGCGCAGCAGCGCCTTGACCGATTGACCAAGCCGCCCGGCAGTCTGGGCCGGCTGGAAGAGCTGGCAGCCTGGCATGTCCAGGCGACGGGGAAAGTCGCATCGCCGCCGTTGAAAAAAGTTGTTTTCACCTTTGCGGCCGATCACGGTGTGACCGAGGAAGGGGTGAGTGCCTATCCCAAGGCGGTCACGGCCCAGATGGTCGGTAACTTTCTTCGAGGCGGGGCGGCGATGAATGTTCTGGCCCGGCATGTGGGGGCCGAGGTCCGTGTGGTGGACATCGGCGTCGATCATGAGTTTGAGGGACTGCCGTTGTTGATCCACCGGAAGATCGCCCGTGGCACCCGGAACATGGCGCGCGGGCCGGCGATGTCGAGGGCCCAGGCGGAAGCCGCCGTCGGCACGGGCATCGAGCTGGCCGAAGCCGCCGTGCGGGAGGGTGCGAGCCTGCTGGGCGCCGGGGAGATGGGTATCGGGAATACCACCGCGAGCAGCGCGATCACGGCGGTCATGACCGGCGCGCCCATCGATGACGTGACCGGGAGAGGCACGGGGATTGATGATCACGCCCTTGCCGTGAAACGGGCCGTCATCCATCGCGCCGTAAGCATCAATCAACCGGCCGCATCCGATCCCTTGGACGTGCTGAGCAAAGTCGGAGGCTATGAGATCGGCGGCATTGCCGGCCTGATGCTGGGGGCGGCCGCCCACCGGGTTCCGGTTGTGATCGACGGTTTCATTGCCACCGCGGCCGCCTTGATTGCGATCGGCTTGAAGCCGGAAGCCCATGCGTATCTTCTGGCCGCCCACCGCTCCGCCGAGCCGGGCCACCGAATCGCCCTGGAGCACTTGGGGCTTCGCCCTCTTCTGGATTTGGAGATGCGGCTCGGCGAAGGCACCGGAGCGGTATTGGCCATGGGGCTTGTGGAGGCCGCGATTCGAATTTTGACCGAGATGGCCACGTTTGAAGAGGCCGGTGTCGCGCAACGTGAGCAGCAGGCATGAGGGCATTCGTCACGGCCTTTTCGGTTTTAACCATCTTGCCCCTCAATCGGAAGAGGGCCGTAACCGAGCAGGAGCTTGCCAGCTCGGTGGTCTACTTCCCTCTGGTCGGTCTCGTGATCGGATCGCTCTTGATGGCGGTCGCGCAGTGGCTGTCGCCTGTGTTGGCTCCGGCGCCGCTGGCGGTTCTTCTGCTGCTGCTGTCGGTGCTGCTCACAGGGGGACTGCATCTGGACGGCCTGGCCGATTTGTGTGACGGTCTGGCGGCTGGCGGAAATCGAGAACGAATCCTGTCCGTCATGAAGGACAGCCGTGTGGGCGCCTTCGGAGTGATGGGCCTGGTGATTGTGCTGCTCTTCAAGTATTCCCTCTTTCTCGAAGTCATTCGCCAGAGAGCGGTTCACTCTTTTCTCCTCATGGGGGTGCTCAGTCGGTGGGCCATGGTCCTGGCCGCTTTTTCGGGCCGGTATGTCAGAGACACGGGCATGGCGAAACCGTTTATTGGACAGATCCGATGGCCGGCGTTGCTCGGGTCGACGGTGTTCACCGCAGGAGTCGTCTGGATGCTGTTCAAAGGCCCCGGCCTTGGGGCGCTTGTGTCGGTCGGTGTTGTTGCGGGGTTTTTTCTCTATTACCTGAGATTGAAAATCGGCGGTCTGACGGGCGATGGCTTGGGGGCGCTCAATGAACTGGTCGAAGTTGTTGTGCTGTTGTTGATCCTGACCGTCGGCCATTCGCTCTTCGGCGGGATTCGAGTCACGGGGCCGTAGCGACGGGCGGTGTGGCTTCCATCAAAGGGGCAAAGACGGGGGGAGCGGCCGGTTCCTTGACCGCTCCCGCCCCGGTCGCTATAATTATGGACGTAGGCAACGGTTCAGCCTTTCGATGCGGCGATCAACACTCATCAAAGCGTTCTTCCTGACCTCCATCACGGCGGCGCTGGGTCTTCTTATTACTGTGGCCGGTCCGCGCGTGGGCGAGGCCGAGTACGGCGACATCATCATGAATCAGGAGGCGGAGAAGGCCGAGATGCCGCCCGTCGTCTTCCCCCACTGGTTTCACCGGATCCGCTTCAAGTGCAAAGTCTGCCACGAAGAGATCTTCACGATGCGGGCCGGCTCCAATCACGTCACGATGATCGAGATCATCAAAGGCAATTATTGCGGCAAGTGCCATAACGGGCGTGTCGCCTGGGCCCCGCTCTACTGCGACCGGTGCCATGCGGGCAAGAGCCAATTTCAGATTCCTGAAGCGCGCGGGCAGACGACCGCGCCCTAACCTGCACCGACCAACCGCCGACGGGATACCGCGGCGGTCGGATCAACGCAAGGAGCCGGGATGGTCAAACAACCGGGACGTCATGAACGGAGCTGGGCGGGACCGATGGTCCTGCTGGCGGCCGTCCTGATGTTGATCGGGTTGTCGGCCTCCACGGCCTGGTCGCAAACGCCCGCTCCCACTGAGAAGAGCGCGGCGGACAAGGAAAAGCTGGAGCGGATGAAGGAAAAGCTCAAAAAGCTCGATCCGTCGATGGTGATTTTTCTGGACAGTAAGGGCAATATCGCGGGTCGCGGCGAGGCCGGCGGCATGGTCGGTGAGGCGAACCGCTCGGGGCAGGCGGAGCATCCTCTGGCGCTCGAACTGGCCAATCTGCCCCAGGACCAATACGGCCTCGTCGATTGGGCCGAGGCGCTGCGCAGCGGGAAGATCGCGCCGAAGGATTCGCTCAACCCGAATGACACGCCCAAGCCGCCGCTGGATCTGGACGTGCTGATCCACACGAAGAGCAAATATCAGCCGGATGTCATCTTTCCCCATAAGATTCATACCATGTGGCTCAAGTGCGAGAACTGTCACGACGCAATTTTCAAACCCAAGGCGGGCGGCAATCCCGAAATGCGCATGGTCGACATCGCCTCCGGCCAGTATTGCGGCCGGTGCCACAATCGGGTGGCGTTTCCGCTGACCGATTGCCTGCGGTGCCACGTGAGGCCGAAGCCGGGGACGGAACAGCTCTTCCAGCAGCCAGCGCAGTCGGCCTCGCCGCAGAAATAGTCATTGGAACGTGATGGGGAACGTGATGGGGAGTGTGACGAGATGCCGGGTTGGGTGAGACGATGGGCGGTGGCGGTCGGCGCCATGGCCGTGCTGCTGGCGATGGGCGGTAGTTTGCGGGCTGACGAACCGAAGACCTATGAGGTGGTGGTGAGAAAAGACGCCTACAAGTTCGATCC
>JBGPIL010000004.1:0-29249 GCA_041484905.1 Nitrospiria bacterium
CCAACCGCTGCCGGTCTATCCCGACTTGACCGGCGAATTTGCCTCCAGATCGATCCTGAAAACCGTCGTGCAAAATTTTGCCGGCAAACTCAAGCGGCACGGCCGGAAGATCTATCTGGAAGAGGAATCGACCTCCAGCGGACCGATCGGGTACAACGAATATTTTATCTATGATCTGGAGAAGAACATGCTCTACCGTCTCTTGCGGGACGAGCAGGTTTATTTTGAAACGCCGCTGTCGATCGATCAGCGCGTAGAAGCAATCCGCAAAGGCTGGGTGCCGGCCGAAGGGCCCTTCCCCTTCGGCGCCGTGACCGTTACGCTCTCATCCCGCGACATTCCCTTGCGACCTGACACCATCGACAACCGGCAGGTCGAACTGCGGCTCAGGGAGATCACGGCCGAGATCCCGGCGATCGGCAAAATCCAGGCTCATACCGTCAAATACTATTCGTTCGTCTGGATGGATTCCACGCTGGCGCTGCCGGTCAAGATTTCCTACGGGGTGAATTTGACTCACTTGGTCGTGGAATACCGGAACATCGCGGCCGAGGCGGCCACGCCCTCGCTCTTCGAGATTCCAAAAAACTACGTGAACCTGACGCCCTACTGAGCGGACTTACCGGCGCTGCGACCAGTCCGACTGCGCGGCCGCCAGCGCCTCTTCAATCCATCGCCGGTCGTCTTCCGCCGTGAGCCGGCGCGAGAGGATCTGCTCCGTCACCAACATGACCAACCCGACCGTTTCGGCCCGCAGCTCGTCGCGCAACCGGCTCCGTTCGCGCGCCATCTCTTCCTGCGCGTCCCGCACCATCGAGGCCGCCTGCTGTTCAGCCCGCTTCTGGCTTTCATCCGCCTGGCGTTGCGCCTGGCGCCGGGCTTCCTCCAAGATCGCCTGGACCTCGACGTGGGCCTGCTTCAGTCGTCGCTCGTAGTCGGCCAGTTTTGCCTCCGCCTCTTTGCGCGCCTCTTCCGCCCGGCTGAGGTCATCCTTGATCCGCCGCTCGCGCTCTTCCAACAGCTCCAGAATCGTTGGAAGCCCGTATTTGTACAGAATGGCCAGCAGAATCCCGAACGAGATCACCGACCAAAACACCAAGGCGGAGAGAAACGAAAAATCGAATTGTGGCATCGCGCAACTCCCTCAGTCAGATAGAAACGCCGTCAGCAGCATCTGAACGCACATCAATGCAAATGAATCGCTTCACTTAGATAGACGCAGGTCAGCACCACGAACACATACGCCTGAATGAATGCGACCAACAGCTCCAACAGATAGAGGGGAACGGTCACCGCAAACGGCAACCAGCCGATCCAGATTCCTCCCATGATCATCAGGCCAAAAAAGACAGACATCACCATATGGCCCGCCGTCATATTAGCAAAGAGCCGGACCGCCAGGGTGATGGGGCGGACGGTCTGACTGAACACCTCGATCAGCACCATGGCGGGCATCAGCAGGGCGGGCACGCCGGGGGGCGCAAACACCTTCAGGAAACCTATTCCATGATACCAAAAACCAACGGCGAAGCTCAGCAGATAGACGAGCAGGGCGAAGACCCCCGTCACCATCACCTGACTCGTCACCGTATACGAGCCCGGAACCAGCCCGAATAGATTGCAGAAGAGAATGAAGAAAAATAGCGTGGTCAGAAAGGGCAAAAAGACCAGGCCCCGTTGCCCGATTGTATCCAGAACGGTCTGTCGCAAAAAAATCACGGCGTATTCAACAATGCCCTGGAACTTGGACGGCACGAGAAGCCGCTGCCGGCTGCCGAGGATAAAAAAGAGCGCCACCGCAACCACCACCAGCCACATCATCAGCACGGCCTGGTTGATCGACAGGTCGAAGCCGAACAGCTCGATGGGGATGAGCCGGTGCAATTCAAAGTGATGAACTGGGCTTTCCATCTTCGGCTCGGGTCAGTCTCGGTCCTGCATCTGCTGAATATAACGCTGAATGTTTCGAAACCCCGCCGCGACTCCGAGGACGATCCCCACCAGCATCAACCAGGGTTGCGTCCCCAGGTAGCGGTCCCCCACCAACCCCACCCCCCCCCCCACGGTCGTGGCCACGACCAACTCCATACCGATCCGCATCGCCACGCCCAGGCCGGGCGCCGAGAACGGTCCCCGCTCGTTGGTCATCTCAAAACCGCCGCATTTAAGCAAATTGGCTCATGGTAGTCAAGTCGGTCTAACTGGTTCATGGTTGACCGTTCACGGTTCACGGCCAAAATGGTTCATGGTTCATAGCCAAGATTATCCCTCTCGTACGGCTTCTAGCAGTACGCCGTGAACTATGAACTGTGAACCGTGGACTAATCACGCCAGGCCTCATCGATCACCTGCGCCACATGTTTGACCTGGGCCCGGCCCTTGAGCCCTGTGGCCAGTTGCATCATACAGGCAGGGCAACTCGTCGCCACGATCGAGGCCCCGCTCTGTTCGATGGCGGCCGCCTTGCGGGAAAAGATCCGCTGCGCCATCGACGCCTGTTTCACCAGAAACGTGCCGGCGCCGCCGGCGCACCGGTCGGCATCGGCCATCTCCACATAGCGTGCGCCCGGCAGTTGCTGGAGCAGCCGACGCGGTGGCGCGCTGACCCCGGCCGCCCGAAGATGGCAGGAGGAATGATAGGTCACGACGCGGCCAGCCTGGTCCGGGGCGGCGGCAAGCGGCAGCGGCCCGTGGGCCGTCTGGTAGTCCGTCAGATATTCGCTGATGTGACGCACTCGACCGCTCAACTCGGCCGCCCGCCGTCGCCATGACGGATCGTCAACGAGGCCGGCATAATCCTTGAGCTTGAAGGTGCAAGAAGCGCAGCCGGTCACCACCGTCTCAAACCGCAGCAGCGATTCCAGATTTTCCCGGGCGTAGCGCCGCACGAGGTCCTGATGACCGTAGGTTTCGATCGGCGTGCCGGAGCAACGCTGCCGCGGCAGAACGACGGCTGCGCTGGTCCGGCGCAGCAGGCGGATCACCGCGTCGCCAACGCCGTCCTGAAAATAATTCGCCGCACAGCCGTGAAAATAGGCGACCGCGCCCTTCACGGGCACGGCCCCGCCTTCTTCGGTCAGGGAACGATGCCGCTCCCGCAGCAGCCGCCGGGCAAATCGCGGCAGCGCGATCGCAGGCGACAACCGCGCCTCGGGCCCCAACCCCCTTAACCACGGCCGCGTCAATCCATCGATTAACCATCGCCCTATCGAATGATCCCAGAGCGGCTGGCTCCAGCCGAGCAATTTGATCGCCGGTTCGAACAGTCCCGGATGATCCAACCACCAGAAGAGTTGCCCGGCGGTGCGATTCGGCCGCTCCGCCCGCCGTTGCAGCACCACCTCCGAGACATCGATCCCGGCCGGGCAGACGGTCCGGCACGATTTACAATTCAGGCACGCCTCCACGATGCGCTGCGACGCGTCATAGCTGTAGTCCGACGACGTCAGAATGTGATACCAGCCGCGCGCCGCGTTCGACTCCTCCCGTTCGACGTCATAAACCGGACAGACCGAATTGCATTTGCCGCAGGAGGCGCAGGGTGTGGTCAATCGTTCGTAATCAAGGTGGGCCGTCAATGGTTCGTCGCTGAGTTTGACGCCGGGATTGAGGAGCCCGGACGGATCGATCAACCGCTTGACCTCGGTGAAGAGCCGATAGAGCTCCTCCCCATAATAGGCGCGGACGAACCCGGCCCGGACCCGGCCGTCGCCATGCTCGCCGCAGATCGACCCGCCAAACCGCTCGATGACCGTCGTGTGGATCTCCCTGGCCAGCGCCACCATCGTCTCTACATCGGCCGGGTCGTTCAAATCCAGCAAGGGATTCAGATGCGCATTCCCGTTGCCGATATGGCCGTAGATCGCCACGGCCACACCGCGCTGCGAGAACAGTTGGCGAAGATAGGTGATCAGCTCCGGCAGTCGGTCAGCCGTGACGACCACGTCATCGGCGAAGTTGATCGGTTTTTTCTTCGCGTCGTAGCGGTAGAGCGCCGGGTAGATCGCCTTGCGCGCCGCCCACAACTCAGCCTGCGCCTGCGGCTCCGTCGCGATTCTCGGCGGCTCGCTCATCCGGTATCGCCCTGCCAGCGCGGCCAGCGCAGCGGCTCGGGCATGAGGATCGCCCTCGTCAAACTCGGCCAGCAGCATCGCCTGCGAACCGGCGGGGACATCATATTTCACCCGGCCGATCAGATCGAGCGTGTAGCCGTCCAGCATCTCCAACGCGGAGGGAGCAAACGCCAACAAATCATTCACCGCATGGCCCACCTCGTCCAATCGTTCAAAGAAGAGCAGCGCCGTGACGGTCTGAGCCGGCCGGGGTACGAGCTGCAGCGTCGCCTCCAGCGTCAATCCCAACGTTCCCTCGCTGCCGATAAAGAGCTGGTGCAGATCAAGCCACCCTGCTTCCAACCCGTCGGAGAGCGCAAAAAGATTGTAGCCGCTGGAATTCTTGCTGACGGTCGGCCGCTTGGCCGCAATGACCTCCCGGTGCTCCCGAACAAGGCAAATCAGCTCGGCCACCCACGGCTGTGCCTCGATCAACCGGGCCAGATCGGGGCTGTCCAGTTGATAGCGTCTCGCGGTGAACCGGCTGCCGTCCGACCCCATCACCTCGATCGCAAGGAGATTCTCCTTCACCGCGCCGTATTTGAGCGTGTGAGGACCGGCTGAGTTATTGGCCACCATGCCGCCGAGCTTGCACATCTCGCCGCTGGACGGATCAGGGGCAAAGAGCAGCCCGGAGGAAGCCAATTGCCGATTCAGCTCCGCATAGACGATCCCCGGCTGGACCCGGGCTTGACGCCGCCCGGCGTCGATCTCAATCACGCGATTCATTCGGGAAAAATCGAGGATGATCCCTTCGCCGATCGCACTGCCGGTCAGATTGGTGCCCGCGCTGCGCGCCGTGATCGGCACGCGCCGTTCGCGCGCCACCGCCAGCGCAGCGGCCGCATCCTCAGCCGACTCCACCAAGACGATCGCCTGCGGGGTGAGCGTATAAATGCTCGCATCCACCGAGTAGGCGGTGCGCGCCGGGACATCGGCCAGAACTTTCTTTACTCCCAGTCGGGATTGGAGCGCGTCGATTAATTGGTCGTCGGTCCGGGGAGAAGAGCGGGAGGAGGTCGTCACGATGCGGCCATTATAGCAGCCGGCCCCTACTCGCTCAATCTGAAAACCTCTCTCCCCTCCGCTCATTGATCAGCGGGGGCCCGTGCGGGAGGAGCAAGGAAAGGTCCTCCGATGCCCCCACGCCCCCGGCGGGGAGAGGGCAGTCCGCCTATGGCGGAGAGGGGGCAGGAATGGTGAGGGGGTTTATTGCCTGTACGAGCAAAGAGTGGTGGGCGATGCTGGTATCGAACCAGCGACCTCTTGCGTGTGAAGCAAGCGCTCTACCACTGAGCTAATCGCCCCTTGTAATCGGCTTGGCGTGCAGCAGGTTATTGTAATGAATGACTGGAACCGTGTCAATTGTATGGCGTTTGTGCTGTTCGAACCTGCTCGCGAATGGTCTTCCTTTGTCCAAAAATGTACGGCCATGAGCAGGATTGCGCCTTTCTGATCGCTCAATCTTATGACGACGCAAGAGACAATAGATCATCAACCAATTGATTTCTCAATGATTAAATTCCATTCAACCCCTTGGCCCTCTGCCGGCTGAAACTGGCACGCCCCTTGCTTTTCTTTTACTCGTGTGTGGTTAGCCTCTGCACACTAAGGCACTAAGGATCGACAGCCGGTCCGGTCCACCCGGAAATCGGGCAGGCTTATGAGACACGCCACCGAAAGAGCAAACCCGTCGTAAGGCGGGGACGCAGAGCCACCGATCCCGGACCGCCCTCACGGGATCGAGGAGCCGCCGAAGTGGATGTGGGGAGAGCCCATTTGCCTCTGGTGAATGGGCTCTCCTTCTGTCTGACAACCGGGTGCGACGACACACAACCGTGACTCCACCGACCACTTCGCCCCCTCATTCTGACGCCACCCTTCTGATCGTGGATGATGATCCGGGCGTGCAGCAGTCCTGCCGCCTGTTGCTCCGCCGGCAGGGGTACCACACGCTCGAGGCGCCGGACGGCGCCACAGCACTGCGCCTCAGCCGGACGCATCAGATCGATCTGTGCCTGATCGATCTGACCCTGCCCGATGGCCACGGGCTCGATCTGCTTGAACGGCTGCGCGAGCTGCAGCCGCAGACACTGGCCATCGTGATTACAGGCGACCAGGAGCGCGCGCCCTTGCTCCGATCGCTGCAACTGGGCGTCAAAAACTATCTGCACAAACCCTTTGCCGTTGAACAGGTGGCCCACCTGGTCGACCAGACGCTGGCGGAGGACCGGCAGGTCAAGAACCGCATCCGCGCGAATATCGTCGGGCCGTTGTTCGAGTTGAGCGAGCGGTTTCTCACCGACGTGGATTTGAAGGAGACGTTCCGGCAGATCGTCGACATGGCCGCAAAGCAGACGGAGGCCGACGTGGTCTCGCTCATGGTACTCGACGAACCGACGCAGACGCTCGCGATCGAAGCGGCCATCGGCCTGCCGGACGACATTGTCGCCTCGGCGCGCCTCCCGCTGGGCCAGGGCATCGCGGGCTGGGTCGCCGCCATGAAGGAGCCGCTGATCCTGATCCCCGACGTCTGCGATCACAACGCCGTGCGCGCCCTGCTCTTCCGCCGAGAACTGACGGCGGCGCTCTGCGTGCCGCTGCTGCGCAAGGAGCGGGTCGTGGGCGTGCTCAACGTCGGCAAATACCGCCCCGGCGCCTCGTTCACACAGGGCGACATCGAGATGGTGTCGGTGTTGTGCCGGCAGGCGGCGGTGCTGATCGACAACGTGCGGCTCTTCAACCAGGTATCGGCGAAGATCGGCGAGCTGGAGACCGCCCATTTCGATACGATCAAGGCGCTCGCGGGCGCGCTGGAGAGCAAGGATTTCTACACGCGCCACCATAGCGATCGCACCGTGGCCCACGCCGACCTGACCGGGCAACAACTCGGCCTCTCCCTGGAGGAACGGCTGCACCTGCGCTATGCGGCGATTTTGCACGATATCGGCAAGATCGGCATCCCGGAGACCATCCTTAACAAACCGGCCCGCCTGACGGAGGAGGAATATACGCTGATGAAGCGCCACCCGCTCATTGGCGCGGCCATCGTCGAGCATATCGCCTTTTTGCATCCCGTGATCCCGCTCATCCGGCACGATCACGAGCGGTGGGACGGCCTCGGTTATCCCGACGGCATCAAAGGGGAGACGATCCCCATTGGCGCCCGAATCATCGCCGTGGTGGATGCCTATGACGCCATGGCGATCGATCGGGTCTATCGAAAAGCGCCGGGCCATGAGTTTGCGCTCCGCGAACTCCGTCGCTGCGCCGGCACGCAGTTCGATCCCGCGGTGGTCGAGGCCTTTCTCTCCATCGTCACTCTCCCCGCGCCCGCCATGATCCCCGCCGCGACCGATCACGAGCGCGGCGGCGCAGAGCCCTGCTATCCCACCTGAAGGACCGCGCACTTCAAGTAGTCCGTCTCGGGCGCGGCCAACAACACCGGGTGGTCAACGGCCTGCCCCCTCCAGGCCAGCAGCCGGGCCGGACGACCCGCATCGATGGCCGCCTCCAGCAGTAACGCGCGAAACAGCTCCGGCTGAAGATGATAGGAACAGGAGCAGGTCAGAAGAAACCCGCCCGGCCGCAGCAGTTTCATCGCCCGCAGATTGATTTCCTTGTAGCCGCGCAGCGCGTCATCGACCCGCGCCCGGCTCCTCACAAAGGAGGGCGGATCCAGAATCACCACATCGAATCGCTCGGCCGTCTCGCTGCGCCGTTTCAACTCATCGAAGAGATTGCCCACGACAAACCGGCAGCGATCGGCCAGGCCGTTGGCGGCCGCGTGCGCCTGTGCCGCCGCCACCGCGTCATCGGACAAATCGATGCCGATCACCTCGGACGCGCCGGCGCGCGCCGCGTGCAGGCTCCACAAGCCGGTGTAGCAGGCGCCGTCCAACACGCGACCGCCGCCAACCGGTCCGGAAGGACCGGCTTCTTTAATGAGCAATCGATCGACCAACGCATAGTTGTCGGCCTGATCCAGATAGAGCCCCGTCTTCTGGCCGTTGAAACAATCCACCTTCACCTCGAATCCGAACAGGCGGAGGGAGACGATTCCATTGTGTGGCCCGTCATGCGCACCGGCAAGCCATCGTTTTTCCTGCGGCAGCCCTTCCTGTTTGCGCGCGTTGACCTCATGACGGGCGAGGACGGCCTCCGGACGGCAAAGGGACTGCAGAATTGACACGATCATCGGCAACAGCCGGTCGATGCCGGCGGTCAGCGCCTGCACCACCAGCAGCGGGCCATACCGGTCGACGATCAATCCGGGCAGACCGTCCCCCTCGCTGAAGATCAGGCGGGCGGCGGCCGCATCCGGTCTTAAACGGGCGCGCAGTTCGATCGCGCGCCGGATCCGCTCGGTGAACCACGCCTCGTCGATCGGTTCGTCCCGCCACGTGAGCAATCTGACGAGAATGACCGACGCCGGGTTGGCATAGCCGCGCCCGATGAACCGGCCGCGATGATCGACCACATCGACCAAGGCGCCGGGCTCCAGGCCGGCTGGAACCGCGGCCACTTCATTGCGATAAATCCAGGGATGGCCCGAGAGCGGACGCGCCGCCTCGCCCGACTTGAGCGTCAGCGTCATTGTAGATGGGGGGCGCGCGGCGCGGCTCATCCCGCCACCGTCAACACCACGCCCGCCAGCATGACCAGCGCACCGGCCAGGCGTTGCATCATCCGGGGTTCGCCGAACCACCAGGCGCCGTAGGCCATGCCGAAGAGCATGCTGGTCCGTTTGATCGCGATCATATAGGCCACGTTGGCCTGGACGATCGCCAGCACGTGCGCCACGATCGAGACGGCGTCAAACCCGCCGATCGCCATCAAGTCGCGGCGCCACACGGCCGAGAGGTTGCGCCATCCGATCGAGACGACGACCACCGGCAGAAACGCCAGCGCCAAAGCCAGAAAATAGACGGCCGCAAAAAAGATCGGCCCGGAATGCAGGATCGCCTGCTTGCCAAGATTCGATGTCACGCTGTAAATCGCGGCCGCCGCCATCATGTAGCGGGAGCCGCGTTCCCGCCAGATCAGCCGGAACGGTTGCCACAATCCCTCGCGCCACGCGTGGCCATGGAGGAGAAACGCACCGAGCACAATGCATCCGATCCCCGCACCGCCCAGCAGCGATGGGATTTCGCCCAGCATGACGGCCGAGGTGCCGAGCAGGAAGATCGGCGTCAGAGAGAGCAATGGCAGCGTGAGCGAGAGCGGCGACACCTGCAACGCCTTCACATAGAGGACCAGGGCCAGCAACTCCAGCGGAATCATCACGATGAGCAGCCGCCAGAAGGTCTGATCGACCGGGGGAATTTCCATCAGAAACAGCAGCGCCACCAGCCATGGGGCGGCGTACAGCAACCGCGCCCACGCGGCAAGGTAGGGCAAGGCCGTCACGTCTGGCTTCGGCGGTACGCCACGCCGGTTGAAAAACTTTTTGACCAGCGCATCAGCCGTCGCCAGACAAAACGCCGACAGGAGCGCATATCCGACCCACGCCATGGCGGGGGATCATAGCATGAATGGCATTCGATTTCCCCTTGCAGCGGCGGAACAATCCCTCTATAATGGCGGCGTGCCTTCTCGCCCCAAACGCCGTCCGACGCGTCGAGCCAAACGGCCTGCGCCGTCCGCCTCATCCCGTGCCCAGCACTTTTTGACCAACTCTGAAGGCCAGAGGCGGGCGATCATTCTGGACATGAACTACTATTTGAAGCTCCTCTCAGAACTGCACACACTGCGGGCCTTGGCCAAACAGCGCGGCTCCGCCGCCGGCCCTTCCCGGGGTGGGCGCCGGTCGTCCCGCTAAACCGTCCGATTGATCCGACCATCCTCGTCTCGTGAATCCGGACAGCAAGCGCAGCCCCCGCCTTTTGTCTCAAACAAACGGAAGAGGGGCCGTTCGTTTCCCGGTACCCGCCAGGCGGGGCTAGCGAGCGAATTTGAATATGCCCTTTCCCACTCGGGTCGAAGAATCCCCGCCTGTAAAATCGGGGTTCTTCAACATCGTGGTCTTCGGTGATCAGACGATCGGCTGTGCCTGTCTTGAGGTGTTGTTGGAGGCGAGGGTCACCGTGGCCGGCGTCGTGACGGCGCCGGATGATCCGGCCGCCAGTGGCTGGTTTCGATCGATGCCGGAACTGGCACGTTCCCGGTCGCTGCGGTGCCTGATGCCGGAAAAGATTAACGACCCGGACGTCATCGCATCGATTCGCTCGCTTCAACCGGACGTGTTTTTCCTGTTCGACTACCCGCAACACATCGGGCCGGAGTTGCTCGCCCTGCCGCCACGGGGCGCGATCAATCTCTATGCCGCCCGGCTCCCCGAGTTTCCCGGCTACACGCCCCACCTGCGGGCCGTCATGCATGGCGCGACCTCGACGGGTATCACACTGCATGACATTGCGCCCGCCACGGCCGGGCTGATCGCCCAGCAGTCGGTGCCGATTGGCTGGACGGACTCCTCCTACAGCATCTACGGCAAGCAAGTGAACGCAGCGGTCGAATTGTTGCAGCGCACATTGCCCGATCTGCTCTCCGGTCAGTTCGCACGGACGCCGTTGCCGCCCGCGTCAATCCTGCCCTTCGGTCCGCTGCAACCGGAGGAATGCCTCATCGATTGGAATCATCCCGGGATCACGCTGTACAATTTGATTCGCGCCGTCACCCGCCCCTACCCGGGGGCCGTGGCCGGTTTTCGGGGCCGGCATTGCACGATCTGGAAAGCCGACGTCCGGCCGGCGCCGCTCACCGGCCGGCGGGCATCACCGGGCCGCATCACGAAGCTGGTGCCGTTTCAAGTCGACACGGGCGACGGCCTGTTGCGGCTTCGCGAGCTGCAACTGGAGGGGGAGCCGGCGGTGACCAGCGACGCATTTATCGAGCAGTACCAGGTGTCGGTCGGTGAAGCATTCGCGGCGTGGCCGGCCTGACCCTTCGGTGCAGGCCCCCGTTTTGGCCGGGGGCCTTTGCTCAGGATTCCGCCCCACGAGCATGGTCGTGGGGCTCCACCGGCCGCAGACGATTCATCCGCTTATGAGGAGGAATACTCATGTCCGTTGATTCTTGGTTGCTCATCGGCCTGGCCGGTCAGGGGCTCTTCTTCATGCGTTTCATCATCCAATGGATTGTCTCCGAGCGGCGCAAGGAAAGTGTCATCCCGGTGCAATTTTGGTACTGGAGCATCGGGGGTAGTTTAGTGTTGCTCTTCTACGCCGTGCACCAACGCGATCCGGTCTTTATTCTGGGGCAATCGCTCGGCAGCGTCATCTATGTGCGCAATCTCATGCTGATCGGTCGACAGAATGCGCAACGGCCACTCTAATCACGTGCCTCCATGGTCGATCGCCGGAAGCGGCGGAGCGACCGCTATGCCGCCGGTTCATCGCTGGACGCTCATCGGCCTGTCGCTGTTTCTGCTCTTTTTAGGATTGGTGCCGCGGGAGCTCTGGGGCGTCGATGAACCGTTGGTCGGCACGATCATCCGTGAAATGGTGGTTGACGGCCAGTGGCTGGTCCCCCACTTGAACGGCGCGGTCTACACCGAAAAGCCGCCGCTCTATTTCTGGCTCTCGGCGCTGCCCGCGTTGCTGACCGGCACGCTGATCCCGCTGTGGCTCCGGCTGCCGTCGACGCTGTCGGCGATCGGGTGCCTGTGGCTGACCTACCGGATGGGCGAGCGGCTGTTCAACGCGCGGGCCGGCCTCTTCGCCGCCGGGATCCTGGCCACGAGCCTGCTCTTCGCCCTCTCGTCGCAAATCACTCGGATGGACATGCCGCTGACGCTGATCATCCTGGCGGCGTTGTACTGCTTCGTCCGATTCATGGAGGAGGAAGAGGAGGAGTCGGCCGCAACCGCCACTCGATGGGCGCTGGCGCTCTACCCGCTGGTCGGCCTCTCCTTTCTGACAAAGGGGCCGATCGGTCCGGTGGTGCCGGCCTTCATTATCGGCAGCGTGCTGCTCTGGCAATGGGACTGGCGGGGGGTGATGCGTCTCCGGCCGATCACCGGCACGCTGCTGGCCTGCGCCGTCGTCCTGCCCTGGCTGGTTCCGGCCGTCCTCCAGGCGGGGATTGGCTACGCCAACGTCATCATCCTCCAGCAAAGTTTCGGGCGGGCCATCAGCTCCTTCTCGCACGGCCGGCCGTTTTACTATTACCTCTACACCTTTCCCGTCACGTTCCTGCCGTGGCTGTTCTTTCTGCCCGCCGCCTTCGTCTGGCTGTGGCGCCGGCGGGAGTCGCTCGACTGGCGCCTGCCCTTTCTGCTCAGCTGGACGGTGGGGCTCTTTCTCTTCTTGTCGGTCATGAGCGGCAAGCTGGTCATCTACCTGCTGCCGCTCTTCCCCGGGCTGGCGCTGATCGTGGCCGCCTGGTGGGATTCGTTTCTCCCCGCTCCCGATGCCGCCGGCGAGGTCTCGGACCCTCGCTGGCTGACATGGCTGACGGTCGCGTCCCTCGCGATCTTTCCCATTGCCGCAACCGTGGCCACGGGCGGCCGATTCACGCCTCCCGAAATTCCGTCCTGGCTGCCACTGGCTGCAGGGGGGGCAAGTGCGCTGACGGCCGCGGTCGTCTTCCTGAAACTTCGACAACCGCTCCCTCTCCGGCTATTTGCCGCGCTGCTGATCGCGACCGGATTGGCCTTGGCCATGGCCAGGGTGGCCATCACGCAGCTTGATGATGTCCAAGCGCCCACGCGACTGGGGTCGTTCTTGCGCGAGTACAAGAACGATGTGGAGGCCATGGCCATTTACAAGGTCCGGCCCGGTCTGCTGAACTTCTATGCCGAACACCGGTTCGACGACCTGGCGGAACCCGATGACGTACGGCGCTATTTACAGCGGCCCGAGCCGGCGCTCTGCGTTATTGACAAGCGCGCGGTGCCCCAAGTCTGGACGGAATTCCCGCCGGATCTGCGCGTCCTCCGGGAGGAGACAATCGGCCGGCTGCACCTTGTCGTCATCGCCAACACCGCGGTGACTCCGCCCCGCCGTTCCACCCCCGGCACGTAGGCCTTATTGAGCCAGATCGTGGTGCTGCCGTCGAAGCCAGATCAGCACCAGAGGAAAATAGCCGACGTAGAGCAACAGCTCCAGGAGCGAGGGATGCGAGCGATAGCCGAAGAGGCCCGCCACGAGCGACCCGACGAGACTCCGCTCGCTCAACAACCAGGAACTGTCCCACAGGGGTTCGACCAACGGCGGTAACAGGCCGGCCGCAATCAACCGCCCCCCGGCCGAGGAGAGCATGCCGGCCGAGATGAAGAGCAGCAGGATCCCCGTCACCTTGAAAAAGGGCCGGAGATCGAGATGGCCAAATCCCTTGAAGAAGAGCCAGGCCATCACGATGCCGACGGCGACCCCCACAAGCCCGCCGGTCACCTGCCATGTCATATCGGCCACCGGCCCCGCCTGCAGGAACAGGCCCCACAAAAAAAGGACCGTCTCCACCCCCTCGCGAAAGACACCGACAAAGGCCAGCGTGCCCAGCGCCCAGAGCTGATGACGGGCCAGCGCCTGATCCGCCTTGCTCAGCAGTTCGCCTTTGATCTCCTTGGCGTTGTGATGCATCCACACCACCATATAGGTCAGTACCGAGACCGCCGCCAAGAGGATCAAGGCATCAAAGAGCTCCTCCCCAATCCCCTCCACGAGCCGCGTCGCCAGACTGGACGCTCCAGCGAAGAGCCCGCTGGCCAGGACGGCCAGCAGCGCGCCGCCAAAGATGTACCGGAATTCATGCTGATGGCCGATCTTCCGTAAATAGGCCAGCAAGATCCCGATGATCAACGCCGCTTCAATGGTTTCCCGCCAGGTAATGACAAACGTCGCCAGCATGCTCGTATCCGTTTCGTTGAGGGCTTATTTGACGATCAGCCGTCCAGTGGCTGTTTGAGGATTGAATTCTCCGAAAAATTCATACGTACCGGGCTTCAGCGCCGGCAGGCGGATGGTAATGGTATGACCCGCCCGGATCAGCTGTTCCCGATTCAGTGCCGTACTTTCAAACTCCTCCGGTGCCGTGTCCGCGTTGGTCACCTTCAGGAGAATGGGCGTGCCGGCTGTGGCGCGCACCTCCGACGGTTCGAATTGATGGTTCCGGATCGTCAGGGCCAGTTCCTGGTCGGCCCAGACCGGCGCCACCGCCACAAACCACCAGAGCACTGCGGCCACCCCGCACACACCACCCCGCCACACCGCAATCCGCCCGCTGGCGCGTGTCACGCCGTCAGCCCCGTTTTCCCGATGCAGGGCCATGACAATCCGCGCAGAGTCCGTAGAGCTCCAGCTTGTGCTCGCGAATGACAAAGCGGTGGCGGCGGGCCACCTGCTCCTGCAACCGTTCGATATGCTGGTTTTCAAATTCGGTGATTTCCCCGCACTGGGTGCAAATCAAATGATCGTGGTGGTGCTTGTCGTAGACGGGATCATACCGGGTGTGGCCGTCACCGAATTGACGCGCTTCGGCCAATCCAAAGCGGCAGAACAGGCCCAGCGTCCGATAGATGGTCGACAGACCGACCCTGCGTTCTTTTTTCAACACTTCCCGATGCAATTCATCCGCCGTGATGTGGCGGGCCATCCCCACAAACACCCTGAAAATCTCCTGCCGCTGCCGGGTGAACCGCAGGCGATTCTTGACGATTTGGGTTCTGAACAATGCGGCGTTTGTCGTGGTGCGCATGTTTATTATTGAAAACGATTTCTATTATCATTTTCATTTTACTGGTTTCATCTCCCTCTGTCAAGACCGCTTGCGCCGCTTGACAGCAGACGCGATCCTCGCTAGTATGGAACGCTCATGCCGCCGCCGTTCGCCAATGTGCCCCGTCTCGCCGCCTCCACCGCCAGCTTTGCCAACATCGATCAGGTCTGGGACGTCTACCGGGAGGAACTGCACGCCGTGGAGCAGCACATCGCTCGCTCCATCGATTCGCGCGTGCCCGTGATTAATCACGCGGCGGGGCATCTGCTTCAAAGCGGCGGCAAGCGGCTCCGCCCCCTTCTTCTCCTTCTGTCCGCGCGGCTCTGCAAGAATCAGGGCTCGCTGGAGTGCGAGATCGTCCTGGCCAGCGCGGTCGAGTTCATCCACACCGCGGCCCTGCTGCATGATGACGTGCTGGATGAGGCGGCGCTGCGCCGCGGCCACGAGACAGCCCGGCTCCACTGGGGCACCAAGGCCAGAATTCTTGTCGGAGATTACCTCTATACCAGAGCCATCGATCAGGTGATCAGGCTCGGCAACAGTGAGATCGAGACCACGCTGGCCGATGCGTGCCGAAAAATGGTCGAGGGGGAAATGTTGCAATTCTCGCTCCACCATAACGTCAACATCACGGAAAATGATTGTTTGACGATCATCGACAACAAGACCGCATCCCTGATGTCGGCCGCCTGCGCGCTCGGCGCCATCCTCAGCGGCACTGCGCCCTCCAACACCGCGGCGCTGACGCGGTTCGGCCGCTATCTCGGCATCGCGTTTCAAACCGCCGACGATGCCCTGGACTATGCGGCGCACCAGGAAAAATTGGGCAAGACCATCGGGAAAGATCTGTACGAAGGTAAAATCACGTTGCCGTTGCTTCACCTGTTGTCGACCTGCGACCCTGCAGAACGGTCCATCGTGGAGCGGGTCATCGAACACAATGACGATTCCGCACAGGACCTCGGCGTCATCATCAGATTGATGGAGCGCTACGGCTCCGTCTCATACGCGCTCGACCGATCACGCCACTTTGTGTCGTTGGCCATGGAAGAACTGCATGCCTTTTCGCCTTCTCCACACCGCGACGCTCTTGAAATCGTCGCCGACTATGTCGTCTCCCGTGACCATTAACCGTATTATCTGCCGCACTGCGGCGATCTAAGTCCGATCAGATGCCGCTGATTGCCCCGTTCCGCGCCATTCGCTATAATCCTGCGCGGTTTCCCGATCTCACGCCGCTGCTCACCCCGCCGTACGATGTCATCGCCCCGGAGGAACAGGCCCGCTACTACGACCGGCACCCGAACAACATGATTCGGATCGATTTAAACCGGATTCTGCCGACCGACTCCGACACGGACAACCGGTATCTGCGCGCCGCCCGCCACTTTGCCGACTGGCGGCAGGATCAGACCCTCATTCAGGATGACACCCCCTCGTTCTATCCGGCCTCCATTCGCTATTCGCTGGCGACGGGCGAGATGAAAACCCTGGTCGGCTTTTTCAGTCTCGTTCGGGCGGAACCGTTCGAATCGGGCCACATTCTTCCGCACGAACTGACGTTCGCATCAGCGAAGCAGGATCGCCTGCAGCTCCTTCGGCACTGCCGGACCCATTTCAGCCCGATTCTGCTCCTGGCGCCGGATCCGGAGGGGCGCCTCCGCCCGCTCCTGGAACAGGCGATCGCGACGTCCGCGCCGGCCGGCCGGGCCATCGTGGACACGACGGCGCGGCAAGAGATCTGGCGGTTAACCGACCCCTTGCTGATCGGCAAGTTGGGCCGGCTCGTCGCCCAACATCCCCTGCTGATTGCGGACGGCCATCATCGCTATGAGACAGCACTGAACTATCGCAAAGAGATCGCGGCCGATGCGCAAGCCCGCCGGGAACTCGGCCCCGCCGCCGAGTTCTGCCTGGCCTTCATCACGGCCAGCCACGATCCCGGATTGTCCATTCTGCCGACCCATCGCGTGCTGGGCCGCTTGCAGGGATTTGACGCCGGCCGGTTTCTTGAGCAGTTGAAGGAGCGCTTTTCCGTCATGCCCATTTCCACTCCCATTCCAATACCCGCTGAGCCGGGATCGCCCCAGGCCGTGCCGGCCCTGCTGGCCGCCATGCAACAGCACGGTCAGACGCAGCCCACCTTCGGGCTCGTCATCAAATCGGGATCGGGGTCGGGATCGTCCGCACGGCTCTGGGTGCTGACCTCCAATGAACCCGTCTCCGCGCAACTGGACGTACGGATCCTTCAATCCGAGATTCTCGAGGAACTCCTGCACCTGCAGGAAGAGGCCGCCGTCGCCAACAGCCAGCTCCGGTATGTCAAGGATCCCGCGCAGGCGGTCGACTCGGTTCTGCGAGGAGACGCCCAACTGGCGTTCCTGCTCAATTCCACACCGATCGAATCGATTGAAACGATCGCCAGAAGCGGCGGGCGCATGCCGCGCAAAACCACCTATTTCCTGCCCAAACCGCTGACCGGTTTCGTCCTCTATCCCGTTGATCCCCGCGCGTTGCCCGATCCGCTCCCCCGCCCCTAATCTGCTTCACGACACCTACACCCCCACTTGGATGAGCAACCGAGGCGGGGCAAAGATTCACCCAGCGAGCAATCCGCCGGAGGCGGAGAGCGTGAGGGGGAGGCCGAAAATTCCCTGCGAGGGGATTTTCCCCTATTTCCAATTTACGATTTACATTGTTTGGCGGGAAATTTTGGTGGATCGAAAATAGCAAATTGTAAATAGGAAGGCTAGAACCCTTGAAGGATTGAAGGGAGGGGGCGACGCAAACCCCCTACAGTTGACAGACCCTTCGACCAGTCAGTAGGCTACGCCATGACCATTGAACGACCGTTGATTTCCGTCATTGTGCCGGTGCTGGATGAAGCGGCCACGCTCGCCGCCACACTCCGCCCGCTCGTTGGCGTCCCTGACAGCGAGCTCATCGTGGTCGACGGCGGGAGCCAGGACGGGACGGTCGATGTGGCCCGCCAGTTCACCGAACACGTGTTCAAGGGGGCGCGGGGACGGGCCAACCAGATGAACTTCGGCGCCCTGCAGGCCAAGGGCGACGTGCTGCTCTTCCTGCACGGTGACACCGCGCTGCCGCCATCGGCGGTGAACATGGTGCGGCACGCTCTGAGCGATGACACGGTCGCCGGCGGCGCCTTTCGCCTCCGGATCGCATCACCCTGCCGCGCCCTGAAGGTGATCGCATGGGGCGCCAATCTTCGGAGCCGCTACTTCGGGCTGCCCTACGGCGATCAGGCCCTGTTCGTGCGCCGGACGATCTTTGACGAGCTCGGTGGCTTTTCGCCTTGGCCGCTGATGGAAGACGTCGATCTGGTGCGACGGATGAAACGAGCCGGACATGTGGTGCTGTTGCCCGGCGCCGTGACCACCTCGGCCCGCCGCTGGGAGCGGGAAGGGGTGCTCTGGACGACGATCCGAAACAGCCTGTTGCTGATCGGCTTCCGGCTGGGCCTCTCTCCCGTGTGGCTGGCTCAATGGTATCGCGCCGTCCGCTAATTGATGTGTCTCGGGGCATCGTGCACGTTGATTCCGCGCGGGCCCCGAGAAAACAAGGGCAACTGGTGGCCGATGGGAAATGAGAGGTGGCCCCTACATTCGATGAACCTGTGGGGGCATTGCCAACCCAAAAGCAACGCCTTTGGGGAATTTATTTCATGACCCATCTCTGCTTCTGCCGCACAGGCCCCCACAATAAAAAGGAGTGCTCATGGCTGCATCAGGGCTAGGTTTTTCCAAGACGATCGCGCTCACCTACGAACAGGCAATCGCCAAAGTCACCGACGAGTTGAAGAAGGAAGGGTTTGGCATCCTGACCGAGATCGATGTCAAAGAGACGCTCAAGAAGAAGCTGAATGCCGAGTTCCGCCCCTACAAAATCCTCGGCGCCTGCAATCCGTCGCTGGCCCACCAGGCGCTTCAGAAAGAGATCGAGCTCGGCATGTTTTTGCCCTGCAACGTCATCGTCTATCAGGCCGACGACGGCCGGACGGTCGTCAGCGCCGTGGATCCGAAGATCGCCCTTGGCCGGCTCAATCGGCCCCAACTGGAACCGATCGCCGAGGACGTCGCCGCGCGCCTCAAACGGGTCATCGCCGCCGTCTGAGCACTCCATGGCCGCACATATCATGCTGTTGCCCGATGCCTTTCAGATCGATCCGTCCGCGTTCATCGCCCCGAACGCGACGCTGCTGGGGCAGGTGACCGTCGGACCGGAGGCCAGTGTCTGGTTCGGCGTCGTGATCCGGGCCGATCTGGCGCCGATCACGATCGGCCGGGCGACCAACATCCAGGACAATTCCGTTCTGCACGTCGACGCCGGCAAACCCGTCATTTTGGGCGATCATGTGACGGTCGGCCACCGGGCCATCGTCCACGGCGCCACGGTCCAAGCCCGAACCCTGATCGGCATGGGCTCCATCATCCTCAACGGGGCAGTGATCGGCTCGGAGTCGATCATCGGGGCCGGCGCCCTGGTCACGGAACGCGCGGTCATCCCGCCCCGCTCCCTCGTCCTGGGCGTCCCTGGCAAAGTCATCCGATCCGTCACGGAGAAAGAGCTGGCCTACATCGCCCACGCCTGGTCGGCCTACGTCGAGTATGGACGGCGGTATCTGGCCGAGGGACGCAAGGCTTATAGCGTACAGAAGTAGCGTATTTCATGAGTTAAATAATCAATGGGGGGGCTTCGGGGGGAGATACAGTCTCCCCCCGAATTCCAATAACCGGGAAGATAGCGTCCCCCCTAATTCCAATGACGGGTTGTCAGGGGGAGCTTGGGGCATGGGGGCATCGGAGGGCGCACGCTGCGACGAAGAAGGAGCAGCACGTGTGTCCGCGCCGCCGAGTCGGTGAGGCGGCCGGATTCCTCTGTGTGCTCCGCACGGGCCCCCATTCCAAAAGACCGTCTCCCCCCTGACTCCAATCCCCTTGACGGCTCATACGGTTCGTGTTATAGTCATTTTCGCTTAGCAGGACGACAGAGTACGTGATCGATCAGAGAGACCGCAGCCGAGAAGTCCCGCGATGCTGCGGTTTTTTTTGTGGACTCGCTGTCAGACCGCACGCTGTTCGACCCGCAGGCACTCACAATCAGCAGGTTCGGCACCGTTTCCCGTCACGGGAAGCCCTGCGGCCGGACAGCATGTGGAAGGAGGTGAAGTAGAACATGGCACGAGGCACAGTCAAATGGTTCAACGCCACGAAGGGCTACGGTTTTATCGCCCAGGAGAACGGCAAGGACGTGTTTGTGCACTACTCGGCGATTCAAGGCGATGGCTACAAAACCCTCGAAGAGGGGATGACCGTTGAGTTTGAAGTCACCGAAGGGCCCAAGGGTCCCCAAGCCAGCAACGTCACGAAGGTCTAACCCCTTCTCACGGTTCACTGATCACGCCCCATCCCGGCGAGCCGGGGTGGGGCGTTGATTATTCCGGAGCTGTTGGACCGAAGCTAGCCGGGCCGAAGCTGTCGGGCAACGGTAACGACGTGGACGCGTTCGGCGCCGGCCCGCTTCAACACCCGCGCGCACTCGTGCACGGTGGAGCCGGTCGTCATGACGTCATCGATTAGCAGAATCTTCTTGCCCTCGACTGCCTCCGCCTTCCGCACCAGGAACGCCTCTCTGACGTTGCGACGCCGCTCGGCCGCGTCCAGACCGACTTGCGCCCGCGTCGGCCTTGTCCGTTCAAGCCGGTCCCACCAGAGCGGCCAGCCTGTCGACCGGCAGACGATCTGCGCCAGAGCCAGCGCCTGATTGAACTCCCGTTCTCGAAGCCGTTGCACATGCAACGGCACCGGCACAACACCATCCACCGGTCCCAGTTCCTCCAACAACGGCAGGAGCAACGCGCCCAACGGCCGAGCCAGCAGCCGCCGGCGCTGGTATTTCATCACATGAATGGCCGATGCGGCGACCCCGTCATACGCCACGGCCGACCGGGCGCGATCAAACGGCGGCTCACGCTTGCGGCAGGCCGCGCACACATGCGACGGACTGTGGAGCAGCGCGGCTGGCGACGCAAAGGGCAGACCGCAGCAAGGACACCACGGCCTGGACAGATGCGGCATCATCTGCCAGCAGTTTGAGCAGAAGTAGGGGTTCTCCGGTTCCGCCGGCCGCATCCGGCAGGCCGTGCAGGCCGACGGCCACAACCACTGGAGCAGCGTCGCAATTCCTGTGGCGATCCCCCCGTCCGTTCGGCCATTATGCATGGGAAACATGGGAGGCGGCCACGGAACCCACGCGGACGGGAAGTCCCGCGTCTAGGTGGAAAGGGAGCGGAGCGGGACGCCAGCCGCATCGCCGGCGGGATAGACGGACGGCTCGGACGGCGGAGCGGCTTTGAGCCGCGGCGTGATGATCGGCGTCGCCAGGAAGCTGTTCCACTGTTCGCAGCGGGGGCAACGACCCGACCATTCGGTCGTATGGTAATCGCAATGGGGGCAGTAGTACGGCACCAGGACCCGTTTCTTCAAATCCAATGCTTTTTTGAATTCCTCCACCGCCGCCAGCCGGTCGCCCCGGCGCAGATAGAGGTTGCCCAGCACCTTGTGCAGGTCGGGAAACCGGGTGTTTGACGTGTCAATCGCGGCGAGCAACTCCAGTGCCTCATCGATCATTTCCAACCGATAGTAGAGCTTGCCCAGGTAAAACTGCAGCACGGGGTTGCCGGGGTCGCGCGCCATGGCCTGCCGATACAGATCGATCACCCCGGCCGGATCGCCCACATCGAGCAGGAGATCCTCCAGGCGATGCAGCAATACCAGGCTGGAGGTCGTCCAGTAGGCCTTGCGCCACAATTCCACCGCCTGGTCCGATTTGCCCTCCCCGATCAGCAACCGTCCGAGTCCGATATAGGCGGGGACAAAATTCCGATCGAGCTTGATGGCGTTTCGGAAATAGCGCCGGGCGGCGTCCGGCGATTCCTGCAGCATCGCCTGCTGGCCGGCTTCATATTTGATGCCCAGCAGCCGGGCGCGTTCCTGCGGCTCCTCGTCACCCGCCATCTCCTTGAGGAAACGCTCCTGCAACCCGTGCGCCTCCTCCCACTGGTTCAGTTCGACGCACAGATCGCGAAGGCGGATCATGGCCGCGCGATTGTCCCTGTCATGGGCCAACGCGTCCCGCAAGACCTGCGCCGCCTCATCGTGACGGCGAATCGCTTCCAGATCGTCCACCAGCGCCAGCACCGCCTCCATATCCCGATCGCCAAGGCTCTTCGCCTTCCGGTGCAACCGCAACGCCTCCTGGAACGCCCCCTGGGCGCGTTGCAGCGCGCCCAACCGGATCAGCGCGGTCCGATGATTGGGATCCAGCGACAGGATCTTTTCAAACCACCCGATCGCTTCCTTTCGTTTGCCCGAGGCTTCTGCGTTGATGGCCAGGACCAGCCATTCCTTCACCCGCTGCTCGGCCCGATGGCGGCGCGCCTCTCTCCAGCTCCGGATCAGGCGGCGGAATTCCCGAATGCCCCCCATGCCCAGCACCACCAGACCACCGAGGACAAACGAGGCCAGCCCAAATTGGATCAGCGACAGTTGGTAGCTGCGTTCAGCCGACAACCGTACCTGGACAGTCCCTGGATTGAGCCAGTCAAGATAGGTGACGGCGCCGAGAAACGAGAAGAGCAGTGCGATGCCGATGAGGACCCTCATCTCCCCCCTCCTCCTGACGGCGGGCCGGCCAAGCGGCGGCGCCTTGAAGGTTGATGGGAAGGTTGACGGGAAGGCTCACGGCCCGGCGACTCGGGCGTGACCCGATCGAGCTGGGCGCCCGTCACCCGCACCTTCTTCGCGTCGCCCCAGAGCTGGTCCAACCCGTAGAACTCCCGCTTGTCGGTCTGGAAGATATGGACGATCACGTCGGTATAATCCATGAGGATCCAGTTGGCATGCGCCGTGCCCTCAACGCTCAGGGGGCTGCAGCCGGCCTCGGCCAGCATCTTATCGATCGCGTCGGCCACGGCCTGCACCTGCCGGTTGGAGCCGCCCGAGCAGAGAATAAAATAATCGGCGAGGCTCGTCAACGCGGAGACGTTCAACACTCGAATGTCATCCGCTTTTTTCTCATACGCCGCCTTGGCGCAGAGCAACGCTTTGTGGTGCGACCCTACCTCGATGACGCCCCCCGGTCCGGAACGCGCAACCACGGCCCGCTTACCGCCAGATTTATCGATAAAGCCCTTTCCGTAGTATATATGAACCAACCGACTCAGGCAAGAGCGCCTCAACCGGTTGTCCTGCTTGCATCGCGGCGCGAACCTGTGTGGAGGAAACCGGGCAGGGGGGTAGATGGACCAGCCAGACCCTTCCTCCGGCCGAGAGCGAAACACGTTCCTGCGTCAACTCCCCGCGGTCCAGCGCCTGCAGCCTCGCCGGCTCCTCCTGGGCCAACAACGGCAGCTCCCGCAGTGACAGAAACGTCCGATTGGGCCGGGCGATCACCACAAACTCGCAGAGTGTGAGCAGGCGCTGGTAGTCGCGCCAGCCGAGAATGTCCGCAAACGCATCGGCCCCCACAAGAAAAAACAAGGCATCGTCCGGCCGCTCGTGGCGCAAGGCGGCCACGGTCTCGACCGAATAGGAGGGCCCCTGGCGCTCGATCTCGATGGCGGAGACCTCAGCCCACGGATAGGGCTGCACCGCGAGCCGGGTCATTTCCAGCCGATCCGAGGCCGGCGCAAGCGCAGCGGCCTTGAACGGCGGAGTGCCGGCGGGAATGAAGAGAATTCGATCCAATGCCATGAGCCGCCGGACCTGATCCGCCACAGTCAGGTGACAGGTGTGAATGGGGTTAAACGTTCCGCCGAAGAGGCCGATGTTCATGAGGACAGTAGCCAGTAGACGGTAGGCAGTAGGCAGGAAATATAAAGCGGTAGGCAGGAAACAGTAGGCAGTAGACAGGAAACAGAAGAAAAAGGTAGGCGGGGGACAGTAGACAGTAGGCGGGAAATAAAAGATAGGGGACAAAACCCAGTAGGCGGCAGCACAGGGACAAGATCATTTGCCATGTTTGCTCTCTTCCTGCCTACTGGCTACTATCTTTCCTCTTTCCTATCTACTGCCTACTATTTTTATTCTTCCTGCCTACTGTCTACCGCCTACTGGACCCTTTATTCTCTTAATTGCCCCTCACCGAGCACAATATACTTGATTGTCGTCAAATCATGCAGCCCCATCGGCCCCCGCGCGTGTAAACGGCCGGTGGAAATGCCGATCTCCGCGCCCAGGCCAAACTGGCCGCCGTCGTTGAGCCGCGTCGAGGCATTGACCATGACGGCGGCGGAATCAACCACCCGGAGAAATTCCATGGCACGTTGGTAATCCTGCGTAATGATGGCATCGGTATGCTGCGAGCCATAGGTCGCGATGTGTTCGACCGCCGCATCCATCGAATCGACCACCCGAATCGAGACAATCAGATCGAGATATTCCGCCGACCAATCGGCCTCCGTGGCCGCGGTCACGCCGGGGACAAGTTTCCTCGTGCGCTCGCAGCCACGAACTTCCACCTTGGCCTCTCGTAATCGGCCGATCAGCTTGGGCAAAAAGGTCGGCGCAATCGTCTGATGGACCAGCAGCGTTTCCACCGCGTTGCAGGTGCCCGGCCGCTGGACCTTGGCATTCACGCAGACTGACTCAGCCATTTTTAGATCGGCCGCGTCATCGACATAGATATGGCAGACCCCTTTGTCATGCTTGATGACGGGAATCGTCGACTGCTCGATCACCGTGCGGATCAACCCCTCGCCCCCGCGCGGAATGATGAGGTCGATATACCGATCCTGCTTGAGCAGCGCGGTGACGAACTCCCGCTCGGTCCGGTCGATGACGGTCAACGCGCCTTCGGGCAATCCGGCTTTGAGTCCCGCATCATGCAGAAGGCGTCCGATCGCGACATTGGAACGGACCGCCTCCGAGCCGCCGCGCAAGATGACCGCATTGCCTGCTTTCAGACACAATCCCGCCGCTTCAGCCGTAACATTCGGACGAGACTCATAGATGATGCCGATCACGCCGAGGGGAACGCGCATCCGGCCGACCCGCATGCCGTTGGGCCGAAGCCACATCCGCTCGATTTCACCAACCGGATCGGCCAGTGCGGCGACCTCTCGAAGCCCCGTCGCCATCTCGCCGATCCGCTTGGGTGTGAGCGTCAGCCGATCGATCAGCGCCGCGCTCAGGCCGGCTTTCTTGGCCTCGGCCACATCCTGCGCATTGGCGGCCTGAATCGTCTCGGCGGCATCAACCAGCGCCGCAGCCATCCGGTTGAGCGCATCAGTTTTGACGGCAGTCGAGCACTGCGCCATTAATCGGGCAGCCGCGCGGGCCCGCTTGGCGATTGATTCAGCCGTGTTCGCAAAATCGGTCATCGTTCCATCCTCGTGGCGCCATTATAACAGAGGGGCCAGCGTCCAGGGTACAGGGTCCAGTAAACAGTTGCCGGGGAACAGAACCGCTTGTTATTTCCAGTCTCTTTTCCTGTCTACCGCCTACTGCCTACTGTCTACTAGACTTTTTATCCTTCTCCATATATGACGCCTTTCCCATCTCTACTCGCCCACAGATACCAGGTCGCCACGGTCCGATAGGGGGCCCAGCGTTTCGCAATCCTCCGCATTGTTGTTGCCGACGGGTGGCGGCGTAATCCATACGCCCGTTGAATCGCTTTTTGCAATCCCAGATCATCGACCGGGAAGACATCGAGTCGCAACAGGACAAAGATCAAAAACATCTCGGCCGTCCAGCGGCCGATGCCGTGCAACTGCGTGAGGACTTCAATGATCTCCTCATCGCTCAACACGTGCAGTCGCCGCGAAGGCAGCCGGCCGTCGAGGGAAGCCTCGGCCAAACCTTTCAGATAAACGACCTTTTGACGGGAGAGTCCCACGGCCCGAAGCCGTCCGATCGGTGTTGCCAACAGATCCTGTGGCCGCGGCACGCGATGATCGGGATAGAGTTGCCGGAGGCGCTTGAAAATCGTTGCGGCCGCCGCCACCGAGAGTTGCTGCGAGACGATGGCTTCGGCGAGCGCCCAAAAATAGTGGCGCTGGCGATGAAGCAGACAGGGGCCGATCTGGGTGATGATCCGGCGCAAGACCGGATCGCGTTGCCGCAGCGTGCGAACCGCCGTAGAGAGTTGGGTTGGCGTTTTGGCCACGGCCCCCCCTCACCCTACCCTCTCCCCCTCGAGGGGGGAGAGGAAGAAGCAGGAGGAAATTGAGTAGCACGCTGGCGAATCGCCTCATACAACAGCATGGCGGTCGCCATTGCCACGTTGAGCGATTCGACCTGCTTCGCCATCGGAATGGTAATACGCACTGTCGCCCGTTTGAGCAACGGCTCCGGCAACCCCGCCGCTTCCTGCCCCACCAAAAGAAACGTGGGGCGGGTCAGATCCGCCTCCCATGGAGCAATCCCGCCCTGGGCCACGGTCGCCACCACCTGCGCCGGGCCGGACAGTGTTTCTTCCAGATTGTCTGCCGCGATGACCGGTAGACGAAAGAGACTGCCCATGCTGGCCCGCAACGCTTTAGGATGATAGGGATCGACGGTCCCCTTCGCCAGCAGCAGACCACGCGCGCCGGCCGCTTCGCTCATTCTGATGATCGTCCCCAGATTGCCGGGATCTTGAAGCTCGCAGGCGACCACCACCAGACCGGACTGCAGCGGCGTCTCCCATGGCCGGGGCCAAGCCGGCTGGACGAAAAGGCCGACCGCGCCCTGGGAGGTTTTTGTCTCTTTCAGCGAGTTCAACACCCGATCGGGGAGTTCCATAATCGGTGCCTTGGCCTGCTTGGCGAGTCTGAGCAGTTCGGTGCCGCGCTCCTGCTCAGTCAGTCGGGCTGTATAGAAGAACTGCTCGCAGCGCAGACCGCTTGCAAAGGCCTCCTCCAAGAGCCGGACGCCCTCGACTAGAAAACGGCCTGCCGATCGCCGCTCGCCGGGATCATGCAGCGAGCGCGCTCGTTTGACGGCCGGATGATTGAGGGAGATCATCATGCGGGGGCCATCATGTGGGCCGTTCAGGCTTGATCGGCGTCCGTTTGGCTATCGTCAGGCGCCACTGTTCCAGCCGTTCTTTGATCTGGCGCTCTTCCCCCTCGTCACTCGGCTCATAGTAGCGGCGGCCCTTGAGCCGTTCAGGCAGGTAGTCCTGTTCGGTGACGTGGCCGGGAAAATCGTGCGGATATTGATAGTCCTCTCCGTAGCCCTCGCGCCGCATCAGCTCGGTCGGCGCATTGCGCAGATGCAAGGGAACGGGGAGCGAGCCGCTCTCGCCCAACTCGGCCTTGGCCCGCCGATAGGCCCGATAGCTCGCGTTGCTCTTGGGCGCCGTCGCCAGATAGGTGGCCGCCTGACTCAACGGAATCCATCCTTCCGGCCAGCCAACCGTTTGAAACGCCTGATGGGCCGAGACCGCCACGCTCAGGGCGCGCGGATCGGCGTTGCCGATATCTTCGGAGGCAAAGATGATCATCCGGCGGGCGACGAAGAGCGGCTCCTCTCCGGCCTCCAGCAGCCGGGCCAGCCAGTAGACGGCGGCATCGGGATCGCTGCCGCGCATTGATTTAATGAAGGCGGAGATGACGTTGTAATGCTCTTCCCGATCCTTGTCGAAGAGCAACAACCGCTGCTGGGCCGCTTCTTTAATCGCCGAGTCGGTGAGCACACGCCGCCCGTCTGCTGTTGGACAGAGCGCCACCGCCGCTTCAAGAATATTCAGCGCGCGGCGGGCGTCGCCTTCCGCCCAGTCGGCGATCTGCTCGAGTAGCTTCGGCTCGACCGTGATCTTCAACGCGCCTAAACCCCGCTCACAATCGTCGAGCGCGCGGCGCAGGATCGTGACCACGTCCGACCGGGTCAGGGGTTTGAGCACCACCACCTGGCAGCGGGAGAGGAGTGGCGCATTAATCGCGAAACTCGGGTTTTCGGTTGTGGCCCCCATCAAAATAATCGTGCCGTTTTCCACATGGGGGAGAAAGGCATCCTGCTGGCTGCGATTGAACCGGTGCAGCTCGTCGACAAACAGGATCGTCCGCTCACCTCCGGCCAGCCGTTGCTTAGCTTCCGCGATCAGCTCGCGGACTTCCTTCACGCCGGCCAGGACAGCCGAGAAAAAGACGAAATGGCACCGGCTGGACTGGGCGATCAGACGGGCGAGGGTCGTTTTGCCCGAGCCGGGCGGCCCCCAGAAGATGACCGACGGCGGTCTGCCCTCTTGTCCGGAAGGCAGATCAGCCCCAATCGCCCCGGTCAATAACTTTCCCTCGCGCGAGCGGCCGCCGCCCGCGCCCACCAGATGCTCCTGGCCGATGAATTCTTCCAGTGTGCGCGGCCGCATCCGGTCGGCCAGAGGTGGCGGCAGCGACGGGGGCAGTGATGCTGCCGGCGAGGGCGGCGTCGCCGATCGGGCGCGTTTCGATGACTCGACCGGCGATCGGTCAAATAAGTCGGCCATGCGGCCAGTATAACAACTTTCCATCCGGAGTGAAACGGCGACTTGCGGCCGACCGCGGCTGTTGCGTCTTGACAACCGGGTTCACGCGGGATCATGATGATATTCGTTCTGTGCGCTGGAACGTATACGGGCTTGTAAGGGAGACCATTCTGCCCAACATGGCCGTTCAGAGCCGCCAGGCTCCTCTGTGTTGGTGTGTCCTCCCGGCTGTCCTGCCGTCGACGGGCACACGTTGATGTCCTCCTCACCCGCCGCGCCTCCGCTCCCGTTACTGCGTAGCCCGTCACGTGCGGCCAGCGCCGTCGTCATCCTGATCGGCGCGCTGGTCCTGGTCAGCTGGCAACTGAACATCGCCATCTTGAAGAGTTTCTTTCCGGGCGGCGTGGCCATGAATCCCATCACCGCACTCTGCTTCATCCTGTCCGGCGTGTCATTGTGGCTGTTGAGCCGGGAAACACGCACGCCACCGCTGCGATCCATCGGGAGAGCCTGCGCCTTCATCGTCGCCGCCATCGGCATGGCAAAAGCGGGCGGCTATCTGGCGGGTTGGGATGTTGGGATCGACCGATGGTTGTTCAGGGACCGATTGGCTCCGGCCACGCCCTACCCGCTCGTCAGAATGGCGCCCAATACCGCCGTCAATTTTCTGCTGCTGGGATCGGCGTTGCTGTGTCTGGATTGGGAAACCCGCCGTGGCCGGCGGCCGGCGCAGTATCTGGCCATCACCGCGGCCTTTATCTCGTTTCTGGCCCTGATCGGCTATCTCTACGGCGTCCGCTCCTTTTACGGCATGACCGCTTACATTCCGATGGCCTTGAGCACGGGCATCGCCTTCCTCGTCCTCTCCGCCGGCCTGCTCCTTGCCCACGCAGACCGCGGGCTTATGGCCGTGGTGACGAGCCGTCACGCCGGCGGCTTGATGGCGCG
>JBGPIL010000005.1:0-27317 GCA_041484905.1 Nitrospiria bacterium
GAGCGCCATCAGGCCGCCAAGCAACAGGCCGGTCAGGCTGATCATGATTGACGTGCCCGGCAGCGCGATTTGCCGTCCCACGTCGCCCTGGATATTCTCCGAGGGAAAGAGGGCGAAGGCGAGCAAAATCATGACGACGAAAAAGGAGAGCTTTCTGACCAGCCGGACGAGCATGGCGGCCGGCAGCCGCAGCGCCGCCCACGCGCCCAGCAGCAGCGTGAAAAGTCCGCCAAGCAGCCAGGGATCGCGGAGCAAAAACGACGCAACCGCCAGGGTGATCAGCGCGAGGATTTTCAGACGGGGAGCCATTACCGCTGCGCGCCCTTCGATTGTCTGTTGGCGTGTTTCATTGTTTTGGCGGCTTGGGGGTCGTCGGCCAACGGCGGAGGCGAACCCGGCTGTACATCGATCTTGTAGAGATGCCGAACCCACCGGTCCCGGTTCAGCAGTTCAACATTGTTGGCGACCACTTTCATCGTCTCCTTGTGCGTGACCCCCAGCAAAATTTGATTGGCCGGATTGGCCACGATGGCCCAGCTCAGCCGGACCGGTTCGGCGAGCCCCCGGCCGTATAACGTCACCGACCGGGCCTCCGTCACGCCGGCCAGCTTGAGCGCATCGATGAACGCATAGCCGGTTTGGGCGTCTTCCATGCCGGTGTTGAACGAATGTGTCGGCAGCGCGGACAGCTCTTCCCAACGGAGGGTATGAATCAGTCGCCCCTCCTGCCAGATTTCAACCGGCGGTGGGGTGACCTCGCCGTCCTGCCCGGCGATGTTCAATGCGGCCTGGCCGCCCGGCAAACCGGGCGCGTCGCTCTTCCCGCAAGCGGTCGGCAGTGTAGCAAGCGCTCCGATGAAAATCAAGCTGATGAGAAGATCACGCGGCATGGTTTGCTCGTCGAGACTCAAAACACGTGGACTGCGGAGGCCTTGAAGATGACGTTGACGTCCTGGCCGGCCTTGAGCTTCATCCGCTGGCGCGACGTGCGGGTGACGTAGACGACCAGCGGCACGGGTGTTTCCACCACGACCCGGCTGATGATCCGCTTGTCGGAGACTTCCCGGATCGTGCCATGGAAGCAATTGGCCGCCGACGAATCGAATGCTTCGATCGACAGGATGATCTCCTCCGGCCGGATGCAGGCGTGCGCCTTGCCCTCCCGGTCGGCCAGCACGACAAACTCCGCGCCGCTGGTCGTGAAGACGGCGTTGCACTCTTCCTCAAGGTTGGTCGCCGCCGCGCGCGTCACGGTGCCCTCGAAGAGATTTTCCATCCCGATAAACTCGGCCACCTGCCGGCAGTTGGGTTGCTGAAAGACCTCGACCGGATCGCCCACCTGCAGCAATCGGCCGTGGTAGAGAATGCCCACCCGGTCGGCCAGGTTCAGCGCCTCTTCGAAGTTGTGCGTGACGTGAAGCGTGGTGGTTTTCAGCTCCTGGTGAATCTGCCGCAACTCCTGCTGCAGGCGGCTCTTGGTCTGCGGGTCAAGCGCGCTGAGCGGCTCGTCGAGCAGCAGGATTTCAGGCTCGATGGCCAGCGCGCGGGCCAGGGCCGTCCGCTGCTGTTCGCCCCCGCTCAACCGGCCGGGATAGCCGTCCAGCAAGTGCTCGATCCTCAGCAGGCCCGCGAGTCGATCCAGCCGTTCCCGCTGGATCGATTCCGGCACCTTGCGCAGTTTCAGGCCGTAGAGAATGTTTTCCCTGACGGTCAGGTGGGGAAAGAGCAGGTAGTCCTGATAGACAAACCCGATCTTGCGCCGTTCGGACGGCCAATCGGTGATGTCCGTGCCGTTGCGCCAGATGCGCCCCGATGTGGGCTGTTTGATCCCGGCGATCAGTTCCAGGATGGAGGTCTTGCCGGTGCCGGTCGGCCCCAGCAAGACAAAATATTCGCCGGGCCGAAGCTGGAGATCGAGCGGCTCCAGTTGAAACGCGCCGATCTTCAGGCTGAGTTGTTCGAGTCGGATCATGGAATCATTGACATCATGAGGGAGCGGCCTTACGGCGCCTCGGCCCGGTTCTTGGGTGCGGCTTTGCCCATGCCGAGCGTTCGCAACGCCAAAAAGACCAGGACGCACATGAGAAGAAGCAGGACTGCCACCGGTCTGGCGTAGTCGAGCCCGTAGGTCTCAAAGCGATTCCAGACCAGGACCGGCGCCACCATCGGATGATACACGAGGA
This sequence comes from Nitrospiria bacterium, assembly GCA_041484905.1. Lineage (GTDB taxonomy): Bacteria > Nitrospirota > Nitrospiria > JACQCE01 > JACQCE01 > JACQCE01. The sequence goes on from JBGPIL010000005.1 coordinate 2,184, forward strand.
TAAAGACGGCGCCGAATTCGCTGATGCCGCGTGACCACATCAGCATCGAACCGGTCATGATGCTCCGGCGGGCCAGCGGCAACGTGATCGTCCAGAAGGTCTTCCAGGGCGATGCCCCCAACGATTGCGCCACCTGCTCCATCCGGGGGTCGACGGCCAGAAAACCGTCCCGGGCGGCATTGATCAAAAACGGCACGCTGCCGAACATCATCCCGATGACGATGCCGGGCTCGGCGCCGACAAAATTGACGCCCAGGAGGCCGAACAACTTCCCGCCGTAAAACTTGCGGCCGAAGACGGACAAGAGCGCGATCCCCGCGGCCGTATGAGGAATCACAATGGGAAGATCGACCAGGCCATTGACAATCCGCTTGCCGGGAAATCGATGACGGGCCAGGACATAGGCCAGCGGCACCCCAAAGAGCACCCCGAAGCAGGTGGCCCATACACCTGATGTGATCGTCAGGATGATCGAGTGTCTGACCTCCTCTTCGATGAGTGTGGTGTAGAGCTGTTTGGGAGAGACGGACAACGTCATGGTGGCCAACGGCAGGAGAAGGAAGAGAACCATCACCAGTCCAAAGAGGGAAAAAACCAGACTCAAGGGCCGAACCCTTGGGAGCCACCGCCGCCCTGGTTGATGGGACGGAGGGGCTGATTGGAGCGGCGTGGGGTGTAGGTTGAACATGCTTTAATTCCTTGTGACAACGTGACCGCTTCTTCTGCCAGCAGGAGAAGCGGTCACCTGAAACGGTTTCGGCTGCCGGGCGGTAGTCTACCCCATGGCGTCGAGACGATGCAATGGGAGAGCACAAAAGGTAATGAGGTAGCTGGGTGGCTGGGTAGCTAGGGAATAAGAAGTTTTAGTATACGCCCTAGCGACCAAGCCACCTTTTTTACTCACCACCTAGCAACCTTGTTACCCAGCTACCTAGCCACCTTCTTTATTTCTGCATCACCGTCGCCTTCAGCGCATCAGGCAACCCCGTTCCCGCCACCTGGGCCGGGACCAATGGCGTCATCCCGGCATCGGCCATGAGTTGCCGCCCCTTGGGGCTCAGGAGGAAGGCGACGAACGCTTCGGCGGCTTTCGGGTTTTTGGCGTTTTTGAGCATCGCGATGCTGTAGACGATCGGTTCGCCCTTGACCTGTGTGGTCGTCCCGGGCTCCTTGCCGGGGATTGTCGCGGAGGCCGTGGCATACCGGTCGGCAAACTGCGGATTGCCCAGATTGATCTCGCCGGGCAATGGGATGGCGCGCAATCCCTGCTGCCTGGCCAGCGAGGCGTAGTCGAAGATGTAATCGAGTTCCCCACTCTTGAGCAACGTCACCAGCGCCGTGGCGTTCGGGCGGATGTTTTTCCTGGCCAGCCCGGCTTGGAGGTGTTCGTACAGCTTGGGCTGTTTGTAATACTGTTCGGCCAGTTGCCAGACCATGAGCGAGCGATAGCCCACCGGCGCCGTCAGCGGGTCGCTGATGCCGTATTCAGTATCGGACTTGAGCAAAATCTGGGGCCAGTTGGCCGCCGTGATCTCGTTGGCGTGCTTGGCATTTTCCCCGACGATGATCACGATCTGCTCGGTCAGGAAATCGACCGACCAGTCGACATATTTCGGCAGCAGGAACTTGGGCACGAGCGACCGGTCGGCCACGGCGATGATGTCAGGCTCTTTGTTCAAGTCGGTGATCTGCCGGATCAATGTTCCGCTGCTGCCGGGCTGAATCTGCAGGGCGACCTTCGGGTGCTGGGCGGTAAACTCGGCCTGAGCTTTTTTGAACAGATCGGACAGGCTCGCCGCTTGAAAGATCGTCACCTCGCCCGACAGTTCCGGCTCAGCCGCCACCGCGGCGGCCGGCAAAAGCAACCGGCTGCCGAGCAAAAGCGCTGCAATCAGGTACACGATGGAACGCATGAACCCCTCCCCTCCGTCTACTGTGGACGGCGTCACGCCGGCCTGTTGAGTTGATCCCAAGGACCGCAATTAAAACTTGACCTCCAGATCGGCCTGCAAGCGGTTGACATCCCCGCAGCCGTTCGTATTGGCGCCGCCGCACACGGTTGCGGCCGTGGTCACCGGTGTGATCGACTTGGTCATAAAGTATTTGACCTTCATCTGGAAATACTTGGTCAGGTTGTAGGCGCCCCAGACAATATGGCCCCGGTGCGCCGTCCCGCCGCTGCCAATGTCCGCATCGGCCAGATCGGCCAACGTGGCATCCGTTTGCGACATTTTGTAGAAATAGGCGAGTTCCCACGTATGGGCGTCCGCCGCCTTCCCCACGATGAGACCGACCTGATAGCCCTGATTGCCGGTCGCCGCACCCGTTTTGAGGCCGGTTGTGGTGGTATTGGCCAGATTTTGAATGTAGTCGCCCATGAGCGCAATGGGAATCGGGCCGGCCTTGAGATCCACCACCGCCGTCACATCCAGCACCCGGTAGTTGTTGAGCAGCAGATTCGTGCCATTGCGGCTGTTCCCCTGCTGGACGGTCCCCGCAAGACTGGCCGCATCCCGGCCGCTGACATTGAGCGATTCATAGAAAGCGGTCGCCAGCGTCGCCTTCACCTGCGACGTTGGTTCCACACTGATCCCGCCCTGTTCAGCCAGCATCCAGGGATCATGATTGTTCGTCGCCGATTCGTTCAAGACAAACTGGCCGCCATTGAGGAAGAGCGTGACGCCGTCGGCCGGGCTGAACTTGAGATTTTCTCCAAAGCCTTCGGGATTGATATCGGCATCCCAGACCACATCGCCGGAGTAGAGCACAAAGAAGGGGTTGGCGATCTTCCCCGCGCTGATCTTGAGCCACTTGGAGCGGGAGCCCTGCCAGCTGATATAGACCCGGTCAATAAAGATCGCCTTTTGGGTGAAGAGCGTCGTGTAGGTTTGATTGGTGGACATCTGCTGGCCCGTCCCGCTGTCTAAACGGATGCCCGCGGTAAAATCCCCCATCTTCAGCTCGGTCCCTATGCGGAGCCGATAGCGCTCCCGGTGCTGGTTCACGCCGTTATTGAACGTCCCATTGGCATTATTATCATCGAAAAACGTCTCATGCCGGACCCGCAGATCGCCGGAGAAGGTGAGCAGATCGACCCACTTGGCCAAGGCCGTTTTCTGAACCCGATCGGCATCCTCCTTGCTAAGCACCCCCTTCTCGACCAACAGCTCCTCAAGGGGCACTTTATCCGCTGCCATGGCGGAACTATTTATAATTGCATAGAAAAGAACCAGAGACAGGCCGATTCCCCATACACGATGCCATGTGTGCATTGCTCGCCCCCTTGTTGTGTGGTTGATAGCGGCTGGTTGTCAGGTTAACCCGATATGGTGTATGGGTTAACCCGTATAGCATGATCCCACATGCGAGTCAAGGGGGAAAATGCAGGGATGTCATGTTGATTAGTGACGTTCCGACAACAGACGAACCGAGCGGGCTTCGATTTCGTTCTTGATCGTATGCTGGCCGACTTGTTTGGCTTTGAGAAACGTACCGTCAATGGTCAGCAGATCGCCCTCGTGAAAAGGGAGATGATTCCAACTGAAGACGCGGACCGAACGGCCGGTTTGGTCCGTCAGGTCAAACACGGTAAAGGGTTTGCCGCGACTTTCATTCTGGCGGAGCACTGACGCCGTGCCGGCGACTGTCACCTCTTGGCCGTCGTATCTGTTCGGAGTATCCAGCAGCGCCTGCAGCTCTATTGCCCCGCTCACGGAGGGAATAAGCCACGAGCCGCCGATCAGCAGGCCCGCCAGGAGGATTGAATTCATCCGGCGCATTAACCCGCCGCCGATGGTTTGTGTGATTCCAGATGCCGTTCGGCATCAATGGCCGCCATGCAGCCGGTGCCGGCGGCCGTCACCGCCTGCCGGTAAATGTGATCTTGCACGTCCCCCGCGGCAAAAACGCCGGGAATGTTGGTCGCCGTGCTGCCGGGCTTGGTTTTGAGGTAGCCGTGCTCATCGGTGTCGAGCTGGCCGGCAAAGAGCTTCGTGTTGGGCTCGTGGCCGATGGCGATGAAGAGCCCGCCGCAGGGCCGGTCGCTCGTCTGACCGGTCTTCACATTTTTGACCCGCACCCCGGTGACATGGCCGGCTTCGGCGCCCAGCACCTCTGTCACGGCCGAATCCCAGATGAAATCAATCTTGGCATTATTCTTCGCCCGCTCCTGCATGATTTTCGACGCGCGCAGTTGATCCCGCCGGTGAATGATTGTGACCTTGGAGGCAAACTTGGTCAGAAAGGTCGCTTCCTCCACCGCCGTGTCGCCGCCGCCCACCACCATCACCTCTTTGCCTTTGAAGAAAAAGCCGTCGCAGGTGGCACAGGCTGAGACGCCGTGGCCCATGAGCTTCGACTCTGATTCGAGCTTGAGCAGCTTGGCCGAGGCGCCGGTCGAGATGATCAGCGTCCGGCACTCGTACCAGGTGGCATCATCAACCAGCAAACGGAAGGGCGGCCGCTTCAGCTCAACGTTTGTCACATCACCGGAAACAAACCGGGTGCCGAACCGCTCCGCCTGCGCGCGAAACTCCTGCATCAGTTCGGGCCCCAGGATGCCCTTGGGAAAGCCGGGATAGTTCTCGACGTCGGTCGTGATCATGAGCTGGCCGCCGGCCTGTGTGCCATCGATCAGAAGCGGGGAGAGATTGGCCCGCGCGGCGTAAATCGCGGCGGTCAGCCCCGCCGGACCGGAGCCTAATATAATGACCTGTTCAACGGACATGGCGGTCATCTTAGCACAGCAAAAAGGGGACAGGCTACTTTTCAGGTCGTCTACAAAGAGCTGATACGCAGATAAGCAGCCTGCCCCCTTTTTAATGAACTATCGTGACAGGATAGCGAGGAGTGAGCAACCACTTATGACGTGGAAACGGGCGGGGCTGCCGGAGTATCGGCCACAGTGATCTGGAAGTGAGCGATGAGCGTGTGCCGCTCATAGGAGAGCAGATAGAGATGGAGCAGATGGGCATTGTCTTTGTCGCGATGCAGGGCGACGCCATCCACAGCCACCTCATGATGGTTGATCCATCGGTTGTGCGCATCAAGCAGGACACTGAAGTAGGGATTTTTGAAGGGTGGATGCTGCTCCAGGTCTTCGTAGCTTTGATAGAACGGCGGGATCCCGATCCCCATGGGCATGTAGAGGCCCTTGGGATAGTCATTGACCGCAAGCTGAGGGAGGGCATTCAGGTCGAATCCGCTGACCAACAATCGGCTGACCTCTCCGGTCTTTGTGCTCTCAAATGTCAGCTCCAGTTCCTGAAGGGTCGAAGCGGCCGGGGCCTCAATGTCTCGAAGATCGGCTTTTACAAACCGGGACAATCGCCAGTATTCGTTGCTCCATGGCTTGCTGACTTTATACAGTCCCGGGGGGACAAAGCTGGCGAACCGGATGGTGTTGGCGTCATTGTAGAAATCTTTCCAGGTGAGGAGGTTCTTGGCAATAAGCGTTCTCATCTTTCGCTGCTGTTCGCCGTAGGCAAAAATCGGCTCGTCAGCCAGGAACTCCGCGTGGATGGGCCGGTTCTCTTTCACGGTCCGGAGTTTCTCCACGGTGATTGTCGTCCCGGCCGGATTGAACCAATGGGCCAGCCGATGCCAGTACTTCCAGTAAGACAAGCCCGTGTTTGCTTCGAAGAGCGCCTTGTAATAGCCCATGGGAAAGGTGAACCAGCCCTGATAGTAGAGCGACTTCTGGCCATTCTCCTGCGTGAAGAGCAAGACCTCCCACAATCCGGCGTTCAGACAATTTTTGGCCAGTTCCGCCGAATAGAGGTTGGCCTGCTCAAACCCGTTGCCGCCCATCACCTCCACGTGGCCGCCGTCGCGTTTGAAACTGACCTGCTGGCGGTTCCACTGCCGGTCGGTCAGGCCGATGAGCACGAGATTGTCATCGCCCCGGATCCAGTCCGGTGTATTCGGTGTCATGAGGCTCACATCCACGTTTTTGATGATGACGGTCGCGGTGTGCGCGTTCAGCGGCTCGAAGATAAAATCAAAGTGGGTGGCATCTTTTTTGATCAGTTGCAGTTGCCGGTCCGCGTACCGTCCGCTCTGGACGCTTTTGCCGGCCGGATCCTCGGGATAATCGGCGGTCGAAAATTCTTTGATCGGAATGGTCATCGTCTCCGCTGTGCTGTACCCCGGCAGGTACGCGCACGCGGCGGCCAAGAAAGAGAGGGCCAGGATGCCGCCTGTCACCGCCGGCAAACGCCCCATGATGGTTCGTGTCATCGTGGTGTACCCCCTTTTCCAACCGATTGAATCAGACTGACAGTAGAACGCCATCCTAGCAAGGTGACAAGGGCCAGTGCAACCGGGGCGGGCTGCGGCCGAACAGACGGGGTCAGGTCTATAATGTTAGACTTTCACGCTCTGGAAAAATGCAGCATGTTAGATTTATAGGACTCAAACATTATAGACCTGACCCCGTGGCCCGTTAGTCCGGTGTGGTGCCGGTGAAGCGGAAATTGCCGATCTTCATCGCCGGGACGACGATGCAGGATTCGTGCTCTTCGCCGGCGGCGCGGACGGCGGGGCTCATCGCCTCCACGTTATTCAACATGGCGATCAGCCCCTGATTGAACCGAAGATTTTTGACGCCGTGCGTGATCTTGCCCCCCTCGATCCAGAACGTGCCGTCGCGGGTCATCCCGGTGACGATCTTCTGGGTCGGGTCGACCTCGCGAATATACCAGCAGCGGGTGATGAAGAGCCCCCGCTCGGTCGAGGCGATCATCTCGTCCATGGAGCTTGAGCCGCCCTGCAGGACCAGATTTTGCGGATAATCGTCCGGCTCCGCCGCGCTGCCGTGGCCGGTCGGCATCACGCCCGCTTTCTTGGCGCTGGTCAGGCCGTAGACAAATGACCGGACGACGCCCTCTTCGATCAACGGCACCGATTGACGGGCCACGCCTTCGCCATCGAACACAGAGCCCATCTGAAGCGGATGGCCCACGTCATCAAGCAGCGTGATGTCTGATCCAAAGATGCGCTGGCCGAGTTTGCCTGTCAGGCAGCTTTCCTGTTCGAGCACGGCCAGGCCGCTGAAATCGGACGCGAGAAAGCTGACCAGATCGGCGACGGCGGCAGGCGTGAGAATCACCGGATAGCTGCCGGCCGGCAGTTTGCGCGGTTCCCGTCCCCGCTCGGCGGTCTGGATCGCCTGCTCGGTCAGCTGCTCGATCGCCAGTTCCGACAGCGAGGGTGCTTTCGCCTTGGCCCAGCCGGAGCTGCCGGGCGCCATGACCGTGATCGCAAACTCCGCAAAGGTCGACGGCATGGAAGCGGCCAGGCCGTTGGAATTGACCAGGGCGGTGACGGCTGCCGAGGTCGTCAGATAGCCGGCGGCCATGAAACCGGCCCGCTCCACCTGCCGGATGGCCCGCGCGACCGCTTCCCCCCGTTCGGCCGGCGAAGATTCGGCCGTCGCGTCATCCCATCGGTCGAGCATCCGATAGCGCTGCGGCCCCGGCAGCGGCGGCCGATCGGGCAGCGCCGGCGCCCGTTTGGCCAGTTCGACGGCCCGGTTCACGACGGCACGAACGGCGTCATCAGTCAGTTGCGAGGTGGTGGCCAGCCCCCGGCGCGCGCCCCCCTGATGATGAAGATCGACACGCACCATCAACGGCGTGTTGATTTCCACGACGTTTTGGTGGATCGTGTTGTTGGCGAAGCGGGTCAGAGCCGAATGGTATTGCGTCAGCACGGCCAGCGTGCCGTCGGCCGGGCTCGCCTTCAGCGCTTGTTCGAGCCAGTGATGGTGAACCGTCTTCATGATGGTGAACCGGCCCCGCGCGTCATCCGACGTTGTTGGCGGCATCGTGGGCGGCAGCGTACGCGACTCCCACGTCGACGTTGCGGAACCGCGCCGGTGAGGCCCCGTGACCCGTGCCGATCGTCTGGGGCGGCTGCCCCTTGCCGCAGTTGGGCGTGCCCCAGAGCGTCCAAGCCGTCGGTCCGCAGATCGCGTCGCAGCCGCGCCAGAAGGGCGGCGTGACCCCGCCGTAACTGGGGTTTTTCAGCATTCGGCCTCGCCGGCCGTTTTTAATTTCCCAGCCGATCTCGGTGCCGAATTGAAAATGGAGCCGCTTGTCATCGATCGACCAGCTTCGATTCGTCTCCATGTAGATGCCGTCGTCCGTATCGGCGATCAACGCGTCAAGATGAGCGGGGCCCTTTGGATCGGGCAGCAGGCTGACGTTCGTCATGCGGATGAGCGGGATCCGGTTCCAGCCGTCGGCCCGCATCGAGCCGCCGCTCGCGCCCAGGCCGACCGAGGGCGCCGTTTCACGCGAGGTGAGCAGACCGGTGAGGCGGCCGGCCGTGATGATCGGCACCGATTGAGCCGGCACGCCCTCGTCATCGTAGGCAAAGGTGCCCAGCCCCGGGCCGTGGGCGATCGTTGCATCGGCCACCACGTTGACGATCGGCGACCCGTACTCGAAGCTGTTCAGCATGGACGCATTGACAAAACTCGTGCCGGCGTAGTTGGCTTCATAGCCCAGCATCCGATCGAGTTCGATCGCGTGACCGATCGATTCGTGAATTTGAAGCCCGAGCTGCGAGCTGTCCAGAAGCAGCGTGGTCGTTTTCGACGGGCACTGGGCCGCGCCGTGCAGGGCGACCGCTTCTTCGCCTATTCGATATCCGTGCCCGGGCAGGTCAATCTCGTCGATCAGCTCGTAGCCCTTCAATTGATGTTGGCCGCCGAACGAATTGGGATAGGAGCGTTTCTGAATGTCTCCATCCAGAAATGAGGTCGCATCACAGCCCGCGCCGCTGTAGGTCAGCCGTTGCCCGATCCGGGCGCCTCCGCTGCTGACGAAGGTTTTGTCCACGCGGGTGAAGGAAAGATAGCCCCGCGCGAGGCTGACGCCGGTGGCGCGGCGCATCGCCGCATCGGCCGAGAGGAGCAGGGCGATTTTTTCATCCAAATCAACTTCGAACGGATCGCGGCGGAGGGGCGATGACCAGTCGGCGACGATCGGGGGTTGGGGTGTAAGCTGCAGCACCATTCGCTGCGCGAGCGCGCTCGCCCGGGCGACGGCGACCGCTTCACGCGCGGCCGCCTCGACGGCCGGCCGGGTCAACTCCGATGTCGAGGAGAAACCCCACGCGCCCCGGCCGTTCGCGTCATTCACGATGACGCGGATGCCGATCCCCGCCGATTCGGCGTCGACCAGCGTGGCGACCTCGCCGTTGCGGGTCAGGATCACTTGTTCGCGCGAGGTGACCAGCCGGGCGTCGGCGTAAGCCGCGCCCAAACCGGTGGCGACGTCAAGGGCGTACTGGGCTAAATCCGTCATGTGTGCTTGTCGTGCCCGGCGTACCCGTTGGTTTTTTCCTCTCCCCCCTTTTCAAATAATTGGGGGAGAGGATCAAGGTGAGGGGGTGACGCTTACCCCCCGACGCCGATTTTCTGGAGGACGCGCGCGACCGGGACCAGGTGCCGGGCCAGCCCAAGTTCCTTCGGCGAGTAGCCCAGGGCCAGGCCGACCAGTTGGGGAAAATGGAGAATCGGCAGGCCGATCGACCGCCCCACCGCCTGTTCAGCCCGTTGCTGATAGATGTCCAGGCTCATGTGGCAGAGCGGACAGGGAGTGACGAGACAGTCCGCCCCGTGCGTTTTGGCGTCCACCAAATTTTCTCCGCTCATCCGGGCCGCGATCTCGGCCTTTTCGAGCAGAATCGGGAAGCCGCAGCATTTGATCCGGCCTTCATAGTCGATCGGTGTCGCGCCCAGCGCAGTGATGACGGTTTCAAGCGATTCGGGATGAAACGGATCGTCATGGTTCAGATCGCCTGACGGCCGGAGGATATAGCAACCGTAAAAGGGGGCGACCTGCAGGCCGGTCAGGGGCCGGACCACGGCCGCTTTGAGCCGGTCGAGGCCGAGATCCTCGATCATGGCCCAGAGCAGATGTTTGATCTCGAGCCCGCCGCGATAGCGCTCATCGGCCTGCTCAATCGAGGCGTTGATCGCCTCGCGCAGGGCCGGCTGCTCGTCCAGTTCCCGTTTGGCCGAGGCCATCACCCCCTGGCAGGTGCCGCAGATCGTCAGGAGCGGCAGCCCGCGCCGCTGCGCCATGCCGAAGGTCCGGGCATTCAATGACAGGGCCAGCGCCGGTGACGCCTCTTTGAGCACCCCGGCGCCGCAGCAGGAGGCCTGGCGCAATTCCACCAGCTCGATCCCGAAGTGGCGGGCGACGACCATCGTCGATTGGTAGAGTTCCGGACAGGCGCCCTGGGCGACGCAGCCGGGAAAGAAGGCGTACCGCATCAGTGGGTCCCCATCAGTTTGTCCACGACGACGGCCGTCCCCATTGGTTGAACAGGCGTCTGATTGCGCGGATCGAACTCAGCGGCGGATGCCAGGGCGGGGGCACCTTGCCCCGCACGAACATTTTGATCGCCAGCGGCAATTGCGCGAGCAGCGCGGCCGGATGACGCCACAGCATTTGCAACGGCAGCCGGCCTTCGTTGAGCCGTCCCTCGTCTCGAACGACGTCGACAAAGCTCGTAATATGGCGGGCGCCGATTGTGTCAGTCAGCCCATCGGTGAGAGCGGCCCGGCGGAGGCGCACGATCGCTTCCATTGGCTGGACATCTTTGGGGCAGACCTCCACGCACAGGTTGCAGCGGGTGCAGTCCCACACGCCGTCGGGTTGGGTCAGCGTGGCCAGCCGCCGGCTCCTGGCGCCGTCTCTCGGATCGGCGAGAAACCGGTAGGCTTTGGCCAGCGCCGCGGGCCCGAGAAAACCAGGCGACACGTCCAGGCTGCTGCAGGAGGAGACGCAGGCGCCGCACATGATGCAGGCATCGACATTGTGCAGATGCGACCGGGTTTCTTTCGTCAGGACAGCCTGCGTGGTGGACCCAGCATCGGCGGCATCCTCCAGCCAGGGAGTGACCAAGCGCACTTTTTGCCAGAACGGTTCCATCCGGACGGCGAGATCTTTCAGCACCGGCAGGTTGCGCATCGGCGCGACGGCGATCGTCGGACCGTGCCGTTCGATTTCAGGGCCGACGAGCGTTTTACAGGCCAGCGTGTGGCGGCCGTTGATGATCATCGCGCAGGAGCCGCAGATCGCGCTGCGGCAGGAGTGGCGGAAGGCCACCGTCGGGTCGAGCTCCTGACGGATTCGGATCAGCGAGTCGAGCACGGTCGTGCTGCGCCAGGCGACATCCAGCCGAAACTCTTCCTGATGCGGGGCGTGGTCGCGCTCGGGATCGAAGCGTTGAATGGCCAATGTGATGCGCATGGTTAAAACTCTAGGTGGCTAGGTAGTAAGGTGGCTGGGTAGCTAGAAAAGACCTTCTTTTGCATATAAAAAATCTCCCAGCCACCAAGCGACCTAACAACCCAGCTACCTGTTCTTCTCATTTTGCCACGCTCAATCCGCGTTCCTTCCGTCGCCGGCGCGCCGCATCGAAGAAGGCGCGTTCTTCATCTGTGGTCAGGATCAACGGGGGCACGGCGGTCGGATGGCCGGCATCGTTGAGCGCGACGTAAGTGACCAGCGCGCTGCTCGTCTGCTGCTGATCGCCCGTTTGCGGATCCTCGGCGAATACGTCCACGCCCACTTCCATCGATGTTTTTCCGGTGTAGTGGAGTTTCGCCTTCAGGTGCACGATGTGGCCAAGCCGGATCGGGGCGCGGAAATCGAGCCGGTCCATCGAGACAGTCACCACCGGCCGGTGGCTGTGGCGGTAGGCCGCGATCGCCGCCACCAGATCGATCCAATGCATGACCGTGCCGCCCAGCGCATTGCCCAACGGATTTGTGTCATTGGGCAGCACCACTTGCAGCGTCTCGGCCGCAGAATCGGCTGGCCGTCTAGCTTCCATGTCGAGCTTTCACGGGGCGACGCTTCATGTGACTCAGACTTCCAGCACTTTGGGGTAGCGGGTCAGATTGATGCAACCATTCTCAGTGACGACCACCATGTCCTCCAGCCGGACCGCGCCGATCTCGGGGTAATAGAGCCCCGGCTCGACGGTGACGACATGCCCTGTTTCCAGCCGCGAGCCCGACCGGCTGATCCGCGGCGCTTCGTGAATGTCGAGGCCGACGCCGTGGCCGGTGCCGTGAAAAAAGCCCTGCATGCGGCCGTCGATCAGACCCGTGCGGCAGCCGGCCTTGTCGAAGATGGCCATAATGGCTTCGTGAATCGCCTGGCCGTCAGCGCCCGAGCGGATTTGCCCGATCGCCAATTCCTGGGCCTGCCGGACGAGGTCGTAGAGCCGTTTTTGCCCGTCGCTCGCCCGGCCCTTGACGATCGTGCGCGTCATGTCGGCGAAGTAGCGCGTCGAAGACGAGCGGGGGAAGACGTCCATGATGATCGGCTGGTTGGCGCGCAACGGGCCGCTGCCTTCGTTATGGGGATCGCACGCCTGCTGACCGCAGGCGACGATCGTGTGCTGGGCCACGTAGCCCAGCTCCATCAATTTCAGGTTGATGATCTGTTTGATCCGTTCTGATGTCAGCGGCGTGTCTTGTTTGTTCCCGTTCCCTGGGCCGGCCCCGTTCGCCGGCGCGTAGAGCAGGTCGTCCTTGATCCGGCTGGCGGTGATGAGCCGCACCGCCTCGTCGACGGCCGTCTCAGTGGCCTGCTGCGCCGCGGTGATGGCGTCGATCTCCTCCTGCCGTTTGATGAGCCGGGCCGGAAAGTAGGGGTTGGGCTGGGCCTCCAACTGAAAGCCCGCCTGCCGCAGGCCGTCGGCGGAGCTCAACGGGAAGTCGGCCGGCACCAGCAGCCGCGTGATCTGCCGCTCGCGCAGGAGCATGGAGAGGGTCTGGATCAGCGTCGGCGCACCGCCCGTGTCGGCTTTTGCCTTCGCTTCATAGACGCTGTAGGAGAGGACTTCATCCACCGTGGCCTGCGCTTTGGCCCGGTCCAGTTCCAGATCGCTCATCAACAGCAGTGAGCCGCGATGGTCCTGAAGAAAAATAAAGGCGTCCGGCGCAAGAAAGCGCGTGGCGTAATACAGATTGGAATCCTGCTCGCTGGCGGCGATGATCAGGCGGGCATCCTGTGCGCCAAGATTCATAAAACGCATCATAGCATAGGGCGTAGGGTTGAAAAAAGTGACAACAGAACGCAGGCACCGCACGACCGGGACGTGCGTGTCCGCCAATAGTGTTTCAAGTTGACGGTGTTGAGCAGGTCAACGCGGATCAAAGAGGACAAGATCCTGACCCATAGGGTCAGGATCTTGTCCTTCCGGGTCAAGAAATGGTCCTTTCCGTTGCGAGTGATCGCGTATCGAAACAAATTTCACTGGGATGTGACGTTTTCCATTGACTCGATCTGATGCCGGGACTATAGTTGCCTAGTTTCGCGCCTCACGGAGATTGCTCATGGGTGCACGACCCGGGTTGCCGTTTCCTTCCTTCAGCATTCGTCGATCAGTCTGGTCATTGGGAATCGGGGTGGTGTTGTCGGCGTATCTCCTCTCCGTCTCCCCTGTGCTGGCGTGTGCGGGAGGGTGCACCCATGATCCGACGCTGGGTGGCCCCGTATCGATCCTTCATTTTTGGTATCCGTTCGTGCAACCCGATGGGACTATTATTTATCCTTTTGGCAGTTATTCATTTGATTGCGATGGGAATATGAGGTTTTTTTGCCCAAGCGATTCGTTTATTGGTCCGTCGACCGGTCCGATGGATGGCTCCCCCCGCGCGATCTCCTATTATTGCGACTGCGCGCAGGGGGTGAGGACCGATCAAGATAACCAGTGGGGAGAGTGCCCGGGTTCAGGTCCCACCGGCAGTAACTGCGCCGGCGGGGTGGGGAAACCGGTTAATCTTGCCACGGGGAATGTGTGGCACATGCAGGAGGATCTGCATCTTCCCGGCCGGCGAGGTGGCCTGTCCTTTGTTCGGACCTACAACAGCAAAGCAGGATACAGCTATAACGGGGTATTGGGTTTTGGCTGGAGCCATACCTACGACATTCGCTTGGAGGCCGTGAGCGTGGGGATCTCGGGTGGGGGGGTGATTGTTGGGGCCGTCTATCGGCTCAGAATGCACATGCCGGACGGACGAGGGGCCTATTTTCTCTTGATGCCCGATGGGATTTATCACGGCCAATACGGTGACCTGACCACGCTCGTGAAAAATCCGGATGGGAGTTTCACCGCCACATTTCCTGATAACGGCACACAATACCTCTTTGGGCCCCTGGCGACCGGGATCGGACAGCTCAATCAAATTGTGGATGCCAATGGCAACGCCACCGTGCTGTCCTATAACGGAACGGGCCAGTTGACGACCGTGACCGATCCGGTGGGACGGACGCTGACCGTCATGTACAACGCTCAGGGCTACATCGCCACCGTGACCGATCCGGCCAATCGAGTGTTTACCTACGGCTATGATGCGTCGGGAAATCTCACTGCTGTCGGCTATCCCGATCAAACGATCACCACCTTTCAGTATGAGTCACCGGTCAATCTGCATCTGCTCACCAGCATTCGGGATGGGAACAATCAGCTCACGGCCAAATGGGCCTATGACAGCCAGGGGCGGGCGACCGAATCGTCGATCGATGGGACGAACGGCAAAGTGACACTGGCTTATGCGACGAGCATTCAGACGATTGTGACCAATGCCCGCGGGTTTCAGACGACCTACACCTACTATGTCTTCAGCGGGATCTATCGAGTGTCGCAGATCAGCGGGCCGGGTTGCGCCACCTGCGGCGGGACGGATCTGGTGCAGTACGACTGGAACGAGTCCAATACCGTGGACGCGACGATTGATCGTAACAGTGTCAGAGGACGGTATCTGTATGATTTCCGGCATAACATGACGACGCGGTTTGACGCCTACACCCTGCCGCTTCAGCGGCGGACGGATTACACCTATCACCCGATCTTCAATCTGGTGACCTCCATCACCGATCCCAATCTGGGCGTGACCACCTTCACCTACGATGAGGCGAATCGGAATTTGAAAACCATCACCGATGCGCTGCCGGCGCACAATCCCACGACCTTTGACTATGACCCCCAGGGTCAGCTTATCACGATCACCGATGCCCAAAGTCACGCCACGCACGTGACCTACGATAACTGGGGCAACGTGGCGACGGTGACCGATCCTCAGAGCGAGGTCAGTAGTTTTACCTACGACATCCTCGGTAATCGCCTGACCGCGACCGATGCTGCGACTCCGTCCCACACCACCCAATATACGTATGACGCCATGAACCGGCTGCTGACGGTCACCGACCCGCTCAATCAGGTTACGCACTATAGTTACGATGCCAGCGGCCGGTTAGCCAGCCTCACCGATGCCAACACCCACAGCACGATCTTTGGCTACGATAGCGCCGATCGGTTGAACCAGATCACGGCCCCCGGCAATCGGATCACAACCTATGTGTATGATGCCGAAGGCAACCTCACCAGCCGGACCGATCCCAACAACCAGACCACGACCTTCACGTATGACAGCCGCAACCAGCTCACACTGAAGAGCTATCCCGGAGGGGCGACCGAGAATTTTACCTATGATGGGAACGGTAATCTCAAAACCGCCGGTAATGCCAGCATCAGCTATACCGATCTATCCTACGATGTCCTCAACCGGCTGACCAGTGTGACCGATTCGCTGAGCCGGACGATCACCTATCAGTATGATCCGAACGACAACCGGACGCAGATGACCGCGCCGGGCACCGACGTGACGACGTATAACAGCTATACGGCCGCCAACCAACTCGCCTCCATGGGACCGACGGGCGGCCCGTATACCACGTTTACCTATGATAGTTTGCATCGACGGATTCAGAAGGTCTTGCCGAATACCACCCAAACCACCTACACCTATGACAACCTCAACAACCTGATGAGTCTGGTTTATCAGACCTCCGGTGGACAAACGCTCTTAAGCACCGGCTACACGTACGATGCCGTGGGTAATCGACTGACCCGCACTGACATCCCTAGCCTGACCCCGCCTCCGGTCACAACCGATTCCAGCGCGTGGGGTTATGACGTGGCGAACCAATTGCTCACTCGACCTGGAGTGACTTATACCTATGACAATAACGGCAACACACTCACGAAGACCGATAGTAACGGTACCACGACCTACGGCTACGATTATGAAAACCGGCTGATTAATGTGAGCGCCCCTGGAGGCATCACAGCCAGTTATACCTACGATCCGTTCGGGCGAAGGATCAGTAAGACCGTGAATGGGATACTTACTCGATACCTTTATGATAGAGCGGATATGATCAAAGAATATGATGGTGTGGATACACTTTTAGCGACCTATCGGCATGGCCCTGGTATGGATGAGCCAATTGCGATGGTGCGCGGCGGGCAGACATTTTACTACCACGCAGATTGGCTTGGTAGTGTGATGGGTCTTACTGATACTAATCAGACTCTCGTACAGAGCTATGGGTATGATGGTTTTGGCAATCTGAATCAGCCCGGGGCTATTCAAAACCCCTACACATATACAGGCAGGCAATACGATGCGGAAACAGGACTCTATTACTATCGCGCAAGATACTATGATCCCAAGACCGGTCGATTTCTTCAGCAGGATCCAATCAGGTTTAGAGGCGGAGTGAATTTTTATGCTTATGTGGGAAATAATCCTATCAAGTATAGAGATCCCTATGGGTTGCAGGCGCAAAGTCCTGCTGCCAAAGAATGTCGAGCAGAAGCTGAGGGAGCATATAGCAAATGCATTACCGATATGAATAGAACAGAAAACGTTTTTACCGCTATTTGCGTGGCTTTTGCTGTGGGAGGAGGAGTTGCAGCTGGAATAGCGCAGGGTCCATTAGTGGGTGCAGGAGCTTGTGGAATATTAACAGCGAGTTGTTTGACTGTTGACTGGGAGTCGGTCGGTTTTATGGGTGGCAGAGCAGAGTGTGGTTTCTTACGTAAAAGAATTTACGATGCCTGTATCGCATCGCAATGAAATGGCCGGAATGTTTATAAGCGACTTTTTAAAATCTTTAAAACGGCACGTTGTTGAACATTATTTGTTTTATATATTAGCCTATGTTCTAGTATCGCCGATGTGGTTAAAGCTGATAGTCGTATTCCTGTACAAAAATATGAATGTTGTTCCTTTATTGTTCCTTTTCAATGCAGGCGCGCTTTTGATTTTTATCGCTGCGGGTTTTAAACATTATCGATCTAAATTAAAAGTGTTTGCTGGAATATTGTTTGTGGCTGGGCTGCTTATAGAGTGCATTGTGATGGCGCAACTGTTTGTCCCGGCTTTTTCTCAGGCTGCTATTGCACTACCTTTATTAATATCTTCGGCAATGTCTGGCTGGTGGGTCATAATATATTTTTTAGATCTTTCAGGTATGGATAGAGAGAAGAGCAAGCTTCTAGGGAAGCAAGTTTTAAAGTACTTTATTCTCTGTGCGGTTTTGCTTTATGGGTCTTCTGCGCTGCTGAGTGGTTATTACAGGCGTCAGATCGAGGCGATTTTAGCGGCCGATTCTGTAAATGTGGCCGGTGGTCTGGACTCTACGCAGATTGAAATCATGATGGATGAAAAAATGTGGCAAGTAGTATTGTTGGGTTTCTTGCAGTTTATCGTAATAATTATTTTGTTTTTCTACTTCTATAATAGAGTGAAGACCATTGTTGAGAATCGATAACAACTTGTTGAGGGCATATCGATTTATTGACTGTTTAAACAGCACGGACTGCTTATAGATATCTGATGGAATGAAACAGACAGTACGGCAGCCTGTGAAAGCGCTTAATTAAATGGAAGTCAGCGGTATGAAAATAAATCTGGCACATTTCTTGATCAATTTTTTATGAGCCACCTTATGAGCCTGGCCCATACGACCTCGACCAACCAGCCGCTGGTGAGCACCAGCTACACCTACGACGTGCTGGGCAACCGCCTCACCCGGACCGACACGCCCAGTGTGACCCCGCCGCCGGCGACCACTGATCCCAATACCTGGAACTATGACGTGGCCAATCGGTTACTCACCCGGCCAGGTGTCACCTACACCTACGACAACAATGGCAACACGCTGACCAAGACCGACAGTAGTGGCACCACGACCTACGGCTATGACTATGAAAACCGCCTCACGAGTGTCGGCGCGCCCGGGGGGATGACCGCGAGCTACGCCTACGATCCGTTTGGCCGGCGGATCAGCAAGACAGTCAATGGGGTGGTGACCCGATATCTCTATGACGGCATGAACATCATTAAAGAGTATGACGGCACCGGGACGCTGCTGGCGACCTATGTCCATGGCCCCGGCATCGATGAGCCGCTGGCCATGACCCGGGGCGGGCAGACGGTCTATTACCATGCCGATGGGCTGAGAAGTATCACGGGACTGACCAATAGCAGTCAGACCGTGGTGCAGAATTACGGCTATGACGGGTTTGGGAATCTCACTCAAGCGCCCACCATCCAAAACCCGTACACCTATACGGGCCGGGAATGGGACGCCGAGACGGGGCTGTATTACTATCGGGCGAGATATTATGATCCGAAGGTCGGGCGATTCATAACACAAGACCCCATTGGATTTACGGGAGGAGATTTTAATCTTTATGCGTATGTAGGGAATAATCCAGTTGGGTTTATCGATCCTCTTGGGTTATGGCGTAATCCAGGGAGCATTTTTAACGAAGCTAAAAATGATGCGAATTCAAAATTTTCAAAAAAAGATCGATGGAACGGACCGGGTGATGCATATAGGCACTGTCTCGCGAGCTGTATGATGACAAAGGAAAATGGTCTGTTTTTAACGTGGTTGTTCGGTGGACTCAATGAAATGTATGGAGATTGGGCACACAATCAAGAGCAAGGCGAAAGATGCATGGATGAGAGCAATAACGCAACAGGAGCCGGGCTCGGTAACAATGGAAATTGTCAGAGTTCCTGCATGCAGGCCACTATAAATGGGATTTTACAGACATATACATCTGGCACTACGTCTGGGTATTGGCAATAAAAAATGAAATCAATCGGCAAAATTGTAAAAATAATCATCGTGTCAATAATAGTTATTCTAATTGCCACGATTTTGAGCTTTGAGCTTTGGTTTTTTGAGTATTATCATTTACCGCCAGTCTCATTTGTGAAGGTTGAGTCAACACGAACGAAGCTTATTAATGGGATCGAAAGCTATCAAAGTATTGACGATTTTAAAAGTTATCTCGGTCACAATTCCTTGCAGTGGAAAGTTGATGAAGATGGTAAGCCCACTCCCAAAGGTAGGCCGCCTTTTAATATATATGAAATTACTATCGACAACTACTCTCACCTAGGTTTTGGTGGAGAGCTAACGGTGGTTTTCTTCAACAACAGATTACTGGAAGCAAGATTTTTCCCTTCTGATGTTAAAAATTACATCACAGCCCTCGAAAAGGATGGGATAAGATTTGACAATAATCAAGAGGCAAAGCTGTCACCTTATACACTGGTACTGATTGCGACAGATTACAAAGAGCGCCAATATGTCGGCTGGTCAGATACTCGGTTAGAGAAGGAATTTGATTTGTGGATTAAACGGTATTCGTAAAATATCATGGAAATAAATCTGCCAACTCTTTTATCCACCGACACCTATGATGTCCTGGGCAATCGGCTCACGCGCACCGACAGCCCCAGCGTCCCGCCGCCGGTGCTCAATGGTGCGATCATGGGTTTGGACTATGACGAGGCGAATCGTTTGCTGGCCAGCCCCGGCGTCACCTACACCTATGACAACAACGGCAACACGCTGTCCAAGGCCGATTTCACTGGCACGACGACGTATGGGTATGATTTTGAGAACCGCCTTACCAGCGTCAGCGCTCCCGGAGGCCTGACCGCGAGCTATGCGTACGATCCCTTTGGGCGCAGAATCAGCAAGACGGTCAATGGCGTGACGACTCAGTATCTCTATGATGGGATGAACATCATTAAAGAGTACGACGGCTCCGGCACACTGCTCGCCACCTATGTCCACGGGCCGGGGATCGATCAGCCGGTCAGTATGACGCGGGGTGGGCAAACATACTACTACCACGCCGATGGATTGGGGCTATAGAGATGCGTATGCGAATTAGACGGGTCATCATCCTCATTTTCTGGGTTGCACTATTGCTCCCCGCACCCGCCTCCCTCGCGGCGACGGCCACGTATACGTACGACTCGTTGAACCGCGTCATTCAAGAGACGTATGCCAATGGTCTCGTGATCGACTACACCTACGATGCCGTCGGCAATCGGCTCACGTCGCACTCCCATATGTTGTCATTCCAGATCACCGTGGATACGACTCCCTCAGGTCTTCAGATCACCGCGGACGGCGTCACCTATCCCGCGCCCCATATCTTTACATGGGAGGCCCAAAGCACGCATACGCTGACGGTGCCCTCTCCACAAAGTGGGAGTCCCGGGGTTCAGTATGTCTTTAACACCTGGAGTGATGGCGGGGCACAATCCCATGCCATCACTACTCCTGCCGCCAATACGACCTATACGGCGACGTTGCTGACACAAAATCTGCTGACCATGAGTCTCACCACGGCCGGCAGCGGGACGATCACCCCGACCCCGGCTGGAACCGTGACGACGTGTGCCCAATATCTGTGCGAGTGGTACACCAGCGGCGCCTCGGTCACCCTCACGCCGACACCGGCCAGCGGCAACTTCTTGTACAGTTGGAGCGGCGACTGCACAAGCGCAGGCGCCTGCGTGGTCACCATGGATGCGCCCCGGTCCGTGACCGCCACCTTTCTGCCGATCCTCTTCCTGAGTCAGCTGCCGACCAGCAAGATCAATCTGAACTCCTCTTGGACGCCGACGGGCTGTAACAACAGCATGGCTTATCAATGTGTAGATGACCCGATCGGGAGCCCGAACAACGGCACGGATTATATTCGGGACAACAACAGCTCCGGCAGGGAAGCGACCTTTGGGTTCCCGGCCTTCACTGTGCCGGCCGGTTCTGCAATTGCCTACGTCCGGGTCACGGCTGTGGAGATTGCTAACAGCGGGAGCAACACGACAATTCAAGCGGCCCTGCGAGTCGGGAGCGGCGGACAGAACGGGAGCCTTTATACTGCCACCGCCCAAACGCTCTCTCAAACCTGGGCCACCTATTTCACGGACTGGACGACCAATCCCCAGACCGGGGCCGCCTGGACCGTGGCCGATGTCAATGGGACGGGAAGTAATCCCTTGCGAGGGATGGGGGTCTATTCCGGCAGCGGCGATGAAAGTGTCACGCAGGTCTATGTGACGGTGGCCTATGTCGTGCCTCCGGATACGACGGTGCCCGCGAACACCACCGGGGCAGAATTTATCAACGGAGGGGCGATTTCTACGGTGGCCGCCGTGACCCTGGCGATTGCCGGCACGGACGCCTTTGGCGTGACCGGTTACTATGCCTCCGAGAGTGCAACCACGCCGACCGCCGGCGCCGCGGGCTGGGTCGCCGTGACCTCCACCACCTCCTATGCCGCAACCGTGAACTTTACCCTGAGCGCAGGGGATGGGACGAAGACCGTCTATGTCTGGTTGAAGGATGGCCCGGTGGGTGCCGGCAATGTGTCGGTTAGTGTGAGCGATACGATCATCCTTGATACCGTCGCGCCTGTAAACACGACTGGGGCAAACTTTATCAGCGGCGGAGCCGCGTCCACCCCAACGACCGCTGTGACGCTGGCGATTGCCGCCACGGATAGTGTGGGCGTGACCGGCTACTATGCGTCGGAAAGTGCGACCACCCCGACAGCCGGAGCCGCCGGCTGGGTGGTCGTGATCTCCACCACCTCCTACGCGGCAAATGTGGCCTTTACACTCAGTGCGGGCAATGGGCTCAAGACCGTCTATGTGTGGTTCAAAGATGCGGCGGGGAATGTGTCATCAACAGGCGTGAGCGATACGATTACGCTGAGCGGGACCGCCACCACCCAGGACCGGCTGCCGACCAGTAACCTTACCATCCAATCCCCGTGGTCGCACACGGGGTGTGGAGGGGCCACAACCTATCAGTGTGTAGATGACCCCATTGGGAGCCCGAACAACAGCACCGATTATATTCGGGATAACAACAGCTCCGGCAAGGAAGCGACCTTTGGCTTCCTCCCGGTCTTCACCGTGCCAGCCGGTTCTGCGATCGTCTATGTCCGGGTCACGTATGTTGCCATTGCCAACACGATCAGTGCGACGAATATCAAAGCGGCGTTACGAGTGGGCGGGACCACCTATACGCCGGCCACCGCGCAGACGCTTTCAACCATCTGGGCGCCCCCCTATAGCTATGACTGGACGACCAATCCCCGGACGGGAGCTGCGTGGATCGTGGAGGATGTCAATGGCACGGGGAGCAATCCACTCCAGGGGATGGGCGTTGTCTCCGGCACTGGCGATGAAAGTGTCACGCAGGTCTATGTAACGGTAGGGTATCAGTGATCATTCGCAAGAATGATGTTGGATAGCACCGCCGGCCTGTTTTCTCAACCATTCAAAACCTAGCTCGCCCTCGTTCTCCGCCATTCCGTTTTCTTCATCCTATTTTGACTTTGTCTCCTGCGCTCGGTACAATCGGCGTCGGATTTCATCATCAGAGAGGATTTCAATCGAGTGCGGTGGCTGACGATTGCGGGATACGCCCTGGCGGCGCTCCTGCTGTTTGTCGTCTTTGTGTTTTTGACGCTGCCGGCCGATGCGATCGGCCGCCGGCTGGTGCGGCAGGCCGAGGTGGCGACCGGCGTGCGCATCCATGCGGTGGCGGTCGAGCGGCTCTATCCGTTGGGGTTGCGCTGGCAGGGGGTGTCTATCGATCGGCCTGGCGATCGGCCGGGTGACCAGCGGGAGTGGGTGAATTTTTCATCCGTCAGCGTCGAGCCGGTATGGACCTCTCTGTTGTCCCGGCGCAAGATCATGCTGATTGAAGCGAAGCGCACCGACGGCGTCATCGAGGGACAGGTGGCGGTCGGCCAATTGCCATCAGCACCGCCGGGGCGGAACGGACTGCAATGGCGCGTGGATCTGACACGCGTGGAAGGCGTGGATCTGGCTATGCTGCAGCCGCTGCTGCCGACGGTCAAGGCGCTGAGCGGCCGATTGTCCGGGAACCTGAGTTACGAGTGGTCGGCCCAGGAGCCGTTGTATGGCACGGGCACGCTGTTTCTGGATGTTCGGCAACTGGCGTTGAGCGGAATAGGCCTGCAGATGGTGCCGATCACCGACATTCGGTTCGATCAGGCCACCTGTGGTCTGGCGCTGACGGACGGACGGGCGACGATTTCCAATTGTTCGGCCCGCGGCCCGTTGGGGCAGGTCGAGGTCAGCGGGACGGCGCAACTGCAGCTGCCGGTGTCGCGGACGTTGCTGGCCCTGCGGGTGGAGCTGAAGTGGCAGGGGCTCGGCAGCGGGCCCTTGGTGGCGGACGTATCCGGACCGATCGGCAGTCCCGATGTGGTGATGGAGGGTGGCGTGACCCTTGGTGTGGGGGGCGCGGCGGGCAACTAGGCCGTGGCTGGAGGCAATCATGGCGGCGGTTTCGAAAGGCAAAAAAGTCAAAGAGGTGATGTCCCAGCAGTTGCTGTGGGTCGGGCCCGAGACGAATCTGCTGACGGTCAGCCAGATCATGGCCCAGAAGGACGTCGGCAGCATCCTGGTCAAGTCCGACGGCAATTTTGTCGGTATTGTCACGGAGAAGGATCTGGTGCGGAAAGTCATGGTCAAGGGACTGTCGCCGGGAACGGTCACCGCGGAAAGCGTGATGAGCTATCCGATCGCCTCCATCGATCAGGAGACGCTGTTGGAGGAGGCGCGCCGCCAGATGGGCGAGCAGAACATCCGCCATCTGCTGGTCACGGCGAAGGGCAAACCCGTCGGGATCATCTCCGTCCGCACCTGGCTGGGAGGGTGAGATGACCCGTGCGGACGCGTAAATCGTCTTCCGATACCCCCGCACCCCGGCGGCTATTGAAGCGGGGGCCCGTGCGGAAGCAGAGATCGTCCTCCGATACCCCCGCACCCTGGCTTCACCGGGCGTTTCAACGCCGGTTGCTGAGCTGGTACCGCCGCCATCGGCGCGATCTGCCCTGGCGCAAGACGACCGACCCCTACAAAATTCTCGTCTCCGAGATCATGCTGCAGCAGACGCAGGTGGACCGGGTGGTGCCGAAGTACCATGAATTTCTGTCGCGCTATCCCACGTTCGAAGCGCTGGCCGGGGCGCCGGTGCGCGAGGTGACGCGGGCCTGGTATCCGCTGGGCTACAATATCCGGCCGGTGCGGCTTCATTCGATTGCGTGCGAGACGGTCGAACGCTATGGCGGACGGCTGCCCGAGGAGCCGGAGCAATTGCAGCAGTTCAAGGGCATCGGCCGGTACACCGCGGGGGCCGTTGCCACGTTCGCGTACGGCAAAGCGGCGCCGATTCTCGACACCAACGTGGCCCGGGTGCTCCATCGCATCTTTCTCAAGCGGGGCGACGCCAAGCAACAGCGCGCGCGCCTCTGGCTCCTGTCGGAGCGCCTGCTCCCGCCGAGGGCGGCGTATGACTTCAATCAAGGGCTGATGGATTTCGGCGCGATGGTCTGCACGGCCAAGCGGCCGCTCTGTCCGGCCTGCCCGATGAAGCGGCTGTGCAAATCGTATCCTTTTACGGCTCGGCTGGTCCGGCGAGGGAAGCGTGTGAAGGTGCATTCGAATGGCCGGTGAATCGCCCGCCATTGCCGTGGCGGCGGCGATCATTGAGCGGCAGGGGCGCTACCTGATCACGCAGCGGCTTTGCACCAGCCGGCATGGGGGTTGTTGGGAATTTCCCGGCGGCAAGTGTGAGGCCGGTGAAACGATGGAAGCCTGTCTGGTGCGCGAGTTGCGGGAGGAATTGGACGTGCAAGTGGCGGTCATGAAACTGGAGCGGGTGGTCCGTCACGCCGAGGATGACGGCTGGGTGGAGCTCCATTTTTATCGCTGTGAGTTGACGGCGGGCGAGCCCCGGCTCCTGGGTTGTCAGGCGTTGCGTTGGGTTCTGCCCCGGGAGCTGGCCAACTTTCCATTTCCGCCGGCCAACCGGTCGCTGGTTGAAATGCTGAGCGCCGTGACATGACGGCCACCACGCACACAGGCCCATGGCTGGGTGCGCACATGTCGATCGC
>JBGPIL010000006.1:0-26352 GCA_041484905.1 Nitrospiria bacterium
AGGCCTGACTGGAAAGACCCAGCACCCCAATCGCCAACACACCAATGATCCCACCCCACACCCGATTCGTGTTCATGTCATCTCCTCCCGATCAGACTCCGTGAACTCATGACTCATGACGGTCCGCGTTGCCGCAGCCGCCGGATGATCCACCACTGCACGCCCGCGGCCACCACCACCCCGATCGCGGGATAGATGTAGACGGTCGTGGGCAACGGCGGCTCCATCAAAAAGTAGTACCAGTGCGAAATGGCGGTCTTCGGGCCCGTTTCTCCGTTCGAGCCGTCCCAGATGAAAAACGCAATGGGGATGAACTGCCCCGCTTCCAATTGAATGTCATGGGCCGGATCGGCCGTCTTGAGCGGCCGCGTCATCACCACCCGGTACTCACCATCGGCATACTCGCCCGTGGCCGTCGTCTCCTGGCTGGTGGCCGGCTGGGCCGTGACATTGGACAGGCCGTGGCCGTTCAGCTCGGCCGCCGTGCCCGTCGCACTGCCCGCGTTCGACCAGCGCAGCAGTTGCACGCCCAGATCGTTATCGCCCATCAGAAAATAGGGCCGCTTCGGCCCCGTGGGCGTTTCGATCGGGAATTGCACGGCGACGGCATCCTCAAACGTTCCCTTGTCCCCATCCGGCATGCTGTGCGTCGGATCATCCCAGACCAGCCGCAGCGTTAATCGATCGGCAGTATAGACCGCCTGCACCTGGATGTCGTCAACGCTGGGCGTGAAGAGCCGTGGATTCTCGATCACCTGCCCCACCAACGGATAGCGAAAGACTTCCTGCTTCTGCCAGAAGGGATCGCCGGGCGCCGTGGGAACGGCCCCCTCCACCCGCCGCGCCCGCAGGACGACTTTGAGCGGCGGCGTGTTGCCGGTCGGATCGGGCCAGAGCGACACGACATAATTGATCAGATCCCACATCTGCTCGTTGTTCAGGCTGTCCGAGAACGAGGGCATCGGCGTCCCCGCCAAGCCGCCCTGCAACCGCCGATAGAGCTCCTCCGGTGCGTGACCGCCGCGGAAGTTCCAGGGTTTGGTCAGGTTGGCCGGCCGGATCGGATAGCTCCAGTCGTCCGTCAGTTCCGGCGCGGACGGCCCGTCGGCCCTTCCGGCGTTCCCGTGGCATTTGAAGCATTCAATTTTTTTGAAGAGCTCCTTCCCTCTGGCGATGCTCTCCGCACTCGACGCCACGCGCGGCCCGATCTTTACCTGCTCCGGCGCCTCCTTGGCCCGGGCGAACCGGCGGGAAAAGGTTTTCAGATAGCTGATAATCTGCCGCCGCTCGGGCTCTTTGAGCCGCCCCTCCCAGGCCGGCATGCTGGTGCCCGGCATGCCGTTGCTGATCACGCGGACCAGATCGTCATCCGTCGGCAATTTACCGCTGATCGTCGAACGGATCTTGAACAACCCGTTTGTGAAATTGCGGGGCCTCGGCCGGAGAAAGTCCGCCGCCGGACCGTCGCCGCCGCCCTCTTCCCCATGGCAATTGATGCACCATTTCTCGTAGAGCTTTTTCCCCGCGTCGACCTCTCCACTCTTCGGCTCGGACGCGGGCGCGCTCTCGGCCGCTTTCCCCTCCTTCGCGGCTTCCTCCGCCCAGGCCGAACCGATCGGAGCGACCCCGGCACAGAGGAGTATGAGCAGCCACATGCAGCCGCCGTCTCTGATGCCCACGCTCTTTTTTGGTTTGTCGCTTTGCATATTTCTTGACCCTGGACCCTGGACCCTGGCCCCCGGACCCTTTGTTCCCATTACCGCCACGTTCTCGGCTTCCAGCCCGTCTGTTCGTACAGGAACAGGATCACGGCCCATCGTTCCGTGTCGGAGAGCCGTTCCTGCCAGCGCGGCATGGCGGAGTTCCAGGGCTTCGACTCCGCCGGAAGCCCCGGCCCGCCGGTGCTGATCCGCCAGAAGACAAACGACTCCTGCAACTGGGCGATCGTGCCGGGATCCATAAAGTTCGCCGGCGGCAGATTGAACCCGTGCGCGAAATGGCCCTCGCCGTCAAACCGGTCGCCGTGGCAGAAGACGCAATTCTGGAAATAGACCTTCGCGCCCAATTTGAGATTGTCCTGATATTTGTCCGGCTGATTGCGCAACGGGTTGCTCAACCCCGTCACCTCAAACGGCGGCGCCGGATGCACCACGCGCTGCTCGGCCGGCGGGTCGAGACTGGGCATCACCTTCTGGTAGACGCCGTAGCCAACGAGCAACGGGATGAACACCAGCACGACCGAGCGCGCCGCCTTCCAGAGCGCCCCCGCCGTATCAGAGCCCCGGAAAAAATCGATGATCGGCATCGAGAAATCCCGCCACGTGTCGTCATAGATGGAGACATAGACGAGCGCGCCGATCACGGTGAGCGTCATATACATCAGCACCAGGCTGAACGGCAGCGGCGGATGAATGACGAAGCGAATGACCACATAGACGCCAACCACCACGGCCAGCACTTTGAGCAGTATGGGAATCCGCGGCTGTGCCATCCTAGGCTCCCGTCGAGGCCTTGGTTGGAGTTGGCGTCGACTCCGGCTTCTGCGCCGGCTGCAACCCTTCCAGATAGGCCATCAGATCGTCTAAATCTTTGACGGACAATTTCCGGTCAAATTCAAAATGGGGCGGTTTGCCTTCCTTTCCCTCGGCCTTGGCCGCCGCGCCGGCCGGCCTGACCACCGCCGCGCGCAACGACTCCTTGCTTGCATATTTGCCCAGCACTGCACCCAGCTGCTGGTGGCAACGGGCGCATTCCAGTTTGTTGAAGACCGCCCGGCCCGCGTTCGGATCCCCTTTCACCACCGGCGGCGGCAGGAACGCGGCCAGTTCCCTCGGCTCGATCGTCACCTCGCCCCCGAGTGACTGCACAAACGACATCACGGCCAGCAACTCCGCGTCGCTCAGATCAACCGGCGGCTTGTTGATCTTCGGCATCTGGGCCGGAAATGGCTTGGGCGGACTCACCGTGTAGTCCATGTAGATGTACTTCGACGGCTGGGTCGTCGATTCATAAATGAACTCGCGGGTCAGCTTGGCGCCGACGCCTTCCAGATTCGGCGCGCGCGCGCCATGGCTGGCGCCGATCGTGTGGCACAAGGCGCACTGCCCCTTGCCAAAGAACAATTTCCTGCCAACGTTGACGAGGTCGGCCTTGGTCTTGATCTGCGCGGGATCGAGCTGTTCCTTGACCGGCGGCAGCGAGGCCTGCTGAGGAATGCTCGACGCCATGTAATAAAAGGCCGAGAGGATGAGCACCACGAACATCGTGATTTTGAGAAACTCTTTTGACATCCCGCCCTACGCCCCCGCGTCACTCGTTCATGCGTTAATCATGCGTTAATGCGCCGGCACCTTGCCTGCTGCCCCCGCTGCCCCCGCTACCATCGACGGCGCCGCCGCACTCTTGCCGGCCTTTCCGTCTCCGTGTGAGGACAACGACGCCACCCAGAAAATGAAACTGACAAAAAGGCAGAAGATCAGCGTAATGGTACAGATCATGAACGCGGCCTCGCCCAGAGGCGGCGAGAAGGCATACGGTGATGTATCTTCCATCACGCCGTAAATATGCCAGTAGACGCGCGAGGCGGAACGGGCATACCCCATCAGCCCCATGAGCACGATCACCATCACCGCATTGAGGACCAACGCGTACGACGCCTTCGGCGGCATCCTGCCCCAGTGGAGCGTGGTCTCCCGCGCGCCGCGCATCGAGATCATGACCAGCACGCTGACCAGGATCAACGTGCCGATCACCGTGCCGACCTGCGACACCGACAGCACATAGATGCGCACGATTGCCGGCACGAAATAGCCATAGACGCCGGCCCAGATCACGTAGAGCGCGGCCAGGCCGATCAGCACAAACGGAACCACGCGGGCCGCCTTGGCCCATCGGACGGTTTCAATCTTGTTGGCCCGCCAATACATGAGAAAACTGGCAAAGGTCACGAGGATCATCAGGTTCGACACGGTCATCTTGGCCGACATCACGCCGAAGACGCCCAACAGCGGATGGTTGGCGCCGCCGATGGCCCGCGCCTCCTGCAAACTGGCCACCATGCTGTGCGGCGTCATCCAGATGCCAAAACACATGAGCAGGACGATAATGAAACCCAGAATATATTTTTTATACTTTTGGGAGTCCTCGGTCCGATGGGCCAGACCGAGCCAGAAATAATAATTGCTCCCCAGAAACAACACGCCGATCAAGACCGCCTGCAGAATGAAGAGCCACGACAGGAAGCCCCCCATCAGCGTGATCCCCATTTGCTGATTGTAGCGGTAAATCTCCATCGTCAGCCAGTAGCCCGCGAACGGCAGCGGCAGCAGCCCAAAGATGCCGATGAAGTTGCCGATGTAGCCCATCCAGTCATAATGGGCCCGTTCTTCGTGGCTCTTCGCGCCCAGATACCGGATGCCCGCGTAGGCGCCGCAGAGAAAGCCGCCCAGCACCACGTTGGCGATCAGCCGGTGGATGTTGAGCGGCCACCAGGTGGGATTGTGCGCCGCCGCCCAGGCCCGGTCCCACGGGGAGAGGCCGGCCGGCAGCACGACCGGGCTGTTCTGATAGGTCGCCCAGGAATTGGCCACGATCACGATCAAAAACCCGAAGAGGTTGAGCAATAACCCGAGAAACAAATGCCATCCCTTGCGGCCGCTCATGCTGTCCCAGCCATACCAGTAGAGATAGAGCGTCACCGTTTCGAGCAGGAACAATCCGACATAGACGAAATAGGAGACATAGAAGACGTCGGAAAGCGCGTTCATGAATTTGGGATAGAAGCCGATCAGCATAAAGAGCAGAATCGCCCCCAACAGGGCCGTGGTCGAATAGGCCGCGGTGAGCAGCTTGGTAAACTCCTTGGCCAGCTTGTCGTACCGGGGATCGCCGCTCCGCACGCCGATCAGTTCGCAGACCCAGGCAAAGATCGGCACGCCCAGGACGAATCCGCCGAAGAGCAGATGAAGTTGCGCCGCGATCCAGACCCAGTTCCGGCTCCCCAGCCAGGGGACGTCCCGATAACCGGAACCGGCAGCCGTGGCCGATCCTTCCTGGGCAAAGGAGGAGGAAACAACCGCACAGATGAACAGAAAACAGCAGACCCCCATCACGACCGGGACGGCCCGCCCCTCGATTCCGGCCGCGAAACCGGTGCGAACGGCCCGCAGCCATCGGCGGAGGAGCAACCCCCCGAACAATCCGACGCGAACGGCCGTCACTCTGCCCCCTTCTCTTTCCCCTTCACCGGTGCCTTCCCGGGGGCTTTGCCGCCCCCCTTGTCGCCCGCTTTGCCGCCGGCCTTGTCAGCGGCTTTTTCTTGTTCTGGCCCTTCCATTTTTGAGATCACGGCCGATGCCAGGGCCAACGCTTTCTCCATCCGGATCACCCGTCCCTCCGGCGTCACCGCCTCGGGCAGCGTGAAGAGTTCGGTCTGTTCGCTGTCGCCTTCTTCACGTTCGGCGACGTGGTACACAGGCAAAAACAGCCACATCGCGACCACCGCCATCAGACAGAGTGTCAAAAAAATCGTCAGGAACAATCCCTGGTCCTGTGGCACACGCATCGGCGCCTATTCCCGGAACTGATACGCCCGGATGGTCAGAATCGCGATGGAAATCATCACCACCAGCCAGGACGAGAGCGCCAGTGGCCGCTTGAAAATATTCCGTTCGGGGCTGCGATCGATGAAGGGCAGCGCCACCAAGAGCAGCAAAAACACCGACGGCAGGACGATGGCCCCCAAAAACTCCCCCCACTCTCCCGAAAACAGGAACGACAGGGCCGGATCCCTCAAGAGCTGGAACAAAAACATAAAATACCACTCCGGCTCTGGATTCAGATCAGACGCCACCGGGCTGGCCTCGTCGATCAGTTCGTGCGGCCAGCGTATGGCCAAGGCGCAGATGATGACGAACACCACCGCCATGGCGACGATGTCCTTCCAGACCTGCGTCGGGAAGAAATATTCCATTTTCGTTTCCAGTTCCTGCTTGCTGGCTTTGAACGGCCCGGCCGGGCCCGCTTTCCGGAAGAAAAAGATATGGGCGCCGGCAATCGCCATCAGCGACAACGGAAGAATCATGACGTGAATCACGAAAAATCGGCTCAGCGTCAACGCGCCCGGCACCGGGCCGCCCCTCAAAAACCGCCCCAGAAAATCGCCGATCACCGGCACCTTGTCAACGATCTCCACCCCGATGGTCGTCGCCCAATAGGAGCGCTGGTCCCACGGCAGCAGGTAGCCGGTGAATCCAAAACCCATCACGAGCAGAAACAGGACGAGGCCGGCCAGCCAGACCATCTCACGCGGTTTTTTATAGGCGCCCCAGAGGTACACCTGTGACATGTGCATGAGCACGACCGCAATCATCGCCGAGGAGCCCCACAGGTGGTAGCTCAACAGAAACCACCCGTAATCCACGTGCTCCATGATGTATTTGGTGCTGGCCCACGCATGGTCGGCCGTGGGCGCGTAATAAAACATCAGCAGGATGCCCGTCACCACCTGCATCGCAAACACGAACAGGAGGACGGAGCCGAAGACATAGGCATAGCGGGCCCCCCCCGCCATCGGCTCGTTCAACAACTTGGCCTGAAGGGTCTTCAGATCGATGCGTTCATCGATCCAGTTGTAGATGGGCTGCAACATCTTAGACAATCCGGACCTGCTCCGCCTTGCCCGCCTTGAATTCCATATCGATGATCTCGATTTCCCCGCTGCCGGACACCCTCATCGGGAGTTGATCCAGCGGGCGCGGCGCCGGCCCGTCCAACACTTTCCCGCTCAAATCGAACACGCTCAGGTGACACGGACAGATAAAGGCCTGCCCGAACCGTCGGTGCTTTCTCCAGCGGTAGGCGCAGCCCAGATGGGTGCATTTGCCGGAGAAAACGACCACGTCGGACTCCGGATCATTCTCCCAAATCACCTTGCCCGATGAATCCCTGAACGCCTGCTCGGAGGGCTCGGCGGCGATTTTCTTCCGAAGCTCCGGAGAGGCCTTCAGCACCCAGTGCGATTTTTCGTATTTCCGCTCCAGGTAGCCTTCGTGCACGGTCTTTTCGAATTTCACCAGACGGGGCATGTCGATCTGATTCGCCTGACTGACCTTCCCCAGCTTGAGCCAGTCGTTGTCGAACGGCTGGTACATCGGTTTGATCAGATATTTGACCACGGGGAAGACGAGCGGCAGCGCCAGCGCGGCCCCGATGACGTTCGTAAACTTTGTGAAGAAGCTCCGTCTCGACAGATTTTTTTCCAGCTCCGGCAGCGGCACCAACACTTCACCGGGCATGACGTCGAGGTGACGCTCCAGATGGGGAATCTCCACCTCATGGATCGAAATAAAATCCGCCCGCCGAAACGGCGCATACCTTGCGAGCGCATCCGACGAGCAGTTCAGCCGGATCAATTGGTCCGTCGCCACGGACAGATTCCCGTCCGCGGGCACCATCAGCTCCCGCCCGCCCGAGGCGATCACCAGATGGCTGATCTCCTTGCTCAACGGGTCGACGATCACCCGGATCACTTCGCCCACCTCGCGGTCCGTGCACGCGACTTTCGCCTTGATCTTCGGTTGCATGACCGCTATTTGATCGAATACCCGGAGGGAAAGATCGGCTTCGGGGTGTCGACCGACGCATCCTTCAGCGTGATCAGGTAGCTGGTCAGCGCTTCCAACTCATCGTCGGTCATCACATCGGGGTACTTGTCCGGCATCTTGTCCTTCTTCCGGTCCTCAAACCCATCCGCCTGCCAGTGGGTGGGATGGAAGATCTTGTCCTTGAGCTGGGGCTTGGTGGCAAGATTACCGATATTGTCGAGTTTCGGGCCCCGCTTCTTCCCGCCGATGCCGCCGACTTTATGGCAGTTGTAACACTCATGATCCTTGAAGACGAGCTTTCCCCGCTCGAGCAGTTGCTCCGGCGTCAGATTTTTGATCGGCGTCGCGTCGTGCGGCAGCGTGGGAACCTCCACGGACCCGACATCCTCCAAACTCGCGCCGGAGGCCCGAAGCTGGTTCAACTTGGCAATGATTTCGTCGGCCTTGGCCGACAACTCCTTCGTTTGCGCCACCAGCGAGTTCGTCGCTTCGTCGCTGCGCGTAAATTTTCCCATCTTTCTCCCAATGCCTTCAACCTCGGTTCCCGAATTGAACTGGGGCAGCAGCGAGCTGGCCGCCACATAGAGGGCCGAACAGACCAGATAGAAGGCGATGATCCCGGCGCCCGCCTGCCACCCGGGCAGGGTCTTCATGGCTGGGGCGTCCAACAGGACGAACACGGCAAACCCCAAGAACGCATACCCCGCAAACATCCACTGGAAGATGACCGGGAACCCCAGTTGCCCACTCCCAAACCAGAGGAGCGCGCCCATGACGGCTGCAATGATCAGCTTCCATCGAATGATCTGAACCCAGCTCTTCTGTGCCGGCGCCTGGGCGCTCATCGGCCGTTCGCCTTTTTGTCATGCCCCATCCCGAGTGCGAGCCAGATGGCCAGGCTCACAATCAGGAAAAAGATCACGGTGAGAATGGTGATCAGGCGGCCGGAATAGGCCAGCGTCGGGGTGAAGCTTTCTGGACTGATATCGGGCAGCAGATCATAGACATGGAAATACTTCCTCAACGACGAGCGCACCACCCCCATCAACCCCATGGTCCAAATGGCGCTGAACGCCAGGAAGACGAGGGCAAACTGCGAGGAGAAGTTGATCTGACCCCACCGGATCGTGCCCCGTTTGATGGCACGGGTATACAGAAGAAAACTCATCATGATCATGAGCACCATGAGAACAGCGGCCGTATTCTTCGCCGGCATCAGCGCCATAAAGTCCCAATCCGACGGCAGCGAGAGGAGATCGTAGTTCTGATCGGTCAGCTCGGAGACGGCCCCCACAAATGCGTGCGGCGTCATCCAGACCGCATTGCCGATGAGGAGCACCACGAACGCGCTCTTGATCACCAGCTGGCGCCGGCGCAATCCGAACCGCTCGACGGCAAGCAAGAGGGCGGCGATCAGCCGAACCGGCAGGGTCAGCAGGCTCTTCGGCTCATCCGCCCGACCGTGGCGCATCGCGTCGGACGAGCTGGCGATGATCACCGCAAGGGGGAGCAGGAACAGCAGCAACAGCAACCCCAGCCCCTCTCCCTCGTGCAGCGAGACCGCATAAAGGATCGCACCGACCAGCCCGGCCTGCCCGACGAGAAAGATCGCTCCCTTGCCCCATTGTCCGTTATAGAATTGCCCGAGCCCGGGCACAATCACCGAGAGAATCCCCGCCACCAGGCTCCTGGTCACCGTCGTCGAGTAGTCCGGCACTTCAATCCGCTTGAGGCTCAGCCAGATATAGTAGGCGCTGGCCAGGAAGATCAGCCCCACCATCCCCCCCTGCATGATGAAATACATCGAGAGTTGATCGCCCATCATGTAGGGGCCAATCGAGGCGTCGTAATCGTAAAACTCCGAGCCGTAGACATAGCCCATCAATGGCAGAAAGAGCAGCGCGCTGATCCCGATGAAGTTGCCGACGAACCCCATCCAGTCGTAGTAGGCCCGCTCCTCGTCCGATTTGGAGAACATGTACATGTAGGCCGCGATCAGGCCCGCGATGAATCCGCCGAAACAGATGTTCCCGACCAGCCGGTGGAAGTTCAGCGGCATCCAGCTGAAGTTGTCGATCTTGTCCCAAAGGGTCGCGGTGGTTTCGATGTACTGCCGCAGGTTCATCGCCCCCTCCGCGGCCCTCACGGGGGTGTTCATGAACGCGGTCGGCGCATCGATCACAAACAGCGTCACGATGCCGATGAGATTGAGCAAAACCCCGATCGACAGATGGCGCCCCTTTTTCTCGCCTTGCAGCGCATCCCAGGTGTACCAGTAACAGTACAGGACGACCGTTTCGGCGATGAAGAGCAGGGGGTAGGTGATCCCGAAGATCGGGAAGAAGTGATTGAACAGCCAGCCGGTGAAACTGGGATAGAGCGCCACCAGCATGAGGACGAAGAACCCGCCTGTCAGGGCCGTCATGCTGTACAAAATGGCCGTGACTTTGGTGACCTCCTTGGCCAGACGGTCATACTTCGGATCCTGATGCCGCATCCCCAGCCATTCCGAGATGACGACGAAGATCGGCGCACCCAAAATAAACGCCGCAAAGAGGATATGCAACTGCGCGACGACCCAGACGGCGACGCGGTTGCCGAGGTAGGGAAACTGGCTGGGGCGGACGATCTCGATTGTCTCTGCCCAGGCGGGAGCAGAGGACAACACCAACCCGAAGCCAGCGGCCAGCAGTAAGAACATCGGCCACACGCTCAGGCGCGCGGCCGTCTTGCCTCCCCTCATGGAGACTCCGTCGCCTTTGGCGCCTCCGTCGTAAAGTCGCTATGCAGGGCGGGCTGCCCTCCATGGGAGAAGGTGTGTTCGTACGCCACCACCTTCCAGATCTGCTCCTCGGTCAATTTCTTCTTCCACGGTTTCATCTTGGTGTCCGCGACCCCTTCGGAAATCCGCCAGAACCAGGCGCTGTCGGAGTAGAGTTTCATCCGCTCCCCGACGCGGAAGTCACGGGCCCCCCGCTTTTTGGGCTTTCCGTCACGACCGTGGCAGCTCGAACAATTCACATCGACATCAAACTGCCCTTCATAGATCTTCTTGCCTTCCTCGATTGCCTTGGGATCCGTCCACCCGCCCTCCGGCATATGCTTATTGACATATTCCGCCGGCACCGGGGGAGGAGGCTTGATCGGCCCTTCACCCCCACCGCACCCAAAGAATGCGACTAATGACATGCCCGTCACAATGCACCCGATCTCGATCCGTTTCATTCGACTCCGTCTCCTTTCTCACGCTCTTGACTCAACCCGAACATCCACCTCACCGCCATCCATCGCCCCGCCGTCAGCCGTCCATCTCAGGGGGGCGCGTTGGTCTCGTCATCTATGTCCTGCGCTTGCGCTTCGAACCCTGCCCCCCATTCACCCGGACCGCGCGCCGCCTCTTCGAATACAACGCAATCGAGGCAGCGACAGCCACCGCGCTTAGGGCCCCGGCGCCCAGCCACATCGCACGTCCACCCCCCTCATGTGAAGCGGATGAAACCGCAGGCGCCGCGGGGCCGAAATTTACTTCCATGCGTCGTTCGGTTGTTGCATCCTGCGGATTGAACTGGGCGGTAATCCGTTTGGTTTCGTCGCCAGTGGATACATCAATGGGCTCACCCAGATCGGCGTCATGAACGTGGAGGGTCGACTCATAATACCCTTGACGATCGGAAAAGGCGGTGGTGCCCTGGCCCAAGCGCGTCGCGCTGATGATCACACGGGCATCGGCGACCGGCCTGCCTTGGGCGTCCTTGACGGAGCCATGGATGGTCAACCGGTGATTGATCTCGTGCATCGCCCGCGCGACTGAGCCATCCCATGCCCCACCCCCGAGCATCGCTCCCAACAGCAGCAGCACCCGCCAGATGTGCCTGCGGTCCCTTCGGCCTCTTTCGCCGTCTTCCCGCCGCATCACAGCGCACATCTTTGATCCGTTAGTCGGCAGAACATCACGTCGAATCCCATGATAAAACCAACACTTTCTGCCGAATAAGGCCACCACTTATAGCATAGGGGGTCTGCAATGTCAACAAAAAATGGGCGGTGTCGTGCCCTCAATACCCTCGTCGAATTACGGTCCGCTCGGCCATTCCACCATGATCTGAATTTCCCCTAAAGGAACCGTCTGTCCTGGTGATTCCACCTGCGTGGAGGCTCCGCCCTTGCGATCAACAACCACCACTAATTCGGGTGCGGTCTGCTCCCCGCCGTCCAACTGGCGAACCAGCGCCATTCCCCGATTGAAGACTGTCAGTTGGGCGCCGTCGCCACGCTCCGCCTGCTCCGATGGTGCAGGGTTGTCCGTCCGCTGCACACCCAGCCGGATCTGTAACCGGCGAGCTCTGGCGGCAAAGAGCGCCGTCGTCACAGTCGACAACATCCGCCGCCCCTCAGCCGTCAACACGGCCGAATCAGGGGCGAACAAAAACGATTCGTCCAACCGGAGCATGACTCCGCTGGCAAGATGACGAACGGTCAGGTGGCCGGTGGCAATCACATCACGAAGTTCGGCCGTCAGTCGTTGATCGCGCTGATTCTCTCCCGGGAGAGGCGTTCCACCGGCAACCCCGGCGCCTCCGGCCCCCGCAGTACCCCCGGCACCCGATAACGCCGAAGAGGGGGAAGGCGCCTTGGATTCATCGAGCTTGAGCAGCAGCTCTTCCCGTTCGGTGACGACCGAACGGAGTTGTCCGGCAAGGGCTTCTTGAGCGAGAGTCTGATCGGCGGTCTGGGCCTCGAGTTCCGCCACTCGGGCCTGCAGCGCGTGATTGACTTGCTGTTGTTCCGTCAAGGCGGCCTGCAGTTCGCCAAGCTGGCGTCGCTGAGCCGCGGCCTCTGTCCCGGCCTGCCCCACACGGTCGCGGAGTTGATCGCGTTCATGCAGCGTGCGGGTGTAGACATCCGCACTCACCCCGCAGGCGGCAAGACCGATTGTCAGACAGAGGGGCAGGATCATTGCGGCCACAGGCGGGGCGGCCACAGGCGGGCGCGGCCGAATCACAGGGACGACACCAGACACCTGATCACCCTATCATGATCGACGCACTCATGAAAAGGCCGACCATGCCGCCAATCAAACTCGTCAGGCTTCTTGATTTCCGAGCACGGCGTCTTGAGGTTGTTCGCGCAGTTCCTGGGAAAGACTCATCACCCGGTTGGCATACGCCAGGGGGAGGGACTTGCATTCGGCCAGCCATTCAGAGACCCGTGTGGGACCATAATTATAGGCGGTCAATGCCGTTTTCATATCGCCAAACCGTTGCACCAGTTGCGAGAGGTAACCCAAACCCAGCCTGAGATTGAGCACCGGATCAAACAGGGTCTCCTCCCCGCTCCAATTCACCCGGACTCCGGACGCCGACCACTGACGCACCATCGCTTCGGCCGTGGTGGGCGACAACTGCATCAATCCCACCGCGCCCTGCTCGGATCTGGACCAGTTGAACACGGAGCTTTCCGTGGCGATCAAGGCCATGACGAGGGCCGGCTGAAACCCATAGCGCTGGCTTTCATCATAGAGCGATTCTGCCAGTAGCCGTTTCTGTGACATGGTCAGGCCGGTTCGGTAATCAGCCAGCCACTGATGGACCGTTCCCACATCAATGCTTTCATGGAAACCGACCGCCCGTTCAGAACTCTCCCGGACAGCCTCCACGCCGGTGGCGCCCCCAGGAAGAGGTATGGCCTCATTCAGCTGGGTGGACGGTGTCAACTCGCCCCCGACCACCGTGCCCCCATGATAGGCAACCATGAATATCAGAGCCAGTCCTCCAAAACTCAGGAGGATATTTTTACGTGTTATCAGGCTCTTCAGACAACCCGCCCCGCTATGCTCCATTCCGCCCCCCCTCCTTCCCGTGCTCTCCCGGAGACACGGGCCTATCCACAGATGGGGGTAATCCTACCGGAGTGGAATTCCAATTGTCAACCCTTGAAAACAGCTCAGGATATCCCTTGAAATTTCAACAGATAATACAAACATAACACATTGAATTAATTGCTAAATTTATTTAAATCTTGGAGGAGATCGCTGAGCGGTGACGCGGTGATATAACTGTCCGCTTCAGTCCCCCTCCTTATATATAGCAGCTCTCCCTCCTTCTTCCCAAACCTAACCACTACAGGCTGTATGGTGGAATTATCACCACTAAATAGCGTAATGATGGTCGCGCCGTCACGCAACCCCAGCTTTGGCCAGGCTGCGGTGGTATCTCCCGCGATTTTCTCGACCTTGGCCCGCCAGAGCTCATCCAAAAACTTCAGGAATTTCTGGTTCGTGGCCTGAGAAAGCGGTTGTTCGTTCAACAGCCACTGGTCTCCCCGCCTGGTGAGCTGGTAGCGACCGCCCGACTGTTCGATCTGAAGTCGTTGAACCGTCTCCGGCCGGATCTGCGCCACCCGTTTGTCCCGCAGATCAAACAGACTCTTTTCAAATTGCAGCACGGCCTGCCGATCGACCTGATAGAGTGGGGCCTCCGGGGTGGTGGTCACGGCATAGGCCGCCTCTTCGCCAAACGGGAGATACAACCGGACGGCGGCTGATCGCCCGCCCATCCACATCGTCGCCTCGACTTTCGGCCGCTTCAACGTGGCCAGTTTTTCCACCTTTCCCGTATCAAGGATCGCCGTGGCGCGAAGCGATCTGATCTGCTTGACCAGCGTCTCGACCGCTTGATGATCCGCAGCCGTGTGAATCGGCGCCACCAACACCCAATCAGCAGGAGAAGCCTGGCCTTGGGCCGGTGCC
Source organism: Nitrospiria bacterium (assembly GCA_041484905.1). Classification (GTDB taxonomy): domain Bacteria; phylum Nitrospirota; class Nitrospiria; order JACQCE01; family JACQCE01; genus JACQCE01. Next base: position 14,353 of record JBGPIL010000006.1, read on the forward strand.
GGTTGTCGCTCCAATCGAATGAAGGAAGTGGATTGATCCGGATAACGGAGTTCCAGTGCCGTCACCGTGTCGGCAGCAACGTCAAAGAGCTCTTTGTTTCTCAGATCGTACAGATTCTTCGCCGCCGCCTCTTTGATCTCAAGCGGCACCAGCCACACAGAGGCCGCACGACCGGGCTCCGCCACGGTCGGCCACACCCGCACATACGCGGATGAACCGATCGGACTGTTGCCCCCGAAATCGAGCTGATGCTCAACTCCACCAACCGTGATCCGCAGGGTCAATGGGGCGGGGTCCAGCCCATAGGGCTCCAACGCGGTCGGGCGCTCATCAATCAGACGTAATCGGCGGGCATGGGCCAACTGCACCAGAAGTGACCGCACCGCTGCCTGGTCAGCGGCAATCTTAAGCGGAGACAGGATCTGCCAGGTTCCAGCCTGGTCTTTTGTCAGCGTGATGGCCGGCCCGAACGTCTTCAACACCAGAGCCGTCGCAGCAATGGGATCAAAGGCGAGCAGTGTGTCGGTTTGTTCCGAGGTCTCCCGCGCCGTCCGCTCGCGGGGCAGATCGACCAACCAGAGATAGGTCCCCAGAGCAACCAGCACCACGACCCACAACAGCAGCACGCGCCAGCGGTGCCATGCCGTTCTGCCCGTTGCGCTGGCCATCAGCGGCAGGTCCGTGGCCGCAGGCGGCTTATAGCCGCCGTCGCCATTGCCATGCCCCCAACCCGACGAGCAAAGCCGCACCAGGCAAGATCACCACGGAAACCCAAAAAAGCAGCCCCTCCTGTTCGCTGTTGAGAATCAAGGGGCTCATTCTGGCCTCCTTGGGCCGGATGGAGATCGCGTCTTCATCAGCCGCAAGCCAGTTGACGATATTCAGGAACAGATCGCCATTGCCATACAGATGGAAAAAACCGTTGGTCGCAAAATCGGAGTCGCCGAACACCACCAGGCGCGCCGTATTCGAAATCGGTGCGGACACCGCAGGCGGCTGCTCCTGAGGAGGAGCCGGTCGCACCGCCATCGCAAGGGTCAACGGCCCCTTGATGTCCCGAAGCCGGTCAAAACCAACCTGCTGGCTTTTCAAATCAGTTTCGCCCCAGCTTTTGTCACTGGTTGTCACCAGGCTGTCATGTTTAAATGCACCCTCCTTCGCCGGATCAAATCGAAGGCTCCGGGCCACAGGAAACGCCGTATCCAGCGTAAAATCCTTGGTGATGGCATGGGTGGTGGAATAGGTGCGCGCCACCACCACCTCCAACCCGGCGCCAAAGAGGGAGATCGACGTCTCGATCGCCAGATCCTGATCGAGGGTCACACCCCAATCGGCCAGCAGCGGCTCAAGGCCGCTGGTGACCATCGGATCGGTCAGCACCAACAAACGCCCCCCCTTGTTCACATAGCTCCGCACCGCCTCCATCTCCTGCGGCGCCATCAGCTTGGCCGCACCGCCGACGACAAGAGCGACGGTCTTGTCCGGCACCGAGCCCTGCTGCGCCAGCGACAGACCGACCACGTCATACCCTTCCCGTTCCAGCCCTTCCTTCACGGCTGAAAACCCGTTCTGGCCCGGATCGTCCAACCGGTGTTCCCCGTGACCGTCCAAAAACGCGATTCGTTTTTTTCCAGTGCGCGTGGCGCGAATCAACGCATTGGTAAAGAGCTGTTCCCGGTTGTCCAGATCCTCCGGCCCCAACAGGCGCACACGGGTCTCCTGCCCGCCGCTCTCAAACACCACCGTATCGTACTGGGTCACGCCGTACTGTTTGGCGACAGCCGGCCGTTTGTCGGGATCGACGGACACAACGGTCAGGTGCGGCGTGTACTGTTGATAACTGTCGAGTACGCCACGGAGGACTTCCTTGGTGCGGCCGAGATCCTGTACAAACAGGGTGACGGTCACGTCGCGATCAAGCGCCTTGAGGACCTTGACCGTCTGTGGCGACAGGGAAAATTCGCCCGATCCCGACCAATCCCAGCGGACATTGTGACGGACCGCCAGCACGTTGACCAACCCGATCACGGCAATGAAGACCACCGTCAGCAATCCGCCATGCAGTCCCAGCCGGGCCGCCCGTCCCGCTCTCGCTATCGCCATCGTTGGGACTCCACCACACGATGCGCCAGAAACAAGCTGACGGCGATCACTCCCAGCAGATAGACGACATCTTTCGTATCGATCAATCCGGCCAGAAAATTATTGAGGTGTTCCAGAATGGAGAGGGACATCAACAGAGGCCCCACCTGGGAATCCGCCGTCGCGGCCCCAGCCCACCCCAGGAGCCACATCACGATCAACAGGGAAAAACTGGTGATTGCGGCGATCATCTGATTTTCAGTCAGCGCCGACGCCAGCAGGCCGACGGCCAAAAACACGGCGCCGACGAGAAAAAGGCCGAGATAGCCGGACAGCACCGGCCACCAGGCGATGGTCCCGAACCGAGCAAGCAACAGCGGCATATAGAGCGTCAGACCCAGCATCACTCCGTACAACGCCAGGACGGCAAAATATTTTCCGAGGATGATCTGCGTGACGGTCACCGGAGACGTCAACAGCAGTTCGCTCGTCTTCTGTTTCTTCTCTTCGGCAATCGACCGCATCGTGAGGATCGGGACGATCAACAACAGAATCACGCTGAAATTTCGCAGCGACGGCGTCAAAATCATCTCGTTGATGTTCAATTGAGGCGCCATCTGCTGCATGCGGAGCATCATCCGCGTTTGCACGCTGGCCGCGATCACAATCGTATAAAATAAATAGCCCGTCACCAGCAGGAACATAGCCACGCAGACAGCGGCAATGGGTGACACGATCAGCGAACGCCATTCCCGGGAGAAAATCGCCAGCAGTTTGCTCATCCCGCGTCCTTGGAAGATTGGGGAAGAGGTTGGGGGGAGGGTTGGGAGGGCTGTGCCGGGGCGTGTTCGGTGGGATGGCCGGCATGACCATCCGGCGATCCACCATCAGCGCGAGCAGCACGATCCGGCGCATCGGTCGTCAACTGCAGGAAAACCTCTTCCAACGACATCGCCGTGGCGGACAATTCCACCAGTCCGCCATCGGCGCCGACGATGAGCCGGGCCACCGCTTCCCGCACGTCGCTGTCCCGCCCGCAGTCGATGAGCCAGACGACCGGCTCCCCATCGTGCGCCGCACCCTCCGGCGCGGCGGGAGAGACGGCCAACACGCCCGGCACCTCGGCAATCGCCGCCTGCAACGCCGCCGTCGGACGGCGCAACGCGACCCGCACCTGTGCCGAACCCCTCAGCTGCGTCGCCAGTCGCTCCGGCGTGTCCACCGCCATCACCCGTCCTTGATGGATGATGATCACCCGCTGGCAGATGGCGGTCGCTTCGGGCAGGATGTGCGTGCTCAAAATCACCGTATGCGCGCCGGCCAGCGTCTTGATGAGTTCCCGAATCTCAATAATTTGCTTGGGATCAAGCCCTCCGGTCGGCTCATCAAGGATCAGCACGGGCGGATCATGGATCAACGCCTGCGCCAATCCCACCCGTTGCCGGTAGCCCCGTGACAGGTTGCCAATCAGACGGCCGCGAACCTGTCCCAGCGCGCACCGTTCCACCGCCTGATCGATCGCCGGACGGAGCCCCCTGCGCCCCACACCTTTGATCCGGGCCACGTAACGCAGATACTCCGTGACGGTCATTTCAGGGTACAGCGGCAGCGTCTCCGGCAAATAGCCGATCCGTTGTTTGACCTCCAGGGGAGATTCATCAATATCGTATCCGGCCACGCGCGCATGACCGGAGGTCGCCGGCAGCGCGCCGGCCAGAATGCGCATCGTCGTCGTTTTACCGGCGCCGTTCGGCCCCAAAAACGCCAACACCTCGCCGGCCTCGACCCGGAATGTCACCGCGTCAATCGCCGTGAGGGAACCGTACCGCTTGGTCAGTTGGTCAACTTCGATCATCAGAAGGAAAGGAAGGCTGGCATCTGCCGGTCATTCTACAATGCCGGCCCCGCCGTTTGCCACGCTCCATGTGTTGCCATCAGGTCCACGCCTCTCGGCCGATAAAACAGAAAGGGGAAGCCGTCCCGGCTTCCCCTCTCCGCGTCAACAGGCTGTCAAACGTCCTGTCTCATCCAATCCTATGCAGGCAGTCTGGTCCGGGTCTCAACAACCCGGATCGGACGGCGGATCGTTACGGCTTCTCGCCGCCGAGGCTCCGCTCATAGAGGATCGCTTTCCAACCCTCTTCTTCCGTGATGACCGCTCCCACCACCGGAATCATGGCCGTGCCCGCGCTGCCGTTCTTCAACACCCACATCATCTCGCCCGGTGTCTTGGCCTTTTCAAACGCCGAGTTGGTGAAATTGCGGGGTGATGGATCCAGCCCGGTGGCCGCCGGCCCGTCCCCCTTGCCTTCCATGCCGTGACAGGTAAAGCAGGTGCCCTTGCCCTCAAAAACAGCTTTGCCTTCAGCCACTGCAGCCGCGTTGCCCTGGAACGGATTCTTCGCCTTCTTGGCATCCGCAATCTGGTCCGGCGGCACGCGAGGCAACAACGGATCCTTTTCCGCCGAAATGGCAACAGCCGCGCCCATGACGGCAATGACGACGAACACTGCGCTTGCTTTGATCACGTGCTTGACCATGGTTCTGTACCCTCCACTGTGAGTGATAGTCTTGCTCCGTGCGTTGCCCTGCTTTGGAGATGATGCGCCGACCTCTTCGGCGCCCTTGCTTCAATCAGGCTCCATTCTCCACGTTCACCGAAGATGCGACCCCGCTCATCCCTCCCTTCCGATCCATCGGCCATGTCCGGATTGCCTACTCCACACACCGACCGCCGCGATCCAACGTATCAGACGCTTCGGCCGCCGTAATTATTCAGCGCGTCAGCGCCCCCGATCAACAGAATAATAAAAATCTCTGCAAACCGCGGCATGATAACGAATTGTCATTATGATGTCAAGCCGATCGGGCTCCCTTAAGGCCCAATCGCTGGCCCCTCATCCAGCACCCGGCACAACCACCGTGCCAACACGTTCATCGCCCGCGTGCTCCGACGTCCCAGACTCCATAACGCCGGCCATTGCACCGGCCGTCCCATTACCGCAAGGCCGCTTTTCCAGAGAGAGGGCGAGCCGTCCTCACGCAGAAAGCGTTCAGGTGACACGTCAAGCGCTTCATCCATCGGATCCAGGATCACCCGCGCAGCGATCACCGCCATCCCCGCCGCGATGGCCGCTTCGGCGACGGCGGCACTTTCCATATCGACCGCCAGCGCCGTCGTCCGTTCAGCCAAGGCCTGTTTGTCCCTCACCGTTCCGACCAGACAATTCACGGTCGCCAATTCGCCTTCATGCGCCGGAATCCCGCACAAGCCGGCCGCCCGGAGCGCCGCTGCCCGCAACCGTCGGTCGGCCGGCGGCCCGACGTTCCCCATCATCTCGAATCGATCACCCTCCGGCCGTTTCTCCAGTCGTACCCAATGATCACCAACAATCAGCGTGCCCGACACCAGAGACGCCCGAAGGCCGCCGGACAGGCCGATCGAGATGACTCCCTGACACGCCTGTTGCTCTAACCGCTGCGTCACGATGCGGTGCGCCCGCTTGGGCCCGATGCCGGTCTGCAAGACGACCACGCGCTGCCGGCCGGCGCGCCCTTCGAAGAGCGGCACGGCAGACGCCTGCGCGCTTCGCACCAGACCCAACGGGCGTTTGAGCGGTTGCAATTCATGCGCCGTGGCCACACAGACGAGCCACGCGCTGCCGGTTGTGTCCCTATTTGTCATTCGGGCCATCGCAACGTGAATGGGAGGGGCCGCACGGTCGCCCGGCGGAGGATTTAGCGTGAGAACGGGGTCGGATGGACCGAACCGACCCGATAGAAGCCGGAGAGGCGGTGCTGATCGCGAATGGCCGCCGTCACCATCTGCCCCCCGCTGCTGAGATTGTCATAAAGGGCCAGCGCCCACAACGGGAAATACTTGCAATACATATGGTAGCGCAGATAAAAGACCCGAGGAAAACCGGTCCCGGTAAAAGCCCGCTCTTCCCATGCGCCATCAATCTGTTGATGGCGGAACAGGTAATCGATGCCGGCCCGCACCGCCGGGTGCGCCACCTCGCCGGCGTGCAGCAAGCCCATCACCGCCCAGGCCGTTTGGGAGGGCGTGCTCGGTCCGACGCCCGCGAGGGCGGGATTGGCGTAGGACTCGCACGTTTCCCCCCATCCCCCGTCATCATTTTGCACCGAGATCAACCACTGCGCCGCCTTGCGCACATAGGGCTGGTCCATCTCTTCATGAATCATGCGCAGGCCCGCCAACACCGACCAGGTTCCATAAATATAATTGACACCCCACCGGCCGTACCACGATCCGTTCCGCTCCTGGTCGGCCTTCAAAAACGCGATCCCGCGGGCCGCCGGCGGATAGGTCACGTCAAACCCCAGCACCCCCATGGCCTCCAACGTACGCCCGGTCAAATCGGCCGTGCTCGGATCGAGCAGCGCGCCGTGATCGGCGAACGGAATATGATTGAGGATGAGCTTGTTGTTGTCGGCATCGAACGAGCCCCACCCGCCGTCCCGACCCTGCATCGCCAGCAGCCAGCGGAACCCGCGCAGCATCTCGCGCCGTTTCCATTCCTCATCGGGCAGAATGATCTTGCCCAGCGCCATCAACACCACGGCAGTGTCATCGATATCGGGGTAGAACTCGTTTTCGAATTGAAAATACCATCCGCCCGGCTGCGCGTGGGGCCGATGCAGCTGCCAATCGCCGCTCCGGCGGATCTGTTTGTTGAGCAGCCACTCCGACGCCTTGACCAATGCCGGATGATCACGATCGAATCCGGCCTCGACCAGTGCATTGATCGTCAGGCAGGTGTCCCAGATGGGGGAATGACACGGCTGCAGATGCAGCCGGTGTTCATCGCTGCTTTCCAGCTCCTCAATCTCGCCCAGCGCTTTGCTCACAACAGGATCGTTGACCGAGCGGCCCAGCACCAGACACGCGACGACCGAATTGGCCATCGCCGGATAAATCGCGCCCAATCCGCCCGATCCCCGCATGTGGTCGAACATCCAGTCCGCGGCCCGCGCGATCGCGCGGCGGCGAAGCCCCTTCAGATGGTGTCGATCATACCAGCGGAGCCACGAATCGATCAACAGGAAGAGATTCCGCCACGTCACCCAGCGCCGGTCGCGTTTGAGCCGGACCGACTCCTTGGGCTGCACGAACAGCTCGTCAATCGCCGCGGAGGGCGGCGCCTGGCGCAGCGGCCGATGGGCGTACATGATCAGGAGGGGCACCATGACAGCCCGGGACCAGTAGGAGACCACAAAAATGTTGAAATAAAACCAGCGGGGCAGCAGCGTCAATTCCACCGGCATGACCGGAATCGCCCGCCAGCTGAACTGACCGAACAGCGCCAGCGCGATGCGGGTGAAGACATTGACTTCGGCGGCGCCGCCCCTGGCCAGAATCCACCGGCGGGCGTTGGCCATGAGCGGTTCGTCGGCCGAGACCCCGGACAGTTTCAGGGCGAAATAGGCCTTGACCGTCGCGCTGATGTCACCGGGACCGCCGTAGAAAATATTCCACGCGCCATCAGGCAACTGGCTTTCGATCAGATAGCGCACGGCCTTTTTCTCACGCAACGGATCGACCTTCCCGATGAACTGCCGCAGCATCAGGTATTCGGACGTCAGCGTGGAGTCCGCCTCCAACTCGCCGGCCCAGTAACCGCCGGACGGATTCTGCACCGTCAGCAGATAGGCGGCCGCCCGGTCAACGGCGTCCGTCAGCCGGTCGGTCGAATGGACGTGGTCCGCTCCGGTCGACCGGGTTAATTGAGTTGATTGGATGGGGGTGGCGCTGACCGCCGCGTCGATCGCGTGCCCGTTGCGCCGTTGGCCGTTCCGCCCGCTCCGATAGCCGCGCACCGGCGATTTGCCGAGCCACGAGGACATTCTGGACCAGAAAATCCTCAAGGGCCGTCCGAGGGGCTGGACGGAAGAAGAACGGAGCTGTTCACCCGAAGAATGCGACACGCGGGAGCCCGTCAGGTCAGATTCCACTTGAGCATGGTCATCGCATCACGCAGACTGCCGCCGGTTTCGCGCATGACGGTCGGCTCGACGCTGCAGTGCATCATGCAATTGGCGCACCGGGGGTCTTCGCGCTTTTCAAACTTTTCCCAGTCCGTCTGGGCCATCAATTCCTCGTACGTGGCGTAGTGGCGATCCGTGATCAAATAACAGGGCCCCTTCCACCCTTTGGGATTGACGGTGGGATTGCCCCACGGCGTACAATCTAAGTGGCGTTCCCCGCGCAGAAATTGAAGATACAGCGGCGTGTTCATGAAGCGAAACCGCTTGCTCCATCCCGACAGCCGCCGGAACTTGTCGTAAATACCCTGCCGATCCAGAAAAATATCGTCCTGGATTGCCTGGTAGGCATAGCCCGGCGCGATCAACATGCCGTCGACGCCGGCCGCGGTCAATTCCTCGCACAACCCCTCGATCTCGGCCATGTCGGTTTCTTTGTACACGGTGGTGTTGGTGATGACGCGAAAGCCCTGCGCCTTGGCGGTTTTGATGGCGCCCATGTCGATGTTGAAGAGCCCCTTGCGCCCGCGGGTCACGTCGTGGGTCTTTTCCAGACCGTCCATCGACACGTTGATGGTGAAGTAGGGGCTCTTGGGAAATTTCGGCAAAAACTTTTCCAGGCCGATCGCATTGGTGCACAGATAGAGGTGGCGTTTGCGCTCGACAATGCCATTGACCAGCCCGACGATATCGGGGTAGATGAGCGGCTCGCCGCCGCAGACCGACACGATCGGAGAGTCGCAGCTGTCCACCGCGTCCAGACATTCCTCGAGCGACATTTTTTCCCGGATCGTCTCCTTGTACTCGCGGATGCGGCCGCAGCCGTCGCACGCCAGGTTGCACGCGTGCAGTGGCTCCAGCATGAGGACGAGGGGGAAGCGCTTCCGGCCTCTGAGCCGGTTTTTAACCAGGTGTTTGGTAATCGACCAGGTCAGCTGAATAGGAAACCGCATGTGCCGCACTTTCTGCCCGCGTCGTATCTACCGGGCGCTGTCTGTGGTCTGTTGATGATGAAGATCATTCAACGGGTCAACCGTGTCCGGGACGCACCCACTCTGGCTCAACTGCGTACCGTAGTGAACTTACTGAAATATAAGGGCCTATTATAATCAAAGCCTAGGGGCTTGTCAATAAATTGCGTATCAAAGTCAGGGGGAGACGCTATCTCCCCCCCTGACACCCCCCATTGATTATTTGACTCGTGTTGTGCCCCCAACCCGTTCGCGTGTACCTCCGATGAGGGGTTCGGGGGGAGAGTGAAGCTTCACGGGTTCGCCAGCACAGGATGAACCCGTGAAGGCGGAACCTGCGCCGGGCGACATGGCCAGAGGCCATGGCCCGAGTCGAAGCACCGGATTCTTCCCCCGATCTAATCAGGGAGAGCGCTCACTCTCCCCCTGATTTCAATAACGAGATTCTCCCCTTGATTTTAACAAACGGAAGCAGGCGCCTTGACAACCCGGCAGGAAAGGATTATTACTGTACGCTACATTGTTCGACACCATCCACACGACACGCGTGAATTAAGGGCCGATGGCGGGATTAAAAAAAGGACCGGGGCTGTTCCTGCTTTTCGTGGTGGTCGGCGGATACTTGGGAGCCATCCTCTCCGAGATCCTCCGGCACGCGACGACCAGCGGCCCGTTGAGCGAGTTTTTTATCCGGACCATTCATCCGGGCATCAGCCCCTTCACGCTGAACTTTGAACTGTTCAATGTCACCTTCGGTTTTGCGTTCTCCTTGAACCTGCTCAGCCTGCTCGGCATCGTCCTCGCGATCTATCTGTACAAACAAGCTTAGACCTGCTTCTTTCAGCCCTTCTCCTAATCCTGATCCTTCCCCCGCTTTTGATATCCGCTCGTACACAACACTCGCTCAAGTCAAGGGAAGATGGCTCATCTCCCCTTGACAATCCTCATCGCCGTACACTTTTATCCCTTAATCCGCATTGTCGTTTTAATCTTTAATCCGCCTTTTCCCCATTAACCCTTCATCCCCTCGTCTCTTTCCAGCGCGCGTTCGGAGAGCGTTTTGATTCGGTCGCGCAATCGCGCCGCCTCTTCAAACGCCAGGCGCTGCGCCGCCTCCCGCATTTGCTGTCGCAGCGATTCGATCGCCGCAGGCAGTTGGTCCGGACTGAACGTCTCGGCGGGCTCGGCCGCGATCGGAACAGTCGAATAGTCGGCCTCGTACGCCGCCAGAATCGGCTCCGGAATGTCCTTCATGATGGATGTCGGCGTGATCCCCTCCCGCAGGTTGTACGCCGCCTGGACCGTTCGCCGGCGGCTCATTTCACCGATGGCGTTGCGCATGGAGCCGGTCATCCGGTCCGCATAGAGCAGCACGGTGCCGTTCACGTGGCGCGCCGCGCGGCCGGAGGTCTGGATCAGCGAGGTCTCGGAGCGCAGATAGCCCTCCTTGTCGGCGTCCAGAATCGCCACCAACGAGACCTCGGGCAGATCGAGTCCCTCCCGCAGCAGATTGATCCCAACCAGCACGTCGAACTTCCCCAGACGAAGCTCCCGGATGATCTCCATCCGCTCCAGCGCATCGATATCGGAGTGCAGGTAGCGCACCCGCACGCCCAACTCGTGATAGTACTCGGTCAAATCCTCCGCCATCCGCTTGGTCAGCGTCGTCACCAGCACCCGCTCCCCGCGCTCGGCCCGTCGGCGGATCGCCTCGAGCAGATCGTCCACCTGGCCCGTGGCGGGTCGCACCTCCACCACGGGATCCAGCAGCCCCGTGGGCCGGACGATCTGTTCCACGACATGGCCGGCGGCGCGCCGTAGCTCATAGCTGCCCGGCGTCGCCGAGACGGCAATCACCTGTCGGATCGTCCGTTCAAACTCGGCGAAGGTCAACGGCCGGTTGTCCAGGGCCGACGGCAGACGGAAGCCGAAATCGATCAGGTTGCGCTTGCGGGCGCGGTCCCCCTCGGCCATGCCGCCGATCTGGGGAATCGTGGCGTGGCTCTCATCGATCACCAGGAGAAAATCCTTGGGGAAGTAATCGATCAATGTGGGCGGCGGGGCACCAGGTGGGCGGCCGCTCAGGTGACGGGAATAATTTTCAATCCCCTGGCAATAGCCGATTTCCCGGATCATTTCCAGGTCGAACCGCGTCCGCTGCTCGATCCGCTGTGCCTCCACCAGCCGGCCGGCCACCGTGAACTCGGCGATGCGCGCCTCCAGTTCCTCGTTGATGCTCTGCAGCGCGTGTTCCATCCGACCCGGCGGAATCACGTAATGGCTCCCCGGATAGATCGCCGCCTTGGCCAGCCGCCGCAACACCACCCCGCGCAGCGGATCGAGCTCGGCCAGCGTCTCCACCCGGTCGCCGAACAGCTCGACCCGGATGCTCCGTCCCTCCTGCGAGGCGGGCACGATGTCCACCACATCGCCGCGCGCGCGGAAGGTGCCCCGCTCGAGGCCGTCATCGCTGCGCTGGTACTGGATCTCGACCAGCTTGGCCAGCAGCGCGCTCCGGCTGATCGCCATCCCCTCCTCAAGCGCAAGGAGCATCCCATGGTAGGCTTCCGGCGACCCCAGGCCGTAAATGCAGGAGACCGACGCCACGATGATCACATCGTCCCGTTCGAACAGCGCCGTCGTCGCCGCGTGGCGCATCCGATCGATGGCATCGTTGATCATCGTTTCCTTGGCGATGTAGGTGTCGCTCTGCGGCAGATAGGCCTCCGGCTGGTAGTAGTCGTAGTAACTGACAAAATAGTTCACGGCGCTACGGGGGAAAAACCGCTGGAACTCATGATAGAGCTGCGCGGCCAGGGTCTTGTTGTGCACCATGACCAGGGTCGGCTTCCGCACCTGTGCGATCACATTGGCCAGCGTGAAGGTTTTCCCGGAACCGGTGACCCCCAGCAGCACCTGATCGCGACACCCTGACTGAATC
>JBGPIL010000007.1:0-26077 GCA_041484905.1 Nitrospiria bacterium
GCTTCTCCGGATTGACGCATGAAGGCGGCAATCTCGGTAAAGTCGCCTTTTCCCCACAATTCTTTGTTTGGATTCATGAGGATTCCCTTCTGCAAAACCGCATAATCTTAGGGTCAGGTCTTGCAATCACGCATGACGCGCCTCGTTGCCTATCGGGCAACCCTACGGCGTCACAAACCCCGGATCCACGCTGCCGTCCGTGTCGCTGTAACGGACCAGCGTGAATTTCTCCGGCTCCAGTTGGGCCTGGGAATAACCGGCGGCGACGGGCTTGCCATCCCCCTGAATCGCCAGGCCGAAGGCTTCGGCGCCGTAGGTGATCGCTGTATGGACCTTGCCTCCAGAGCCGAACGTTCCATCCAGACTCCCGGCCAGACTGCCGGTTGAATCGTAACGGGCCAGGACAAATTCACTATACGTATTGTTATAGGCCGATCCAGCGACCACAATCTTCGTGTCCGGTTGAATGGCCAGCGCAAACGCTGCGGCGTCCGTGAGAATCGCCGTGGTTACCTTGCCCGTGGTGTTGAACGTCGTATCCAGGATCCCGGCGGTGGTATAACGCGCCAGTGCGATGGAACTCTGTCCGGCGGCATACGATGATCCGGCCGCCACGAGATAGTCCACCGCACTCATCGTCTGTATGGCAAGCGCAAAGGCCCGATCGTTGATCGCGCCGATCGCGGAGGTCACGACACCCGGCTCACTCCCCGTGCTGTTAAAATTTGCATCCAAGTTCCCATTCAGGTCATAGCGAACCAGCAGAAATTCATCCTGTGCGCCAATGTGGGCAAATCCCGCCGCCACGAGATAGTCCACCGCGCTAATCGTCTGTATGGTCAGCGCAAACGCACCGGTGCTGGAGGGGATTGTGATCGAATCGAGGATGACAATACCATCGGAGTCAAAGGTGTTGTCGGGAGTCCCATCCGTCTTGTAGCGGACCAACGCCAGGCGGCTTCGGATGCCGGCTCCGGTGTCTTCACTGGAATAGCCGGCCGCCACAATTTCTCCAGTCGACTGAATCGCGACGGCGAACGCACGATCATCGACTGAGCCGATGGCGGTGGTCACAATACCCCCCGTCCCAAAGCCCCCTGCGTCCAGACTGCCATCCGTGTTGTAACGGGCCAACGCAAACACATTTTGTGCCCCGTCATAGGAAAACCCGGCCACAACTAATTTTCCATCTGATGGTTGAATCACCAATGCCTGCGCCTGATCGTCCACCGTCCCGATGGCCGTGGTCACGATACCCCCCGTCCCAAAGCCCGCTGCGTCCAGGCTGCCATCCGTGTTGTAGCGGGTCAGGGCAAACACATTTTTCGCTCCGTCATACGAAGAACCTGCAGCCACCACTTTTTGATCGGATGATTGAACAGCCACCGCCTGCGCACGAGCATTCATCGTGCCGACGGCCGTGATCACAACGCTCGAAATCCCTGGCGGCGCCAGGGGCGGGGTGCTCCCGCTCCGCCCGCACGAAAGCAGCGCGGTTCCGGCCATCAACACGAGCGCGACGAACAGGCGGCAAGGCATTCGGGGCATCACGGGTCTCCGGTCAACGACTGAAGGCTGCAGATGGCACGGCCCACAGTCTACCCCGGCGAACCGCTGTTTTACAATCGCGATGATCAGGAGAAGGAAACCAGAATCGAGGCCATCCGGAACCGGCCTAGAAGAGTGGCGCCGTCAGGAAGGAGGGTTGCCCGACTGCCGGCGCCTGGATCATGGCACCGCCCTCTACCTAGACCGGCCCGGAATCCCATGCGGGACGGGGAAGTCAATCACCAACCCCAGGCATCAACCCTAGGCCGCCCCCATCATGATCGCGGTTACGATAATCCTGTCTCATGTGGCTGTCAATAGAAAAACGACCGCCATCGATCGAATCATCGACTTTTCCCTTCATGTGCGCAAATGGACAACTTCCTGACCCATCAGGACAATAGTTTGACCATATAAAATTATTCCCCATGATTTTCATGGCGTTCATCGATCGCTGCGTTCCCATGGAACTAAAAAAGCCCGGTTGCCCGGGCTTTTTTAGTTAGGAGGGATGTATGAGGCAGGTTCAAACTGCTCCGTTCAGGCCACCACTGGCAGGGGCGCATGACCGTTGGCGTGCAGGAGCGGCCATCGGTTCAACCGATCCATCCGCCTTAAATCCGCCAGCAGCCGTGACGCCGACCCCCAATCATTCCAGACCACACCGCGCACCGGCAGCACCAGCAATCGCGCGATACGGTGCGCCTCCATGCCTTGCAGAATCTGACTGGAAAAATTCACCGGGGCCAGGTCACGATAGACCCGTTCCGTCTCTTCTCGCTCATGGACCGTGCCGATCGCTTCCCGCACAGGATCAAAAGAGGCATACAGCGCCGGCGCCATCCAACGGATCAATTCCAACAGCCGCGTGAGCCGGGCCGCCATGACAAACGTATTCCACAGCGCGCCGCCCCTGATGAGATGCTCCGCCGATGTGCGATCCGGTTTTTCCACAAACTGCAGGATGCGTCTGACGCAGGTGCCCACCCCGTCCTCTAACCGGCGGCCCGGCAGCAGATAGCCGTAGTCCGGTTCCGGCCCCTCCGGCTCCATGCCCAACAGGACCAGCCCGGCCGGTTCCTGCTCCGCCACCCGGCAGGCCAGATCGACGTGGCCCATGAAGAGCGCGTCCTCCCGGATGAAATGGTCCGACGGGAAGATCGCCACCACCGCGTCGGGATGGCGCCGGTGGAGATGGAGCAGCGGCAGCAGCAGTCCCGGCCCGGTCTCTTTATTGTCCGGCTGGACGATGATGGTCCCCTCCGGGCGTCCGGCCAGTTGGCGCCGAACATCTTCGTAATCAAGATGACTCCGGTCCACAATCGTCAACAGCCGCTCAATGGGGATCAGGCGGCCGGCGCGGCGCCACGTCTGTTCCAGCGTGGAGCGGGAACCGCTAAAATCGACATATTGTTTGGGGAGGTCATCACCGCGCCACTGACGAACAAAGGGTTGCAAGCGCCGCCCTTCCCCGGCGGCCAGCACAATGCCACAGCGCTCCATGGGCATGACCTTCACGCCGCCCTGCGACGGGCGGCCGGTTTCGCCTTCGGCATTGGTTCTCGGCGATGCTGAAGAATCAACGGGTCAACCACATCACCGCAGTGAATGCAGCGCCACCCCCTGTACCACCAGGGGATGCTGCCTTCACTCAGGTTACAGAACTCTTCGCTGTTCATCGCTCCCCCGCATTTCGCACAGGTCATAACCGATTCTCCTTCTCCCCTTCCGCCCTGTTCACTGCGTTCATCAACCACATGACCCCTCTTCACAGTTCTATTCAAAGCAATAAGAATGCCACGCTCATTTGCCCTCTGATTGGGGTTAAACAGGGCCTTCAGAGCCATCGTGACGCTACAGTCGGGTGTCCTCACCCGAATTTCGGGTGTGCCTGCTCGTCATGGCGATGAAGTCAGACGCCGGCATGGGGCCGGGGGAAACCTTGACAGACCGGCACGGCTCTGTCAGAGTGCCGGTAGGCAATGGGTTCGAAATTCCTCCTGTTCGCTCTGTTGACGTTTCTGACCGGCAACATCTGGACGGCCCTACTGGTTCTTCTGGTCATTTCCCTTCTGGTCGACCTCCAGTACGTCGGCCTCTTCCGCTCCGTGATCAGCCGGTTCAAAACCGCCGGCGAGATTCGGGAGCTGGAGGCCGTCGTCGCGCTGAATCCCCACAATGCCGCCGCGCTGAACGATCTCGGCCGGCTGCTCATTCTGAACGGCCGCGCACGGGAGGCGGTTGCGCCGCTCGAGCGGGCGATCGCACGGATGGACGATTCCGATGAAACGCACTACTACCTAGGTCTGGCCTATCTGAAAACCGGCAGAGAACAAGAAGGAGAAGCGCACATCATCAAGGCGCTTGAGCTCAATCCGCGTTTTCGATATGGCGAGCCCTATTTACGGCTGGGCGAGTACTATCTGGAACAGGGGCGCTATGACGACGCGCTGGCGGTGCTGCAAAAATTGGGAGTCATTCATTCTTCGAGCGTGGAAGGGCTCTATCGGCTGGGGGAGGTCTATCGCCGGAGGGGGGAGATCGAACGGGCCCGGGAATCGTATCGCCACAGCGCCGCCGCCTTTCGCCATTCTCCGCGCTATAAACGGCGGGAGGAGCGCCGGTGGCTGTGGCGCGCACGCTGGGCGCTCTGGCGCCTCGGCTGATCGGGCCGGCCCCCCGCTACCTAATCAGGAGCTGGCGTGGGCTACCGGCTCCGGACGGAGCAAATCTCTGGTCGTATGATGCAGGGGCCCGACGAGCCGGACGTTATCGGGAGTAACGGGGAGGTTGATCTTCCCTCGCAAATCGGCGGTAGAGCTCGTGAAACTGCTCGGTCGTCAGGGAGGGATCGGTCAGGCGCTCGAGATCGTCCGGGCTGATCGGGACCTGCAAGGATTCATCGAAGATTGATGTCCCGATCGCCAGATAATCGGCGGCCAGCCGTTTTTCCGGCAGAAGCAGATCCACCCCGCCGTTGTAGGTCGTGGCCAGTCGGATCGCCAACCGGGCCACCGGCGCGGAGACATTTCTCCCGATGGCGAGGTTTTTAGGCGGGTGGCCGAGCGTGAAGAATTTGGCCTTGACCTTCACGATTTGAAACGACCCAAACTCTTTTTTGATCGTCTCAAGATTGGGCTTTTGATCAGCGGACAGAAAGATTTCGACCAGGATGTTGGCGGGATCAGGTCCGGAATCGGCGCCGGCGCTGATCGCCCCGGGCAGGGAACCGGCTATCAGCAGCGCGAGCGCCAGCCATCCTCTTTTGACGGTCCTCATGCGCATCACACTCCTCTCAAGCAGGCCCCATGACATCGCATTCTCGATTCCTCCATCTCCCCGCACGGGCCCCGAGAAACCAAGACCAATTGATGGCCAATGGGACAGACACGATGGCTTGGGGCGTGGGGATATCGGAGGACCCTTCCCCGCAGTTTCCGCACAGGCCCCCACATAAAAAGGAGGGGCCGTTGCCGGCCCCTCCCGGTCATACCCTTCCCTCGACGTCCGGACGGCCTACTTCGTCTCCGTCACCGACACCGGCCGTACTTGAGAACCGGCGGGCTCCACTCTATTCAGCGCATGGATCGTCTTGTCCCCCTTGGGCAGCACCCGAAGAATGCCCCACTCCCCGGCGTCGATATAGGCCGGCCGGTGGTTCATGTAGACATAATCGCCCGGCAGCCCGGCCGGGCCACCGGCCCCGCCCCTTAAATCGACGCGCAGATAGGAGCTGCCGCCGAATTCAAACGACCCGTGCAGGTGCGCGCCGCGGAAGTTATCGACGGGCCATTCATGACCGTCCAGGGCGAAGACCCCCACCTGCTCGTTGAAGCCGCCGAAGACATGAATGAGCACGGGATCGCCCACATGGGCCTCCAACAGCGGGGTCTTCACTCCCCCCTTCTCGGCCACGCAGCTGAAGAGCGTGCCGACGTTGCAGCCGTCGTCGTCCAACGCGCGATCCAACGGCGTTGACGCGCGATAGTTGATCGCGGTCAGCCCCGCCACCTTCTGCCCATACGGCATGAAGCTGGTGCCCAGGAGGTTGTCCTCATCCTGGAACAGCAGGGCAAAGTCGCGATAGTTCGACCGGTTTTCATTCCCGGGAATCGAACGATCGACGATCACGTCGGCCTGCCAGGCGTTCTTCAGCGTGATATCCGCGCCGGTAACCGGATCGCGGTAGGTCGATCCCTTCGGTCCGACGATGATCGCCCCGTAGAGCCCGTTGCGCGGATTGTTCACCACATCTCCCCAGTCCTGGATCAACGCCCCGTTCTCCCCATACTCCGGATGGGCGTAGAAGGTATAGACCTTGCTCTGTCCCGGCGCCACCGTCTGATCGCCGGGGTTGGTGCCGACGTTGGCCCCCGTCGAATCCTTGGGATCGAACGCCACCATGTCGGCGTGCAGGCCGGCCCGATCCTTCGCCATCCGGTTGGTCAGCTTGATCTTGATGCAGTCGCCGACATTCACCCGGAGCGTCAGCGGATTCGGCTGGAGCATCCCGCCCTTGACCGCCGTCACCTCGTCGTCCAGGACGTAGACCTTGCCGGTCTGATTCGCCAGCTTCAAGTGGCGGCCCAGATCCACCTCGATCGCTTCCGCCCCGCCCTTGTTCAACTGCATGGCATAGTCGACCGCCGAGACGTTGAACGTCTTGACGGGCGCATCCGCCGGACAGAGCGACGCGGCCGACGCCGGGATTTCCTCCCGGGACGGCAGGGTCTGCAGGCTCTTGTCCGCTTTATCCAGCACCCGGATGATCCCCCATTCCCCCTCGGCAAAGTGGGAGGCGCGGCCGGAGTAATAGAGATAGTCGCCCGCCATCTTCTGCGGGCCGCCCGCCGCCGGGATCACCGCGTCGGTCCGCTCGGCGATCGCCAGCCGCAGCGTGTTCCGGGGAATCGATCCATCGTTGTAGCGGTCCTCCGGGAACCAATGGCCGCTCACGTGCCAGGTATGCGACTCGTTCGCCGACGGCACGATGGAGCGAAACACGATCGGATCGCCCAGGTAGGCCCGCACCAGCGGGGTCCCCGGATCGCCGTGTGTCTTGCTGGAGAACAGCACCGACGGATCGGGATTGTTGGCCAGACGAACCGAAAGCGGCTCGACCCGCAGGGCAAACCCGCCGCCCGTCGTCGCCTCTCCGCCGTTCAGAAAGGTCATCGCCGATTTGTTCATCTTGGGCAGATACTTCGCCGACGGCGATCCGTCCACCGAGGGCCGTCCGGCCATTGGATTGTCGGACGAGATCAGTTCGGCCGTCCGGGGATTCGAATCCATGATGTAATTGACCACCTCCCGGAAGCTCCCCTTCACCTGGGCCGAGACCGGATCGGTCGTATGGATGTCGACCACGATCCCGCTGCGGACCTCCTTGCCGGTGGCCGGATCATGATAGGTGGAGCCGGCCGGCTCGACGATCGTCGACCCGAACAGCCCGTGGCCCCAGGAATCGAGCCCGAAGACGTGATCGTGCCAGAAGACGATGCCCAAATCGACGTCGGGATACCAGCGGTACCGGACGAACTCCGTGCTGGCGATCGCCCCGGCCTTGTGATCGTGCGCCAGCGGTTCCGTAAAGATCACTTCATTTCCCTTGATCTCCTTGATGCGGCGCGCCTCGAATTCGCCCACCCCGTTCAAACCGATCCCGATGACGGTGCCCGGATGAAACATGGGCGTGTCGAATTTATCCTCATATTTATCGTTTTTCAGTTCGATGTGTCGGACCGCCGACGCGATCTGGATCGATGTCGCCCCCGCCTTGGCGGCCGCGGTCAGCGTCGTGTTCTGGGGAATCGGCATGCCGTGGTGGGTGTTTTCACGGTCCTCCGGCTTGAGCAGCGCAAAGGGCCGGACCGACTGCTCGTAGTTAAACCCGATAATCACGCCGTCGGTCGCGGTGATATCGAACTGGAAAAAGTGGGGGTGCATGTTCACCTTGCTGGAGTTGGAGACCCGCTCGTCGTCCGGCATCTTGTTTTTGAAAATGACGTCGACGCAGTCGTACACGTTGGCGCGGATGGCCAGCGGCCGCTTCAGGTCGTCATTGGCCCGGACGGCCCCCTCTTCCTCCTCCAGCACGAAGATCATCCCGTTCGGATCGACGATCGCCGGCGTCTTGGCCGTCGCCTTCTTCAGCGTGATCGGAAGCGTGATCGAATTGACGGTATAGAACTTCCGGGGCGCCCGCTCGGGACAGAGACTCCACGGGCCGTTTTCGCCGGGTCTGGCCGGTTCGGTCGTCCGCTGCCCCTTCTCATTGAGCCGGATCGGCTCGAAGAAGGGCGCGGGATTGTGGTCCGGCGAAAAAGGCGGCCGTTTCCCGAGATGGGGCCGCTCCCACGGAATGGACAGCTTGCCGGTCGCGGGATCGAATCGCACCGGAAGCCGCTTGCCCGGGGCCGGCGATTTATGATCGACCCAGACCTGCTGGGTCTCCGGCTCGTTCAACGCCACGTTGCCGTCCCATTTCCAATCGAAGACGGAGGCGTCATACGACACGACCTGCTTGTGCTCATCCGTCTGGCCGCCGGGCAGTCCCCGGACGGGCAGCATCATCTCCGCCCAGTCTTTGACCGACACCTGGGGCGGATTCGCCTTCCAATCGGTCTTGTCGGCCGTGATCCGATATTTCTGGCCGCCGAACCAATCGACCGTCGTGCCGATGAGCTTGGATGAATCGACCGCCGGCTTCATCTTGCCTTTGCGATCCGGCAACTCCATGAGCGCCGGCATCAGATCATCCTGGCCGCCGGCCGCCTGGAGGGTATTGTAGACGCGCCAGAAGCCCCACATGCCCGTCACGTAGTGCTGGGGAATGTGGCAGTGGAACGTGTAATCGCCGGCGCCATAGGCGCAGCCGCCGGAGCCGCACTCGATCACTTCATTGTACGACTCGGCCGCGCCGATCGCCTGCACGTCCAGCCGCTCCGAGCCGATCCGGACCGGCGGGAATTTCACCGGGCCGGTGCCGTTCGCCGTGGCGGCGAAGTTGAACTCGGCCGCGGTCACGGCCCCCGGCGAACGCGGCCAGCGGTCGCTGCCGCCGTGGAGGTGATGCGAATGGATCACTTCCGAACCCCCCATCATCCGGAACTTGGTCGGATCGCCGAGATAGGAACGCGGCACCGTCGTGGCCGGGTCGCCGAACGTGTAGGAGCCGTACCCCTGCGACTCGTCATGAATGCCGTGCCGCTCCGCCTGCAACCCCAGTCGCGTGCCGTGCGGTTCGCTGCGCAGATTCAAGCCCCGGCCGCCGGGCCGATAGGTATCGGTAATCTGATCCCGCTGGGGCAGCATCTCCCCCTTCCGGTTCAGAATCCGGAAGACTTCATCGCCGATTTCGTGATAGAAAATCGCGAACTCTCGAAAGTCGTGGCCGTTGGGATCGGTGATCATCGCCATCCAGCCGCTCTTGAGCTCCTGGCCGCTCCACGGGCTCAGATATTTCGCCCCTTTCGGCTCCACGATCAGCGAGCCGAACATCCCCAGCGACCATTGTTCCCGCACCGCGTGGGTGTGAAAGTGGTGGGCGCCTTCCGGCTCCTCGCCGCGGATATACCATTCAAACTCCTGGCTCTTGCCGGGCTTGACCAACGAGTCTTTGTTCATCATGGTCGCCGCCTGGCCCGTGGCTTTGACCAGCAGGCCCGAGCCGTGAATGTGCAGGCTGACCGGATCGCCGTCCGGATCGACCTTGGTCTGGCCGTTCGCGTCCACCTCGCCGAGCTGGTTGCGCAGCGTGATCCGGACGCAATCGCCCGCGTTTGCCCGGATCACCAGCGGCTGCAGCAGATCGCCCTGCAGCCCGAGTGAGACGCCGGCCGCCGGGAAGGGCTCGTCGCTCTTGCGGGCCGCCGCATTCTTCTTCTCCTCCGCCCGCACCCTGGGCAGCTCATCGGTCAGGACGTAGAGATAGCCGGGGAAGTAGTCCAAAAACCGGTTGATCGTGATCTCCACGTTGATCGCGGAGATGTCGAAGCTTTTCACCGGGGCGCCGGCCGGGCAGCGGCCCGCCGCGGTCACCGACTCATCATTGCTGATCCGCAACGGAATGCCCTGCATGACGGCATGCGCGTCGGCGCTCGACGTGTAGCCGCCGAGGTTGCCGCCGGCCCGTTCGATTTCCTGGTCGAGCTGCTGCGACATCTTCTCCAGCAACGCGCCACCCGCGTTCTGATATTCCACCCCCTCGGGCGGCGCGGAATTCGGACCCGGCTCCGACAGGGACATGTCCATCATCTGATGGTTGTGGTCCGCCGCCATCGCCACGCGCCCGAAAAAGGTCGCCAGCAGTACTCCCCCCGCCGCCATGGCCAGGAATGATGTCCGTCTCATCGATGATCTGTTCATAACCGCCCCCCGTGATTGCCACTCGCATGAAGCACGGCGGCGATCAGATCGTCCACCGTCGCATGGTTGATGTGCATCTGGTCGTAGATCGTCAATCGATCGGCCGCCAGCGTGCCGTAGATGATCCGCGCCCCGTACCGGGTGCCCAGCTCCTGCAAGAGCGCCCGTTCTTCCAGAGCGGGCTTCTCCGTGAAATAGGCCACCACGTCGGGTGGGACGGCGCGCTCCCGCTGGAAGGCGCTTCTCAATGTCGGCACCGCCTCGATCGCCACATGATCTCTCTGCTGCGCAAGCAGTGTCCTGATGCCGGTGCCAAACAATGATCGTGTCGTAATCAGCAGCACGCGCCGTTTGCTGACGGGTTCCTGCTGCAGCCATTGGGAATGGCCGCAGTCCAACGGCATGACACCCAACATCGCTTCGACATCTGCCGTGCTCATGCCCCTCCCCACAACAATACCCACCCATCATTCAGATGGCGACGCACAAATAACCGGACTGATGTAAAGCAAACACCATGCCACCAATTTTCATCACAGCCAGGCGAACATGATGATGAAAATTCACAACAAATCATGACGCTGTCCATCTTGTCTCTGTCCTCAACTGTCCAATAAAATGGACAGTTGTGCAGACATACGGACACGAAGCCAAGTCAGGTGACGAACCGATCCCGTGGAAAGACCTATGCAGGCATGACGAGGCGAACGAATGCTGGACGAGCGGGAACGGCTTACGTGCTGAAATCCGGGGAATCGTGCGCGGTGATGTTGTACCGTTTGAGCTTGTTATAGAGACTGGAGCGGGCGATGCCGAGAAAACGGGCCGCCAGTGATTTATTGCCGCGGTGTTGCCGAATCGCCTCCGTGATCCGTTCGTGCTCCGCGTGCGAACGGATCTTGCCGATCGCCACCGGCAATGGCACGGGGTCGGGATTGAACGGACGGGCGTCGGTTGCCGAAGGGCGGCGATCCGGACCCGCCGCTTCCTCTTCGATCAACAACGATTCGGCGGTGATCAGGCCGCCGGGGGAGAGCAATACGGCCCGTTCGATCACGTTCTCCAGCTCGCGGATGTTGCCTCGCCACGGCAGCCGGCGAAGCAATTCTGCGGCGTCCCCCGACAGCCGCATTTCCCCCTTGCCGTTCTGCTCCGCAAATTCGCGAATGAAGTGATCGGCAAGAGGCAGGATGTCATCCGGACGCTCGCGCAGCGGGGGAATCACAATCGGCATCACCGCCAGACGGTAGTACAGATCCTCTCTGAATTTTTTCCTTGCCACCGCCTCTTTCAGGCGCGTGTTGGTGGCGGCCACCACCCGGACATTGACCGTGACGCTGCGCGTGCCCCCGACCGGCCGGAACTCCCCCTCCTGGAGCGCACGCAAGAGCTTCGCCTGGAACGCCAGGCTGGTGTCGCCGATTTCATCCAGAAAGAGTGTGCCCCCCTCGGCTTCTTCAAAGAGGCCCTTTTTGTGCTGAATCGCCCCGGTGAACGCCCCTTTCACGTGGCCGAACAGCTCGCTCTCCAGAAGCGTTTCCGACAAGGCGCCGCAATCCACCGGAATAAACGGCCGATGGCGGCGGGCGCTGCATTGATGAATCGCCCGGGCGACCAACTCTTTGCCGGTCCCGCTCTCGCCATAAATCAAAATCGTGGCCGCACTGGAGGCGATACGGCGGATCAATTGGAACAGCGCCCGCATCTGCCGGCTGGCTCCGATCATGCCGCAGAACGAAACCGGCTCCTCCTGCGGTGGCTGGACGGCGGGTGCGCCATTATCGATGGAGGGGAGGAAAGAAGACAGGCCGAGGGGGCCGGACGAATCAACCAGGTCATTCACACCGATCATCCTGGCCACCTTGCCGTCCCGGTCGAAAATCGGATAGGCCTGGAGTGTTCGCCGGCGGGGACGCTCCTTCGCTGAAAATGAGGCGGCTTCAGGGTCGTGGGAATTCTGGCGTAGGGCCTCGTGTTCCGGATCGGAGCCGGCCAGTGACGCCTCCACAACCCTGCTGGCATGGCTCAACGGACAGATCTGCTCGATAGCGGGAATCTGTTTGGACAACCCTTCGCCGGGAGGAGACATCGCCTCCTCCTCGTCGCGATCGGAACAATGAGCCACGTACACCCTCCCTTGCCCGAAACCTCGGATCGAACTACCCCAAACGGGTGATGCAGCCATTATCATGAAAACACGAATTGGTGTCAAGCGCGGCGCATGCCGGCCGGCTTGACCTTCATCGGACTTGATGTTTGACCTGAAATTGAGTACGGTACGGTTTCCCCAACCCGGTCGGACAGCAGATGAGCGAGCCCGCACAGCAGCCGCATTCACAACGAACCACGCCCGATCATCATAGACACGCATCGGCACCGGCCGCCTCCGCGGTTCGTGGTCAGGCCCGGGAGCCGGCCGCCCGGCCGATCCGCACGGTTCATTTCCAAACGGATCGTTCGCTTGGCACCTTGTTGATCCGGAACCCAGGCGAATTTTCCGAGGCTGCCTGGGAGCGGCTTGGGGAGGCCCGAGGCGCCGTGACACTGCCAACAGAACAATCGCTCAGACTCAAGGCCGCCATCAGCGACACGGCATCGACCGATCTCTCCCCGCTGGCCCGGCTTCAGCCGGACGACCTGCAAAGCCTGCGCCTTGAATATACAGCCACCACCGATGACGAAATGGCACATCTGGGGGGATTGACCGGACTCTGGGAACTCGATTTGAAGGCCACACCCATCACGGATTCGGGCGTGCGCCATCTGTGCCGGCTCACCGGGCTTGTCGAGCTGGGCCTGTGGGAAACGCGGATCACCGATGCCGGCCTGGCCTTGTTGGAGCCACTGACCCAGATTCGCGAGCTTGATCTTGGCATGACCCATGTGACCAGCGCCGGGCTGGCGCATTTGCAACACCTCCATGGATTGCAACGGCTCTCGGTCGGGGGCACACAGATCGGCGATACGGGGTTGGAATTTCTCAAACAGCTTACCCGGTTGGAAGGGCTCTTTCTCGGTGGCACACGGGTCACCAGCGCCGGGCTGGGCCATCTTCGGGAGTGTCAGGTGCTGCGCCGGCTCGCGCTCGCTCTGACCGCCGTTGACGATGCCGGACTGGAGCATATCGGGAGGCTGACCGCGTTGCAGTGGCTCTATCTGGGCGGCACCAAGGTCAGCGACGGCGGACTGGCTTTTCTGGGCCACCTCCCGTCATTGCAATGGCTGTACCTGCCAGGCACCGCCATCACCGACGCCGGGCTCGCGCACATGGCCCGGCTCACCGCCTTGACCGAGCTCGATCTTCGTGACACCCAGGTCAGCCGCGCCGGCGTGGAGCGCCTGAAACACGCCCTGCCGCATTGTTTTATCATTACATAACATCGCGTTCCACAGCACGGCCTTCACAGCACGTCATCTCTTCTTCATCTCGCCCGACTCGCCCGGCCCATTTTTTTACACCGTTTTGATAACCCCGGTGCTAGGCTTGCGATAGTTTCACACAGGGAGGCGGCGATGGATCTTCTCATGCTCGGCTTGGCAGGACTGTTCTTCGTAATCTCGGCATGGCTCTTGACCCTATTGGAACGGTTATAAGGCCTATAAGGAGAAACAACATGACCGGATTCTACATTGTCGGCGGGATTCTCTCGGTGGGGTTGCTGATCTATTTAATGATCGCGCTGCTCAAACCGGAGATCTTCTCATGACGACCAACGGATGGCTGCAAATCGGGCTCTCTCTCATTGTCCTGGTGGCATTGGCCAAGCCGCTGGGCTGGTACATGGCGAGGGTGTACGAAGGACGGTCGATCTGGCTGGATCGCCTCCTGGGGCCGGTCGAACGGGCCATCTACCGGCTCTGCGGGATTCGGGAGCGGGAAGAGATGGGATGGAAAGAATACGGCATAGCGACGCTAGTGTTCAGTGCGGCAGGTTTCTTTCTCCTCTATGCCATGCAACGATGGCAAGGCGTGCTGCCAATGAACCCGCAGAAGTTTGGCGCCGTTTCGCCGGATCTCTCCTTTAATACAGCCGCCAGCTTTATCACCAATACGAACTGGCAGGCCTACGGCGGCGAGACGACCATGAGCGACCTGACCCAGATGGTCGGCCTGACCGTCCAGAACTTCGTCTCGGCCGCCGCGGGCATGGCCGTGCTGGTTGCCTTGATCCGGGGGCTGGCGCGGAAGAGCGCAGAAACCATCGGAAATTTTTGGGTCGACCTGGTCCGTACCACGCTCTACATTTTGCTGCCGTTGTCGTTCGTTTTTTCGATCGTGCTGGTCTCCCAGGGGATGGTTCAAACATTCAGCGACTATCAAAGGGTCAAACTGCTTCAACCGGTCACGTATGACAATCCCGTCACCGACGCCAACGGCAAACCGGTGCTGGATGAGAACGGCCAACCCAAAACCGAGAAGGTCACCGTGACCGAGCAAACCGTGGCGGTCGGTCCGGCCGCCTCGCAGGTCGCCATCAAGCAGCTCGGCACAAACGGCGGCGGCTTTTTCAACGTCAACTCCGCCCACCCGTTTGAAAATCCGACGCCGCTGGCAAATTTTCTTGAAGTCCTGGCCATTCTCCTGATCCCGGCCGCGCTCTGCTACACCTTCGGCAAGATGGTCGGTGACACGCGGCAGGGCTGGGCCGTCCTGGCGGCCATGACGATTGTCCTGGTTGTCTTTATTGCCTGGACCTACTGGGCGGAATCGGCCGGCAATCCCCTGCTCGCCAGACTCGGTGTCGATCAGACATCAAGCGCCACTCAGCCGGGTGGCAACATGGAAGGCAAAGAGGTCCGCTTCGGCATCGCCAACTCAATCCTCTGGGCGACGGCCACCACGGCCGCCTCGAACGGATCGGTCAACTCGATGCATGATTCGTTTACGCCGCTCGGTGGTCTGGCACCGCTGTTTCTGATCCAATTTGGTGAAGTGATCTTCGGCGGCGTCGGCTCCGGCCTCTACGGCATGCTGGTCTTCGCGATCATCGCCGTCTTCGTCGCCGGCTTGATGGTCGGCCGGACGCCGGAATATCTGGGCAAGAAGATCGAAGCGTATGAAATGAAGATGGCGGCGCTACTGATCCTGGTCATGCCGATGGTCGTCCTGAGCCTCACCGCCGTGGCCGTGGTCACCGACGCCGGCAAATCCAGCATCTTCAATCCCGGCCCCCATGGATTCAGCGAAATTCTCTATGCCTACAGTTCCATGGGGAATAACAACGGCAGCGCCTTCGGGGGATTGAGCGCGAACACGCCGTTCTACAATCTCACCGGCGGGATCGCCATGTTGATCGCCCGCTTCTGGTGGATCATCCCGACGCTGGCGCTGGCCGGTTCGCTGGCGCGCAAGAAAGCCGTTCCGGCCGGCCTGGGCACGCTGCCCACCCACACGCCGCTCTTTATCGTCCTGCTGGTCGGCACCGTCGTCCTCGTCGGCGCCTTGACGTTCATCCCCGCCCTGGCCTTGGGGCCGATCGTGGAACAGATCATCATGATAGAAGGAGTTCACCCTTAACGTACGGCGATGGGGCCGGGGGCGTGGGGGCATCGGAGGACGCTGTATCGCTTCCGCACGGGCCCCCCACAGATAAATGACAGGTCAATAACTCTACTGGGCAAGGAGCACACATCATGCCACGCGCGAAAAAGCATCGGTTATTCGATCCGGCCATCATCCGGCAGGCGGTCATCGATTCGTTCAAAAAATTAAATCCCGGCCATCAGCTGCGCAATCCGGTCATGTTCGTGGTGTATGTGGGCAGCATTCTGACCACGCTCCTCTTTCTACAAGCGCTACCGGGCTACGGCGAAGCCCCGGCCGGCTTCATCCTCCAGATCACGCTCTGGCTCTGGTTTACGGTCCTCTTCGCCAATTTCGCCGAAGCGATGGCCGAAGGGCGCGGCAAGGCGCAGGCCGAGGCCCTGCGGAAATCGCGGCGCGAACTGACCGCGAAAAAGCTGCCGCAACCCAGATATGGGTTGAATTTCACTCTGGTGGCGGGCGGGCAACTGAAAAAGGGCGACGTCGTCCTGGTGCAAACCGGCGACATGATCCCGGCCGATGGCGACGTGATCGAGGGGGTCGCCTCGGTCGATGAGAGCGCCATTACCGGCGAGAGCGCGCCGGTGATCCGGGAAACCGGCGACCGCAGCGCCGTGACCGGCGGCACGCGGGTGCTCTCCGACTGGCTGGTGGTGCGGGTGACCACCGACCCGGGCGAGACCTTCCTGGACCGGATGATCTCGCTGGTGGAAGGCGCGAAGCGGCAGAAAACACCGAACGAGATCGCGCTGAACATTCTCCTGGCCGCATTGACCGTGATCTTTCTGCTGGCCACCGTCACGCTGCTGCCCTTTTCCCTCTACAGCGTCGCGGCCGTCAAGCAGGGAACCCCGGTGACCGTGACGGTCCTCGTCGCGTTGCTGGTCTGCCTGATTCCCACGACGATCGGCGGGCTGCTCTCCGCGATCGGCATCGCCGGCATGGATCGGATGGTCCAGGCCAACGTCATCGCCATGTCCGGCCGCGCGGTGGAAGCGGCGGGCGACGTGGACGTCCTGCTGCTCGATAAAACCGGCACCATTACCCTGGGCAATCGCCAAGCCACCGAGTTCATCCCCGCTCAGGGCGTGAGCGTCGACCGGCTGGGGGATGCGGCGCAACTGGCCTCTCTGGCCGACGAAACCCCGGAGGGGCGGAGCATTGTCATCCTGGCGAAGGAGCGCTACCAACTGCGCGAACGGCATATTCACGAACTGGGGGCGACCTTCATCCCCTTTTCCGCGCAGACGCGCATGAGCGGAGTAAATCTGGCCGGCCGCCAGATCCGAAAAGGCGCGGCCGAGGCGATCGAAGCGTTCGTGAAAGAACGGGGTGGACAGTTTCCGCCGGGCGTGCGCACGGCGGTCGAAACAGTCGCCAAGCAGGGCGGCACGCCGCTGGTGGTGGCAGAGGGGGCGAATGTCCTGGGCGTCATTTACCTCAAAGACATCATCAAGGGCGGGATCAAGGAGCGGTTCGCCGAGCTGCGGCTCATGGGGATCAAAACGATCATGATCACGGGGGACAATCCGCTGACGGCCGCCGCCGTGGCGGCTGAATCGGGCGTGGATGATTTCCTGGCCCAGGCCACACCGGAAGCGAAGCTGGCGCTCATTCGCAAACTGCAGGCAGGGGGACGGCTGGTGGCCATGACCGGCGACGGCACCAATGACGCGCCGGCGCTGGCGCAGGCCGACGTGGCGGTCGCCATGAACACCGGCACGCAGGCGGCCAAGGAAGCGGGGAATCTGGTCGATCTCGACTCCAATCCGACCAAGCTGATCGAGGTGGTCGCCATCGGCAAACAGTTGCTGATGACACGGGGTGCGCTGACGACCTTCAGCATCGCCAACGACATCGCGAAATATTTCGCCATCATCCCGGCGGCCTTCATCACCACCTACCCCGCCCTGGGCGTGTTGAACATCATGGGGCTGGCGACCCCCCAGAGCGCGGTCTTGTCGGCCGTGATCTTCAATGCGCTGATCATTCTCGCCCTGGTGCCGTTGGCGCTGCGGGGCATCCGGTACCTGCCGATCGGCGCCTCCTCCCTGCTCACGCGCCATTTATGGATCTACGGCGCGGGCGGAATCATCGTCCCGTTTGTCGGGATCAAGTTGATTGATCTACTGCTGGTGGCATTCCACCTGGCATAGGAGAAGAATCATGACCACTCACATCCGCGCCGCGTTCCTCTTGCTCTTCATACTCACGCTGCTCACGGGCCTGCTCTATCCTCTGGCCGTGACGGGTGTGGCCCAACTCCTCTTTCCCCGACAGGCGAACGGAAGCCAGATCGTGCGGAACGGCCAACCGGTCGGCTCCTCTCTAATCGGCCAGCCGTTTGATGATCCGAAATACTTTTGGGGAAGATTGTCGGCCACCTCACCCTATCCATACAACGGTGCGGCGTCCTCAGGCTCGAATCTCGGACCGACCAACGATGCGCTGTTAAAGGCCGTCAAAGAGCGGGCGGACGCGCTCCACGCGGCTGATCCCGGCAACACGGCGCCGGTGCCGGTCGATCTGGTGACCGCCTCCGGGAGCGGCCTCGACCCCCACATCAGCCCGGCGGCGGCCGACTATCAAGTCCGGCGAGTGGCCAACGCACGCGGGATGACGGAAAGCGCGGTGCACACTCTTGTTGATCAATCGACCGACGGGCGTCAGCTCGGCCTCCTTGGCGAACCCCGTGTCAACGTCCTCTTCTTAAATCTCGCGCTGGATGCCACCCGCTAAGCAGCGCTCACGCTCCCCCTCACTTCCCAATCCCCCCCGGGAGGGCGTACACTAGGGCACAGTTCGCACCCCGACGAGATGGAACGACTTTCATGACCGATCGACGACCCAACCCGGAAGAGCTGCTCAAGCGGGCCCAGGAGGAAGAGGCCCGGCAGGCGCGGGGCAAACTCAAAATCTTCTTCGGCGCCACGGCCGGCGTGGGGAAAACCTATGCCATGCTGGAAGCCGCCCACGAGCAACAGAATGACGGGGTGGACGTGGTCGTCGGCTGGGTCGAAACCCACAAACGGACGGAGACGGAAGCCCTACTCAAGGGACTCGAGATTCTGCCTCCCCGCCTGGTCGACTACCAGCGCGCCACGCTGCGCGAGTTCGACCTCGATGCGGCGCTCGCCCGCCGCCCCCAGCTCATCCTGATGGACGAGCTGGCCCACACCAACGCCCCCGGTTCGCGCCATCCCAAACGGTGGCAGGACGTCGTCGAACTGCTGAACGCCGGCATTCACGTCTATACAACGGTGAACGTCCAGCATCTGGAAAGCCTCAACGACGTTGTCACCCAGATCACCGGCGTGCGGATCGGCGAGACGGTTCCTGATTCCATCATGGAGCAGGCCGACGATGTTGAATTGATCGACCTGCCGCCGGACGACCTGCTCCAGCGCCTGAGAGAAGGCAAAGTCTACGTACCGGAGCAGGCGCAACAGGCCATCGAAAATTTTTTCCGCAAGGGGAATCTGATCGCGCTCAGAGAGATGGCTCTGCGCCGGACGGCCGAACGGGTCGATCAACAGATGGAGGTCTATCGGCGCGACCACGCCGTGCAGCGCACCTGGCCGGCGGCCGAAACCGTCATGGTCTGCGTCAACATGAAGCCCCGTGGCCCCCGGCTGGTGCGGGCGGCCCGGCGGATGGCGGCGGATCTGCATGCCAAATGGCTCGCGGTCTACGTCCAGACGCCGCGCCACCTGCGGCTGACCGATGCGGATCGGGCCCGCGTGAACCAGACGCTGCGGCTCGCCGAAGAGCTGGGCGCCGAGACGGCGACACTGACCGGGGAAAAAGTGGCGCAGGAGATTCTGGCCTATGCCCGCAGCCGGAACGTGACGAAGATCATCGTCGGCAAACCGATCCGCGCCCGGTGGAAGGAGTGGGTCTTCGGCTCGGTCGTGGCCGAACTGGTCCGGAACAGCGGAGAGATCGACGTCTACGTCATCACCGGCGAAGCCGGTGAAAGCCGCCGCCTCATCACCCCGGCGTTGGCGCGCACCAATCGGTGGCCCGCCTACGGCTTCGCGACGGCCGGCGTCGTCGCGTGCACGGCCGTCGCCTGGCTGATGGCCCCCTTCTTCGACATCGCCAACCTGATCATGGTCTATCTGTTGGGCATCGTCATCATCGCCACGCGCTACGGCCGAGGCCCCTCCATTCTGGCCTCATTTCTGAGCGTGGCGGCCTTTGATTTCTTTTTTGTCTCCCCCCGTTTCACCTTCGATGTCGCGGCGGTGCAATACCTGCTGACCTTCTCGGTCATGCTGATCGTCTCGCTGGTCATCAGCGGCTTTACCGTCCGCGCCCGGCAGCAGGCGGAACTCGCCCGTGGCAACGAGCGGCGAACTGCCCTGCTTTACGCGTTGAGCCGAGACCTCGCCACGCAGCGGGGACTGGAAAACGTGGTGCGGGTGGCGCTGCAGCACGTCACCGAGATTTTCAGCGGCCAGGTCGCCGCGTTCATCGTGGACGCCGCCGGCCATCTCGAGCTGCGCCACGAGCCGCACCGGCGGTTCGAATTTGATTCCAAGGAATCCGGGATTGTCCAGTGGGTCTTCGATCACGGCGAGCGGGCCGGCGCCGGCACCAACACGCTTCCCGGCGCCAGCGCGCTCTATCTGCCGCTCATCGGCATGAAAGGGCCGATCGGCGTGCTGGCCATCCGGCACGCGCAGAAAGGACAGTTGCTCGACCCCGACCAGATTCATCTGCTCGAAATGCTGACCAACCAGACCGCGCTGGCGCTCGGCCGCACGCTCCTGGCCGCCGAAGCGCAACAGGCGCACGTCCTAGCCGAAACCGAACGGACGCGCAACGCCATTCTCAGCGCGGTCTCGCACGACCTGCGCACGCCGCTGGCGACGATCACGGGCGCGGCCGGCAGTCTACTGGATGGCCAAAAAGCCCTGAGCGACTCCGCCAGACGGGAGCTGGCCCGCGCCATTGTGGATGAGGCGGGACGGCTCGACCGGCTGGTGAAAAATTTACTGGAGATGATGCGGCTCGAAGCCGGCGCCTCGCGGCTGAAGAAGGAATGGCACCCGCTCGATGAGATCGTCGGCTCGACGCTCGGCCGGCTGGAGGGCCGGCTGGGGAACCGCACCATCGAGACCCGGTTTGCTCCGAACCTGCCCATGGTCCGTGTCGACGGCGTGTTGATGGAGCAGGTGCTGCTGAATCTCTTCGACAACGCGTTGAAGTACGCGCCGCCCTCGACTGCCATCGAGCTCTCCGCCTCGGTCTCGGACCACAACATGCTCGTGGAGATTGCCGACCGGGGGCCCGGCATTCCGCCCGGTGACGAGGAAAAGATCTTCGACAAGTTTTATCGCGCCGACCCGACTCGCGAGGGCGGCGTGGGGCTGGGGCTGACGATCTGTCGCGGGATCATCGACGCGCACGGCGGGCGCATCTGGGCGGAGAATCGGACCGGCGGCGGGGCCCTCTTTCGCTTCGCCCTGCCGTTGGAAGAACACCCGCCACAGGTGGAACCCGAAAGGACCGACGCGTAGATCCGATGGGAGTGATGAGGGGGAGAGTCGGAATCTCCCCCTCATTCCAATCACGGGAGCAGGGGCAAAGACACTTGCACTCGGAATCCAGAACAGCCGCTTCCGTTCTCATCATTGAGGACGAGCCGGAAATCCGGCGCGTGCTTCGCACCACATTAACGCAGCACGGCTATCACCCCCATGAGGCCTCGACGGGCCAGGAGGGGCTCGCACAGGCGGCGGCCCGAAATCCTGACCTGATCCTCCTCTATCTCGGCCTGCCGGATGTCGACGGCCTGGAGGTAATCCGGAAGATGCGGAAGTGGGCCACGATCCCGATGATCGTTCTCTCGGCGCGGGGCCAGGAAGCGGTCAAAGTCGCCGCGCTGGATGCGGGCGCCGATGATTACGTGACCAAACCGTTCGGGATCGATGAGCTGCTGGCCCGAATACGCGTCGTGTTACGGCACGCCGCACGGAGGCCGGACAGCACCGGCAAGGAGCCCGTCCTCACCATCGGGGCGCTTCGGGTCGATCTGGAGCAGCGGCACGTCCGCCTATCGGGGAAAGAAGTCCGGTTGACGCCGATCGAATACAAATTGCTGGCCGTGCTGATCCGGCACGCGGGAAAGGTGCTCACCTACCGCCAACTCTTGAAAGAGGTTTGGGGGCCGCTCCATGCGCATGAGGCCCACTATGTGCGGGTCTACATGCAACATCTGAGGAATAAACTGGAAGCCAATCCCGCCCATCCCCGCTATCTGACCACGGAACTGGGCGTGGGGTACCGGCTCAAGACGGAGTAATCGTCCGGTGGCAGGCTTTGCCGTGGCAAGATCGCGGCGTTCGAACCGTCGATCAGGAGCCGTTCTCGAAGCGATAGTCCTTGGGCACGACGACCACGCCGCCTTCCGAGACCGTGAACCGGCTGCGGTCCTGTTCCAGATCCCAGCCGATCGTTTCATTCGGGGGGACGGTCACGGACTTGTCAACGATGCAGCGTTTCAGCCGGGCGCCGACGCCCACCCGGACGCCCTCGAACAGGATCGCGTCCTCGACCACCGCGCCCGAATCGATCCAGACGTCTGGCGACAGGATCGAATGGCGCACCGTCGCGCCGATGACCACGTCGCCGCCCGCCAGCAGCGTGTTCGTCACCGACCCAATCTCTCCCGATGAGGAGGGCACGCTGCGGGCCGGCGGATGCTGGGCGTGGTAGGTGCGGATCGGCCAGTCCGGCTGATACAGATTCATGGGCGGGACCGGCTTGACCAAATCCATGTTCGCCTCGTAGTAGGCATCCAGCGTGCCGACATCGCGCCAATACCCGTCAGGACTGACCCGACCCTCCACGCCGCCGAACTGGTAGGCGCCGACGGCGTGCGTGCCGATGATCGCGGGGAGGATGTCCCGTCCGAAATCGTCGCGCGGCTCGGCGGCGTGCTTGGTCTGCGCCAGCACGTCGAGCAGAAAACGGAGCGTGAAGATGTACACGCCCATCGAGGCCAGCGCCTGGGCCGGATCATCCGGCATGGCCGGCGGATGGGCCGATTTTTCGACGAATTTTTTGATCACCAGGTTGTGATCGATTTCCACCACGCCGAAGGCGCGGGCCTGCTCCAGCGGCACGGGCACGCACGCGACGGTCACGTCCCATTTCCGGCGGACGTGCTCCTCCAGCATCCGGGCGTAGTCCATGCGATAGATGTGATCGCCGGCCAACACCAGAACGTGCGTGGCCCGGCTCCGCTCCAGCAGATAACTGTTCTGGTGAATCGCGTCGGCCGTGCCCGCGTACCAGCTCTCCCCGACCCGCATCTGGGCCGGCACGGTGGTGATGAACTCGCCGATCTCCGGGCTGAAGATCGACCAGCCGTCGCGCAGATGCTTCTGGAGCGAGTGGGATTTGTACTGCGTGAGCACCAGAATGCGGCGCAGGCCGGAATGCAGACAATTCGAAAGGGCAAAATCAATAATCCGGTAGATCCCGCCGAAGGGGACCGCCGGTTTGGCGCGGTCGATCGTGAGGGGATGGAGCCGCGATCCCGCGCCGCCGGCCAGGATAATCGTGAGCGTGGTGTTCAGCAGCTCCATCAGCGTTCTCGTCGGCGGATTGCGCTCCGGGTGAGACACGCCACCCGTCCGCCACCAGCTTATCGAAATGCGCGGGCCGATTGCAACGCGCCCGATCCCATCCCATCACCCGGATGGCGCGGCCCGCAGACTTTTTTCATGGGGAGTGTGCTACAATACCGCCCGTTGTCGTGGTCCGTCAGCTCATGTTAATCCGCACTCACAGCCGGGCGTCGAATCAGACGGGGGATCAGACGGGACACCGGATCGCCTCGGCCGTTCGCCCCTCGGTGGTTCGCCGCTTGACTGTTCACCGCTTGACCATTCAAATGACCGTCCTCCCGGTGGTTATGCTCGTCTGTCTGCTGGTCGCCTCCACCGGCCACGCCCGCGATCCCGACGCCTACGTCCTGACGCCAAACAAGAAAACCGAACACTTCACCTTTCTGGCCGCAGGCAGTCACCACGTCTGCGCGGTGCTTTCCGGCGGCACGATCGCCTGCTGGGGCAACGACCTGATGGGACAACTCGGCAACGGCACCCAGACGGATCAGGCGGCCGAGCAACCCGTCGGCGTGATCGGTCTGACCACCGCGATGGCAGTGACGGCCGGCGACATGCACACCTGCGCGCTGCTCAAGAACGGCTCGATCTGGTGCTGGGGCGGCAACCGGTATCACCAACTGGCAGGCTCCCTGCCCAGCGCGAACGAGCCCGTGCAGGTGGAGACGATCAGCCGCGCCGCCGGCGTGACGGCCGGCACCTATCACAGCTGCGCGCTCCTGACCGGCGGCCACATCCGCTGCTGGGGATACAACGAATCAGGGCAACTCGGCGGCACGAAGGAGATGGACTCGGCCGAACCGGTGGAGGTCCCCGGCATCACCCGTGCCACCGCGCTGTCGGGCGGAGGCGCGCACACCTGCGCGGTGGAACGCGGCGGCTCGGTCCACTGCTGGGGCGGCAACTCGCAAGGGCAGCTCGGCAACAAGACCCACGACAACAGCGCCCAACCGGTCGAGGTGGCCGGTCTCCCCCCCGCCCGATCGATCTCGTCCGGCACGTCGCATACCTGCGCGGTGCTCAAAGACGGCCGGGTCGCCTGCTGGGGCTGGAACGCCACCGGCCAGTTGGGCAACGGCTCTACCGAAGACTCAGCAGCGCCGGTCTTTGCCACGGGCATCACGCAGGCTACACACGTGGCCGCCGGGCGGTTTCACACCTGCGCGCTCCTCAAAACCGGACGGATCGCCTGCTGGGGCGGCAACAGGAACGGCGAACTCGGCGCCGGCCCTCCGGAGGGCTCGCCGATACCACTGACGATCAAGGAACTGCCCGCGGCCGGCGCGATCGTTGTCGGCGACCGGTTCAGTTGCATCATCATCAAGCAGACAGGAGCCGCAAAGTGCTGGGGCGCCATCAAATAACCCCGGCGTGGCGAAACCAGATGAGAAACCTCTTGCGACAAGGAGTCATCCAATGACGCAGGCAATGAAACAGGCCTCACTGATCCTTCGCATAACTGGGCGCGTGGCTGGACTCATGGCTGGGCTGGTCGCCGTGCTGGCGTTGGCGGCCGTCACACAACAGAATCAGGGAAAGAGTTTTTTCTCATCGGTCACCACCCCGTTCATCGCATCGGCCGCGTCGGCGGCCGCCGCCGATGCGCCGGCGTTGCCGGGAATGCAAATCACGGAAGCCCCGTGGGTGCCCCAGCTCTCCCATCTTGAGGAACGGCTGCAGATGATCGGCCTGCCGGCGATGCGCCGGGAAGGCACCACACTGCACACGCACCAGCATCTCGATCTGTTCATCCACGGCAAGACCATCCCCGTCCCGCCCCAGATCGGCATCAACATGGTCTCAGGCTTCATCTCCCCTGTGCATACGCATGACGGCACCGGCGCGATCCACATCGAGTCCGCCGTGGTCAATCGCTATACGCTCGGTCAATTCTTCGACATCTGGGGCGTGAGGCTGACACCCACCTGCATCGGGAGCTATTGCAACGCGGGTCAGAAGGCGCTGCAGGTCTTCGTAAACGGCGCGGCCGTCAACTCGAACCCGCGGGAAATCGAGCTGGTCGACAATCAGGAGATCGTCATCACCTACGGCACGGCGAAAGAACTGCCCAAGCCGATGCCGTCGGCGTTCAAGGCCCCGTCGTAAGCCGGCGATCTTCCACAGCATCAAAAACCAACGGCCCGGTAAACCGGGCCGTTGTGTTTCTACTCAAGCGATCTTGTCTGTGACTGCAGGCTCAGGAGAACAAGAATCTCTCCTGTCCTGCGCTGAACCTCCGTCATGGCTTTTTCAGACACTCGTCATGATTATCGACATTCCGGAGGATAAGATCAGACGGTTCCTTCCCGTATTCCCACGTCAGGCGGTACTGCCTGTTGACATAGGCTTCGAACACCTTGCCTCCACAATCCCCAAGAGCACTCTTCACGATATGAGTTCTCAGCGAAGGATGCCGAGGATTCTGTTCGAGAAAACGAATTTGCTTCTGGAGTTGAAGATAAACGTCGCTGGGCAATTGTTCAGCTTGGGAGAGAAACCGAGCCGTGGCAACCAGCCGATAGGGCACGCGCTACTTGCGCTTCCGCCGCTTGGCGAGCTCGTTGAACAATTTGTTGGAGCCGGGAAAGCGGGTCAGCCGCCCTTCCTTGATATCCTCAGAGGCTGCTTTCTCACCCTTCTGCCACCTGGGCGTCCAGAAATAGGCCTGCCTGGCGGGAATGCTGATCTGCGGCGTCAACACAATCGTGCCATCCTCCAGCCGTTCGCACTCATACATGGCGATATTCTCGGCCACAAACTCCTTCGGCAGCGTTACCTGATTCCGTTTCCCCAACACGACATGCTTGGGCATGGACTCCCCTTTTGTTCTATAGCTTACCCATGATCAGGTATGCTGTCAAGCTGATATTCCGTAATACGGAAATTTGGCAGGCTGAACACGTATCAGGTTCTCACCACAGAGCTGCTACAGGCCCAAACACAGAGAGGCCCGGTTTCCCGGGCCTCTCTGTGTTCC
>JBGPIL010000008.1:0-25432 GCA_041484905.1 Nitrospiria bacterium
AGCTCCCGGACCTCTTCGGCCACGAAAAAGAAAAAGTTGACCACGTGTTCCGGCTGGCCGGTGAACTTGGCGCGGAGAACGGGATCGTGCGTGGCGATGCCGACCGGGCAGGTGTTCAGGTGGCACTTGCGCATCATGATGCAGCCTTCGACGATCAGGGGCGCCGTGGAGAAGCCGAACTCCTCCGCGCCGAGCAACGCCGCGATGACGACGTCCCGTCCGGTTTTGAGCTGGCCGTCGGTCTCGATCCGCACCCGGCCGCGCAGGTTGTTGAGCACGAGCGTCTGCTGGGTTTCGGCCAGTCCCAATTCCCAGGGAATGCCGGCGTATTTGATCGAGGAAAGCGGTGACGCGCCCGTGCCGCCGGAATCGCCGGAGATCAGAATTTTATCCGCGTGCGCCTTGGCCACGCCCGCGGCGACCGTGCCGACGCCGACCTCGGAGACGAGC
Organism: Nitrospiria bacterium; assembly: GCA_041484905.1. GTDB lineage: Bacteria > Nitrospirota > Nitrospiria > JACQCE01 > JACQCE01 > JACQCE01. The sequence continues at coordinate 451 of JBGPIL010000008.1, forward strand.
TTGACGGAGACGGCGGCCTCCGGATTGGCGTTTTTCAAATCGAAGATCAACTGGGCCAGATCCTCGATGCTGTAGATATCGTGATGCGGCGGCGGCGAGATCAGTTGCACGCCGGGTGTCGAATAGCGCAGACGCGCGATCGTCTCGTCGACCTTCTTGCCGGGCAACTGGCCGCCCTCACCCGGCTTGGCCCCCTGGGCCATTTTGATCTGGAGTTCCTTCGCATGGACCAGGTAGTGCGTCGTGACGCCGAACCGCGCCGAGGCCACCTGTTTGATCGCGCTGTTTTTGGAATCGCCGTTGGGGAGGGGCGTGAAGCGTTCCGGATCTTCGCCGCCCTCCCCGGTGTTGCTCTTGCCGCCGATCCGGTTCATGGCGACGGCCAGCGTCTCGTGCGCTTCCTTGCCGATCGCGCCGAACGACATGGCGCCGGTCGTGAAGCGTTTGACGATCGCCGAGACCGGTTCCACCTCCTCGATCGGAATGGGGGCGCCGGTCCGCAGTTCGAGCAGCCCGCGGATGTTGGAACGGTGGCGGCTCTCATCGTTGACCAATTTGCTGAATTCCTTGAACGTCGCATACCGGTTGGAGCGGGCGGCGTGCTGGAGTGTGGCGATCGTCTCGGGGTTCCAGTTGTGGTATTCGCCCTGGATCCGGTAGTGGTATTCGCCGCCGAACTCGAGCTGCCGCACCGCCACCGGCTGATAGGCGACCGCGTGGCGGCGGAGGGTTTCCTCGGCCAGCTCGCGCAAGCCGATGCCGCCGATTCGTGACGCCGTGCCGCTGAAGTACCGGTCGGTCAGCTCGCGGTTCAAGCCGATGGCTTCGAAGATTTGCGCGCCGCAGTAACTCTGGACGGTTGAGATGCCCATCTTCGAGAAAATCTTTAAGAGGGCTTTGTTGGCAGCCTTGATGTATTTCTGCTGCGCCGTGGCGGCGTCGATCCCCTCCGGCAGGTAGCCCTCCCGTTCCAGATCGATGAGCGTGCGGAAGGCCATATAGGGGTTGATGCTGCCCGCGCCGTACCCGATCAGGCAGGCGAAGTGGTGCGCCTCGCGCGCTTCGCCGGTCTCCACGATCAGCCCCACTTCGGTCCGGCTGCATTCCTGGATCAGGTGATGGTGGACGGCGGAGATGCCGAGCAGGCTGGGCATGGGCGCCCAGTCGGTGTTCACGCCGCGGTCGCTCAGGATGAGAAACGAATAGCCCTCTTTGATCGCTTGTGACGCCTGGCGGCACAGGTCGTCCACGGCCGCGGCCATGCCGTCCGGCCCGTCGGCCACGCGGAAGAGCATCCGCAACGTCTTGCTGCGGAAATGTTCGTCGGAGACCTCGCGGATTTTTTCCAATTCGGCGTTGGTCAGGATCGGCTGCTGGACCTTAATCCGCCGGCAGCTTTCCGGCGTCTCCCCCAGCAGGTTCGGTTTGGGGCCGATGCTGGTGACCAGCGACATGACGAGCTGCTCGCGGATCGGATCGATCGGCGGGTTGGTCACCTGGGCGAAGAGCTGCTTGAAATATTTGAAGAGCAGCTGCGGGCGGTTCGAGAGCACGGCCAGCGGCGTGTCGGTGCCCATCGAGCCGACGGCCTCCTCGCCGTTCACGACCATCGGCGTCGTCACCATCCTGAGCTCTTCGATCGTGTAGCCGAAGGCCTGCTGCTGCTGGCGCAACGCGGCGTGGCCGGGCTGCGGGACGTTCATCGGTTCGGGCAGTTCGTCGAGCAGGATCCGGTGCGTCGAGAGCCACTGCCGGTAGGGCTTGCGGTGGGCGATGTCGGCCTTGATCTCTTCGTCATCGATGATCCGGCCCTGCGTCGTGTCGACCAGAAACATGCGGCCGGGTTGCAGGCGTCCCTTCAGGCGCACCTCTTCCGGTTTCACGGGCAGCACGCCCGCTTCCGAGGCGAGCACGGCCAGGCCGTCGTAGGTGACCAGATAGCGGCAGGGGCGGAGGCCGTTTCTGTCCAGCGTGCCGCCGATCAGTTTGCCATCGGTGAAGCAGACCGCGGCCGGGCCGTCCCACGGCTCCATCATCGCGGCGTGATATTCGTAAAAGGCCCGCCGGTCCAAATCCATGTGCGGATTGCCGACCCAGGCTTCGGGAATCAGCATCATCATGGCATGGGGGAGCGACCGGCCGCCCATGACCAGAAACTCCACCGCGTTGTCCAGGCAGGCGGAGTCGCTCTGGTTGTCATCGATGATCGGGTAGAGCTTCTGCAGATCGTCGCCGAAGAGGTCCGATTGCATCCGGCCCTGACGGGCGCGCATCCAGTTGACGTTGCCCTTCAGCGTGTTGATCTCGCCGTTGTGGCAGATGTACCGGTAGGGATGGGCCAGCGACCAGGCGGGAAAGGTGTTGGTCGAAAAGCGCGAATGCACCATCGCGAGCGCGCTGACCACGGCTTCGTCGGTCAGGTCCTGATAAAAGAGCGGGACCTGGTTGGGCAGCAGCATGCCCTTGTAGGCGATGGTGTTGCCGGAGAGGCTGGCAATATGAACGGCGTTCCGTTGCGCGATGGCCGAGGCGCGGACGGCGGATTCAATCCGCTTCCTGACGACATAGAGTTTCCGCTCGAATTGGGCTTCGTTTAAAATGTTTCGGGCGATGAAAAACTGGCGGATAAAGGGCATCGTGGCGCGGGCCTGCTCCCCGATGTGGACGTCCTTGACGGGCACATCGCGCCATCCCAGCAACTGCTGGCCTTCCTGGCCGACGATCGATTCGATGATCCGTTCCGTCTGGCGCCGTTGGTCCGGGTCGGCCGGCAGAAAGACCATCCCCACACCGTATTCGCCCGTTCCCGGCAGCCGGATGTGGCGCTCCGCCATCGCCCGCTTGAGAAATTCGTGGGGCACCTGCAGCAGGATGCCGGCGCCATCGCCGGTGCAGGGATCGCAGCCCTGGGCCCCTCGATGGGCCATATTTTCAAGAATCTGGAGCCCTTTTGAGACGATGTCGTGCGACTTGGCGCCGGTGATGTTGACAATGAAGCCGATGCCGCAGCTATCCCGTTCGGCGGCCGGATCATAGAGTCCCTGGGCGGGCGGCAGGCGGAGAATGAGGTGTCGTGGTTCAGCCGGTTGTGACTGCTCAGACATGGAAACATCATTATAATAGAGCAATTACGCTGAACGCAAGACGCCGGGAGCCTGGGTCGTGGGTCAGTTTCATCACATAGAAACGGTTTGCCACGCGTGTGTCTGGGGACAGATTTGAAATCTGTCCCCCAACGCGTACAATGCCGCGGCTGTTTGACTTTTCAGACAAAAACTCGCTAGACTGCGTGAATATTATGGCGATTTTTCACCTGGTTTTTCATCTGTTGAGACGCTTGGCGTCCCATTTTTTCCCCTTGGCTGTTGTGCGTCGCGTGGCCGTCTGGTTTGTGGTGCTGGGGCTGTCCGGCATGACGGCCGGATATTCGAGAATGGCGTTCATGGTAACGGTGGCGACGGCGGCGCCAGCGGCAGAGAACAGTCTTTCAGCTGTGGCAGCGGTGGCACCAGTGTCGAGTTCGCTGCAGGAGCTGGCCGTTGCGTTGAGCACGCTGTTTCCCCAGATCACTGGCACGGTGACGAGCGTGCAGGACGGCCATGTTCAGATCGATCGCGGGGCGACTCAGGGTGTACGGCCCGGGTTGCTGCTCGGTGTGTCCCGTCCGGGGGTGCCGTTCCGCCATCCGCTGACGGGCGTGGTGCTGGGCGAATCGGAAACCCGGCTGGGCGTGCTGGTTGTCGAACGGGCGACGGCCGAGAGCGCCGTGGCCCGGTTTATCGGTGAGGCCGCGTCGATTAAATGTGGGGACCCGTGCGGAAGCGATCAATCGTCCTCCGATGCCCCCACGCCCCAAGCCTCACTCGAAGCGGCATCCGAGCCGGTGAGGGCCGGCGATCGGGTGCGCACGAGCGAGGGACGCCTTCCCATCGCGCTGGTCTCCACGGCGGCGAGCCAGATTGTCACGGCCAGATTTCGCGCGGCGATCGAGGAGACCGGCCGGTTCCAATTGCTGCCGTTTGCCCCGTCGACGCCGGTGCCGTCGTTGATCGGGGAGGCTTCACTCGCGGCGGAGACAGCCCCGCTGGTGACGGCCGCCCGCGCGCAGGGCGCCGACTATCTGGTGCTGTTCGATGCGCGGCTGCGTCCGGTGGGCGCCATGGGGGCCGTGCTGATTCTGGAGACGAGGGAGGGGCGGCAGGTCGATGCCGTGCAGGTGCCGCTCCGCCTGAATCCGGAGGAACTTCCCGTTGGCGGGCCCGGCGGTTCAGCCACCGCCACACTGGATCCGTTGGTGCAGGTGATGGCGACCCGTGAAGGCCAGGCGTTTCGTACAGTACAATTTCCCTACCGCGGGGAGCATCTCGTCATCGGCGATCTGGACGGTGACGGCGTGCCGGAGGTGGTGGTCAGCGACGGGAGCCGTCTGCGGATCTACCGGTTGAAGGTGTTGTCGCCGGAGTTGCTTGCGGAGGAGCCGCTTGACCGTCCCGGCCGGCGGCAACTGGCCGTCGATCTGGCCGATGTGAACGGCACGGGACGCCCGCAACTGTTCGTAACGGCCATGGCCGGCGATCAACTGGACTCGTATGTGCTGGAATGGCGGGACGGCGGGCTGGCGCGCGTGGTTGAGCATCAACCCTATTTTTTCCGCGTGCTGGCGCCGCCCAAGCGCCCGGCGATGCTGGTAGGACAAAAACGGTCGCTCTCGACGATATTTTATGATCACGTGATGACGCTGGAATGGACCGGTCGCGACTATCGGGAAGGGGAGGCGCTGACCTTGCCCAAGGGTGTGGCGATTTACGATTTTACGGTGACGGATCTGACCCATGACGGGCGGGGGCAGTTGCTCTATCTCGATCGGGAGGACCGCCTGGTGTTCGTCGACCTTGAGGGGCGGGTGCTGGGGAAAAGCAAGGAGAGCTATGGCGGGGTCGAATCGTTTATCGAATACCGTCCGATCGCGGTGAACCAGGGCGCGGATCAGCCGGCTTTACGGGCGCGGATTCCGGTCCGCTTGACTGTCGCGGATTTGAATGGCGACGGCACTGCGGAGGTGATCGTTCCCCAGAATGTGCCCCTGACCAAGCGGTTTGAACGGATCAAGGGCTACCGGTACGGACAGATCCACGCGTTGCGATGGGACGGACGCCAGTTTGTGGAGCAATGGGTCATCCCCCGTGTGCAGGGTGTGATCGCCGACATGGCCGTGGTGCACCTGCTCGGCCCCGAAGGGGGCTCCCAGGCGATGCTGCTCGTCAATCCGTCGGCGATGGATAAAGTGACCGACCTGAAACAGCTCTTCGAGACCCAGAGCCAGTTGTTGTTCTACGCGATGCCGCTTGGATCGGGATAAGGGATCAGGGCAGGGGATCAGGACAGACAATCCGATAAGGGCCGACAGGGAATGAGATGGAACGGAAGCTGGTCATTGAAGAATCCGCGGGTGAAGCGGTCGCATCGTCGGAAGAGGCGTTGCTGGCCCGTGTGGCCCGCGGAGAGCTGCCCCGCCACGTGGCGATCATCATGGACGGCAACGGCCGGTGGGCCGAGTCGAAGGGGCTGCCCCGCATCGCGGGCCATCGCGCCGGCATCGCCTCGGCCAAGGAGATCGTGGAGCTCTCCCGGCAACTGGGCCTCCGCGTGCTGACGATGTTCGCTTTTTCGAGCGAGAATTGGCAACGCCCCACGCATGAAGTGCGCGAGCTGATGCACCTGCTGGAGCAATATCTCAAGCAGGAGCTGCCGATGCTGAAGCGGCATGAGATCCGGTTCCGCGCCATCGGCCGGACCGGCGTCCTGCCCGCGTCGGTGCGGCGGTGGATCCAACGCGTCGAGACGGAAACGGCCCAGTACGAACAGATGACGCTCAATCTCGCGCTCAACTACGGGGGGCGCGCCGAGATCGTCGATGCGGTCACCGCCCTCTGCACGGACCTCCTGGCCGGCCGCCTGTCGCTGCCGCAGTTGACCGAGCCGATGCTGGCCCAGTATCTGAGCACGGGCGGATTGCCGGACCCCGACCTGATCATCCGCACCAGCGGGGAGTTCCGCATCAGCAATTTTCTGCTGTGGCAGGCCGCCTACGCGGAATTGTATTTTACGAAAACGCCGTGGCCCGAGTTCCACCGGCGTGAGCTGCTCCTGGCCCTGATCGACTATCAACGCCGGGAGCGCCGGTTCGGACGCGTGCAGGAGCGGGCGGGCCGGCCATGGTTGTAAGCCGGTGTTTATTGAAGTGGCTCGCATCGTCCCCTCCCTGTTGGGGACAGATTTCAAATCTGTCCCCCTTCTTGGGAGCCTCCCCTTTACAATGACCGGCCGCCGAATTGTTGTCGCCCTGGTTGTCCTGCCGCTTCTCTACCTTATCATCGCGGTGTTTCCTCCCGTCGCCTTCTTCATGCTCGTGGCGGCGGCCGTGCTCATCGGACAGCAGGAACTGGTCCGGATGTTCTCTCCCGCAGCCCCTCTCTGGCGGCTGGCGGCCGGCCTGGGCCTCGGCGGTGTGGTGGTGTGGAAATTTTATTGGACGGCAGGCGGATTGATCGGCCCTACGGCGCTGATGTTGGGGGCGACGCTGGCGGGCGCCGTGGCCTCGGTGCTGCTGGTCGAACTGTTCACGGGGCAACGGCTGGTGACCGCGATGCCTGATGCGGCGTGGCTGTTCTTCGGTCCGCTCTATCTTGGCCTGATGCTGGGCCATCTGGTCTGGCTCCGCGCCCTGGACCGGGGCGCGGACGCCGTCCTGTTCGTCGTGGCCGTCACCTGGATGGTCGACAGCGCGGCCTATTTCGGAGGGCGCCGCTTGGGCCGTCATCCGCTGGCGCCGACGACGAGTCCCAAGAAGACGGTCGAGGGCGCGGTGGCCGGCGTGGCGGGCGGCTTGGCCACGGCCCTGGTCGCCCATTGGTGGTGGTTTCCGCTCTTGACCGTCGCAGAGAGTGCCGGCGTCGGTCTGCTGCTCGGCTGCGTGGGCCAATTGGGCGACCTGGCGGAATCGATGCTCAAGCGGCGCGCGGGGGTCAAGGACTCCGGCGGATGGATTCCGGCTCACGGGGGGCTCCTTGATAAAGTGGACAGCCTTGTATTTACGGCGCCGACCTTTTATTATTATCTCGTCTGGGTGAAGGACTATGGCCGACTCATCATGTAAGCGATTATTTATGTGTCCGGGGTGTCCGGCCGCCGGGAGCCTATCGTGACGTCAATCGTCCTGTTCGGTTCCACGGGCTCGGTGGGTGTGAACACGTTGCGGGTGGTCGATGCCTTCCCCGATCGGTATCAAGTTATCGGATTGACGGCCTGGAAGAACCATCGCCTGCTGGAGAAACAGATCCGAAGATTTAAACCCCGCTTGGTGGCGGTGGCCGACGAGCAGGTGGCCGAACAGTTGCGAAAACGCTGCCGTGATCTGCCGGTGACGATCGGGTGCGGGGTCGAAGGCATGGTGCAGGTGGCCTCGATGCCGGGCGCCGAGGTGGCCGTCTCGGCGATTGTCGGCGCGGCGGGGTTGATCCCGACGATGGCGGCGATCCACTCGGGCAAACAGGTCGCGCTGGCCAACAAGGAAACGATGGTGATGGCGGGCGAGCTGGTGATGCGGGAAGCCAGGGCCCGCGGCGTGTCGATCATTCCCGTCGACAGCGAGCACAGCGCGATTTTTCAGTTGCTGCACGGCCAGCGGCGGCAGGATCTGCGCCGGTTGTTGTTGACCGCCTCGGGCGGGCCGCTGTTACGGCTGCCGATTTCCCGGCAGGCCCGCGTCACGCCCCAGCAGGCGCTGCGCCATCCCACGTGGAAGATGGGGCCGAAAATCACGATCGACTCGGCCACGCTGATGAACAAGGGGCTGGAAGTGATCGAGGCGCGGTGGCTGTTCGATGTCGAGCCGGAGCGCGTGGACGTGGTGATCCATCCCCAGAGCATCGTCCATTCGTTGGTCGAATACCATGACGGGTCGATGCTGGCCCAGTTGGGGATGCCGGACATGCGGGGGCCGATCGCCTACGCGTTGAGTTATCCGGAGCGGCTCCCGCTGCCGATCCCGTCATTAGACTTGGCCCGTGCGAAGAGCCTGACGTTTGAACGGCCCGATCGAAAACAATTCCCCTGCCTGGGCTATGCGTATGAGGCGCTGCGTGAAGGCGGGACGATGCCGGCGGTGCTCAATGCCGCCAATGAAGAGGCGGTCTGGGCGTTTCTCGATCACCGCATCGCATTTTTGGAGATCCACCGGACCATTCGGGCCACGATGAAAGCCCACGATGTGAAACCAATTTACGAGATTTCGGACGTCATGACCGCCGATCGCTGGGCGCGGGACACCGCCAGGCGAGTCATGCGGCCAAGCAAGTCATCCAAATAGACCGCGTATAAAGGGTATAAGGAGGCGCATGCAGATCGCATCTATGCTATCGGGGATATCGGTGAGTCATGTGTTGGAGGTGCTCAAAACGATCCTCATCTTTCTGGGCGTGCTCAGCGTCCTGATCGCGTTTCATGAATGGGGCCATTTTCTGGCCGCCCGGTGGATGGGCGTCAAAGTGCTCACCTTTTCCCTCGGCTTCGGGCCCAAACTGTGGCGGCGGCAATCGGGCGAGACGGAATATTGCCTCTCCGCGATTCCTTTGGGCGGCTACGTCCGGCTCTTCGGCGACGATCCGAACGAGGCGGTGGATCCCGCGGCGCAGAAGCAGGCGTTTCTCTATCAGCCGACCGCCAGCAAGCTGGCCATCGTGGCGGCGGGTCCGTTCTTTAATCTCTTGCTGGCCTTTCTCTTTTTCTTCGGGTTGCATCTGAGCGGGATGCCGCAGCACATGCCGGTGCTGGGCGAGATCGCGCCGGACAGCCCGGCCATGCGTGCCGGGTTTCAGGCCGGCGACCGGGTGGTGACGATGGGCGGCGTGCCCATCAATAAATGGGAGGAGATGACGGCGCTGATCGAGCAGCGGGCCGGGCAATCGATCGAGGTGGTCGTGCTCCGGAACGGCGCGCAAACGATCGTGACCGTGGTGCCGGAGGCGGTGGAAAAACCGACGCTGCCCTTCGGGGAGGTGCGCCGGGTGGGGCAGATCGGTGTCAGGGACGGCGGCGTGGTCGAGACCATCCGGCTGAATCCGCTCGATGCCTTCAGTGAAGGGCTGGCCATGACGGGCCATTGGACCTATCTGACCATCATCTCGCTGGGCAAGATGGTGCAGGGGGTCGTGCCGCTCAAGGAAGTGGGCGGGCCGATTCTCATCGCGCAGGTGTCCGCCAAGGCGGCGGAGGCGGGGATCCCCAATTTGGTCCTGTTCATGGCGATCATCAGCGTGAATCTGGCCGTGTTGAACATTCTGCCGATTCCGGTGCTCGACGGCGGCCATATCTTCTTCTTCCTGATCGAAGCCGTGATCGGACGGCAGATCGCGCTCAGGACCAAGGAGATGGCCCAGCGCGTCGGCATCGCCCTGCTGTTGATGCTGATGATCCTGGCGTTTTCCAATGACATCATGCGGCTGTTCGGGTCGTAACGCTCGCATGCGGAGAACCGCATGCGAGCTTAAATCAAGGGGAGATACTCCTCTCCCCTTGATAATCCCCATCGTCCATACGCTTCGTACATCCGATGAAAAAAAGGGGACAGGCTACTTTTTTAGCAACCCGACAGGATTCGATGGAGAAAAAAGTAGCCTGTCCCCTTTTTCCCATCCCCACCGCCGGATCATTTATCTTCGGGTGGAGATGCTCCTCTCCCCCCGATCCCCCCATCGCCGTACGTAGATACTGGTGAACATGAACAACACTCAATCAGGCGCCGTCTGGCGTTACTCTTCCTTGCTCATCCCCACGTTGAGGGAAGAGCCGGGGGAGGCGGAGATTGTCAGCCATCAGTTGATGCTGCGCGCGGGGATGATCCGCAAGTTGGCCGCCGGTATCTACACGCTGCTGCCGTTGGGGCTGCGCGTGCTGAACAAGGTCGAGCGGATCATCCGCGAAGAGATGAATCGGGCGGGCGCGCAGGAGATCCTGATGCCGATGGTCCAGCCGGCCGAGTTGTGGCAGGAGACGGGGCGCTGGCAGCAATACGGCAAGGAGCTGCTCCGGCTCAAGGACCGGCACGATCGGGAGTTCTGCCTGGGCCCCACGCATGAAGAAGTGATCACTGATCTCGTGCGGAGGGAGGTCAAGTCCTACCGCCAGTTGCCGCTCAACCTGTATCAGATCCAGATGAAGTTCCGGGATGAAATCCGCCCTCGCTTCGGCGTGATGCGGGGCCGCGAGTTCTTAATGAAGGACGCCTACAGCTTCGATTTGGACGAGGCGGGCGCCAAGGTGAGTTACGAGAAGATGAATGACGCCTACCATCGGATTTTCGAGCGGTGCGGGTTGCGGTTCAAGCCGGTCGAGGCCGACAGCGGCATGATCGGCGGGGCCTATTCGCAGGAATTTATGGTCCTGGCGGAGACGGGTGAGGACAGCATCAAGGCTTGCTCGAAATGTCAGTACGCAGCCAACGTTGAAAAACAGCCCGGCTCAACCTGTCCGCGCTGTCAGGCGGTGCTGGAGACACATCGCGGGATCGAAGTCGGTCATATCTTCATGCTGGGGACCAAATATAGTGAAGCGATGAAGGCGACGGTGCTCAACCCGCAGGGGCAGGAGCAGCCGGTGATCATGGGCTGCTACGGGATCGGTGTGAGCCGTACGGTCGCGGCGACGATCGAGCAGCGGCACGATGACAAGGGGATCAGTTGGCCGGTGGCGCTGGCGCCGTTTCAGTTGCACGTGGTGGTGCTGAACCCGAACGATCCACCCAGCCGGGAGGCGGGGGAGCGGTTATCGGCTGCCGCCGCGTCGCTGGGTTATGAAGTGTTGATCGACGACCGGGATGATCGGGCGGGGATCAAGTTCAACGACGCCGATCTAATCGGCGCGCCGGTGCAACTGATCATCGGGGGCCGGACGCTCAAAGAGGGGAAAGTGGAGTTGAAGCGCCGTGCGGATGGTGAAGTAAAAAAGATTAGCGAGAATGAACTCGGCGCTTTGCTGGCCGGGTGGTTAGGGTAAGTTTTTTTAACTGACCGGGTGGAACCGCGCCCCGTTCGGTAATAATCCTCCTGATCAGTGAGGCCGGCGTCACATCAAACGCCGGGTTGTAGACGGGCACCCCCTTCGGAGCGATCGCCACGCGCCCCGACGCGGAGGGAAGTGACGTCACCTCTTCGGGATCGCGTTCTTCGATCGGGATCGACTTGCCTGTCGCCAGACTAAAATCGATCGTCGACATCGGTGCCGCCACATAAAACGGCAGCTTGTGCGCCTTGGCCAGGACGGCCACCGTGTAGGTGCCGATCTTGTTCGCCGTGTCGCCGTTGGCCGTGATCCGGTCAGCGCCGACGATGCACAGATCAATCTTGCCCTGCCGCATCAAACTGCCGGCCATGCTGTCGGTGATCAGCGTGCAGGGAATCTGGTCCTGCAACAATTCCCACGCCGTCAGCCGCGCGCCTTGCAGCACGGGCCGGGTCTCGTCGACGTAGACGTGCACCCGTTTGCCCGCCTCGACCGCGGCGCGGATCACCCCCAGCGCCGTGCCATAGCCGCCGGTGGCGAGCGAACCGGTGTTGCAATGGGTCAGGATCGAGGCCTTGTCCGGGATCAACGCGGCGCCAACACGGCCCATCTGCTTGTTCAAAGTGATATCCTCATCGAGCATCCGTTGGCCCAGTACAACCAGTGTTTCTTTCAGTGCGTCGGTCGATCCGGCCCGGCTGTTCTTCGCGGCCCGCTCCACGCGGTCCAACGCCCAGAAGAGATTGACCGCCGTCGGCCGGGCGGTGCGGAGTTCGTCACAGATGAGGTGAAACTGTGTGAGAAAGTCGGCCCGGTCGCGCGCCTGAATCAGTCGCGCCCCCAATGCCGCGCCCATGGCGGCGGCAATACCGATTGCCGGTGCGCCCCGGATGGCCAGCTCGCGGATCGCCCGCGCCACCATCCGATAATCGGTGCACTCCCGGTAGACGACGGTGTGCGGCAACTGCGTCTGATCGAGGATCCGGACCGCGCGGTCGGTCCATTCGATTGTGGGGACCATGAGGTACGCATTCTAAATCGGCCGTGGGGGGTATTTCAAGTCAGGGGGGAGCGGTGATTGTAAATGGGGGCCCGTGCGGCAACACCAGTGGCATGGTCCTCCGATGCCCCCATGCCCCAAGCTCCCCCCTGACAACCCCATATTAGAGTTAAGGGGAGATACTCCTCTCCCCTTAACAATCCCCATCGTCCTTACGCAGCGTAAATCCGATGGGGGTGCGGGGGAGAAAGCGGCTCTCTCCCCCGACTTGAGCGAGCGGCTGCTGCCGCGAGCGGATCAACCCGGTTCGTTGACTTCGTGGGGGCTTCTTGTTATCTTGATGCTCGATTATCTGCCGGGATTATCCAGTTCGGGGCGTAGCGCAGCCTGGTAGCGCACCTGCTTCGGGAGCAGGGGGTCGCAGGTTCAAATCCTGTCGCCCCGACCAGTTTTCGGATTTGTCGAAAACTGGTCGGCACCGAACATAGTGAGGTGCCATGATGTTTGTTTCAATCACGAGTGCTGTTCCGCAAGCGGAATCAGCGTGTTTCCCTCAGCAGGTGGATCGGGTCGATGATGTTTGTTTCGATCACCGTACCACATGGCGGGATTTGCGTTTTCTTCACCCCCAGACGGTGAGGTGCCATGATTCTTGTTTTAATCACCGTACTCGTAGTGCCACGAGTGACTACTCAGCTAATAGTTAGAAGCTATAGAGGAGGGATGCCTTGCGTGCCATTTACACTTCTGCGCTACTCGTGGTATTGTTTTTGGCGGGTTGTGATGGAGAACCAAAACAAGTGTCCCAAGAGGCTGTTAAAGAATTCTTTGCGAAAAACCGTGTTGGTTCGTCTCCGGACTATGCAGTGATGAAAAATGGAACCGACCATCTGTTAACAGTTCATGGCTATTCCAATGACCTGGAAGTATGCTTGCAACTCATTGAACCGTACAATCGAAATCCATCGCTATCAGTTATGCCCGGTAAGTACACGTGCGTACCCCTAAACAAATAGAAAAAATCGAGCCAGGGTTTTTTTGCAATAACCTTGGTGTTTTCGACTTCTCTTGGCCCTTCGACGCAAGCGGGTCTGCAACGCAACAGAGCGTTTCAAGATGACCGGAACGGAATTGGCAAACTGGATCACAATCGTTTTTGGGTTGTTGGCAGCCGGGTTTTGGCTCTGGTCTGCACTTGTACGTATTCCCGACTATGTGGAGACAATGGTGAACGAGCCGGGATCGATTCCATGGATAATCAAGCGGCAATCACGCCTCTCGGCAGTCGCCGCGATCCTCACGGCGATCTCGGTCCTTGGTCAGGCGGCTGCGGCGTTTCTGAAGCTATATAAATAATTGTGGTCAGAGTACTATTTCGAACACCAAAGGGGCTGACCCCAACAATTGACTATTTCGTAAGATTGACCTGTGCGCCGCCGTAGGAAAAAGTACCCTGACCCTCTCAATTAAGTTAAAGTCACCAAAGGGGTCTAAAGTCACCAAAGGGGTCTGACCCCAACAATTGACTATTTCGTAAGATTGACCTGTGCGGCGCGGTAGGAAAAAGTACTCTGACCCTGTTTTTTCTGTTGAGCACCTGCCGTAGTTCAAGACGTCATCGGACCCTCCCTGTGCAGACCCTCTTGACTCTTATGCGGAATCGGTTTATACCTGAGCGCGGTCGTAAAAAAAGACGGCAGGGGTGCCGTCTCATATGAGATGTGAGGCCATGAGGCACTCACTTCCAGAGGAGGGACCACACCATGGGTCGGATTCTTGCTTTGTTGTACGGTGCCGTTTGCTATGTGATCTTTTTCGTCACGTTTCTCTACGCGATCGGATTTGTCGGAAATCTGGTTGTACCCAAGGCAATAGATTCAGGCGCGCCTGCTTCGTTCGGTCAGGCGTTGCTGATCAACGTGCTCTTACTTGGTCTCTTCGCTGTCCAGCACAGTGTCATGGCGCGGCCGGCCTTCAAGCGCTGGTGGACGCAGTTCGTTCCTCAGGCGATTGAGCGCAGCACGTATGTTCTGCTTTCGAGCCTTGCGCTGATTCTGCTCTTTTGGCAGTGGCGGCCGATGAGCGACGTGGTGTGGACTGTCGAGAACACGGCGGGGCGCAACGCCCTCTGGGCGCTCTTCTGGATCGGCTGGGCGCTGGTGCTCGTCAGCACCTTCCTCATCAACCACTTTGACTTGTTTGGCCTGCGCCAGGTCTACCTGAACCTGAAGGGCCGGGTGTACTCGCCCGTCGGATTCAGAACGCCTTTGCTGTACCAGTTCGTCCGCCACCCGATCATGATGGGGTTCGTCATCGCCTTCTGGGCGACGCCTCACATGACGGTCGCACACCTGGTCTTCTCCGTTGCCACGACGGCTTACATCCTGATCGCTCTTCAGTTGGAGGAGCGCGATCTGGTGAGTTATCACGGCGCGGCCTACGAAGAGTATCGGCGGCAAGTCTCGATGATTCTCCCGTGGCCGAAGAAGAAGTGATCAGCGAAAATTGAAGTCGGGGTACTACTTCGTGAGATTGAGCGGTGCGACGCGGTAGGAAAAACCACTCTAATCCTGCTGTTTCTGTTATGTTAGCCGTTGGGCATCAAAGGGGGCACCGTGAATACCGCATACGCTGTTGTCAATCTTCAACAAGGAACGACTGAGTGGTTTGAGTGGCGCAACAATGGCATTGGCGCATCGGATGCCCCGGCGATCATGGGTGAAAACCCGTGGAAAAGCTCAACGCATCTCCTATCAGAAAAGCTCGGCACAGCCGAGACATTCGGGGGCAACGCGGCAACGGCAAGAGGCACCGCACTTGAGCCGGAAGCCAGACAGCGATACGAGGCAATCAGCAAGGTTCGCGTTGCTCCCGCGTGCCTCCAGAGCATCAAGCATAAATGGCAGCGTGCCAGCGTGGACGGCTTGGCAGCCAATGGGAGCGCAGTGGTAGAAATCAAATGCGGCGAAAGTGTCTACAAAAAGACCGCCAGCAGCCGGCAAGTGCCGAGTTATTACATCGGTCAGCTTCAGCATATTTTGTCGGTGACTGAGCTGCCGCACATTGATTTCTTCTGCTGGTTGCCGAATCGTCAGGAAATCCACCTTCGCATCAAACGAGATGATCGTTATATCGCCCGGCTCGTGGTCGCAGAGCAAGCCTTCTGGCAGCAGCTCATCAAGCAAAAAAGGTCGTGAAAATTGAAGTTGGAGTACTATTTCGAATTCGGGGGACACCGAATTCGGGGGACACCATACGTAACTATTCAACCCGACCGGACACAACGTTTCTTTTTCAGCGGCGCAGCAGGTATTTCTTGATCCTCACCGTGTCATTGCTGAAGATGTTACCCATAGCAAAGAAGAAGAACGATTTTACTGTATTGGCCGTGTTGGTGATGGCATCATGACCGTGAGGTTCACACAGAGGGGTGATGTCGTTCGTATTTATGGTGCGGAATATTGGAGAAAAGGGAGGAAGATATATGAAGAGCAAAATAAAATATACTGAAGAACCGATGGGTGAGCTGAGAGTCATCAAGGATTTTCTTCCTCCCCCTGATCAGTTGGTATTGAGAGAGGAAAACGTGAAGGTCACGATCTCTTTGAAAAAATCGAGCATTGAATTTTTCAAGGAACAGGCCAAAAAGCATCATACTTCGTATCAAAGAATGATTAGGCAGGTTATCGACTGGTACACTACACATTATCAGAAGAGCGCCTAAGAATTTGCTTAACACGGACGCGCAGAGGACGCACGCCGGCCAGCTTTTCGTTAGTTCCTTTCAAAATAAGTTCGCCCTTCCTCCCGCACTTGCGACCCTTCTTCCCCGTCAGTTGTTGTAGCCCCCTCGTTTATCACGCCCATCGATGCGTATATCCGATGAGGGTTATCAGGGGGAGAGCCGGAATCTTCCCCTGATTCTAATCGACGCCGCTGCTTGTAATTTGGGCAATGCCAGTATAGAATGGCCCGTCGAGTGAGGATGCATGCCTAAAAAATTGGATAAAAAACGCTCTGAATCGCCGGCGCCGAAGCGGCGCGGCCGCAAGGGCAAGGACGAGGCGACGCCCACGCAAGATGACGACGAGGCGGCGGTCAATCCGGAATCGTTCTCGGCCCTTACGGAAACATCCGACGACGACGAGAGCAGCGAGTTCAGCGAGGAATCGGAGTCGGAAGCCGAGGTCAAGGAGGAGGAGCCGGTCGGCCGGGAAGAGCCGGACGCGGTCAAAAGCTATCTGAAGGAAATCCGCCGGTGGGAGCTGCTGACCTATGAGCAGGAGCAGTCGCTGGCCAAGCGGATTGGCAAGGGGGACGGCCGGGCCCGCCGCCGGATGATCGAGTCGAATCTCCGGCTGGTGGTCAGCATCGGGAAACGCTACATCAATCGGGGACTGCCGTTCTCGGATATCATCGAGGAAGGCAATCTCGGCTTGATCAAGGCGGTTGAGAAGTTCAACTACAAGAAAGGCTTTAAGTTCAGCACCTACGCCTCCTGGTGGATCCGCCAGTCGATCGAACGGGCCATCATCAACCAGAGCAAGCTGATCCGCCTGCCGGTGCACGTGGTCGAACGGCTCAATCATTATCTGTCCGCCATGGAGGATCTGGTGCAGGAGCTGGATCGCGAGCCGACCGTGCAGGAACTCGCGCGCCAGATGAAATTCGAACAGGGGCAGGTGGTGGAGCTGCAGCAGGTCATCCGCAAGATTTACTCGCTGGACAGCCCGGTCGGCGCGCAGCAGGAGACGACGCTCAAGGACATCATCGTCGATCATTCGCAATCCCTGCCGTCAACGACCGCCGAGGGGATCAAGCAGCGGGAGGAGATTTTCGAATGGATCAAAGGGCTGCGCGACACGGAGAAACGGGTGATTCTGATGCGGTTCGGGCTGGACGGCGGGGAGCCGCAAACGCTTGAAGAGATCGGTCAGGTGCTGGGCTTGACCCGCGAGCGGGTGCGTCAGATCGAGGCCGCGGCGCTGCAGAAGCTGCGGTCCATCGTGACGGCACAAATGACGGAGTACGAAGAGCAGTTATAACGGGGGATGGGCGGCGCATGGTCGATCTGAAGAGCGTAATCCGGGAGATTCCGAATTTTCCCAAGGAGGGGATTCTCTTTTACGACATCACGACGCTGCTCAAGGATGGGGAGCTGTTTTACCGCATGATCGAGAAGCTGGCGAAGTTCTATGAAGACGAACGGATCGACAAGGTGGTGGCCATCGAGTCCCGCGGCTTTATCCTCGGCTCGGCGCTGGCCTACCGGTTGAAAACCGGGTTCATTCCGGTGCGCAAGCGGGGCAAGCTCCCGAGCGACGTCTACGAGACCGAATACAATCTGGAATACGGCTCCAGCGCCCTGGCCGTCCACCGTGACGCGATCATCACCGGGGAACGGGTGCTCATCGTTGACGATCTGCTGGCGACGGGCGGGACCATCGCCGCGACCGTCGATCTGGTCAAACAACTGGACGGCGTGATCATCGGTGTCGCGTTCCTCATCGAACTGACGGCGTTGCGCGGCCGGCATCGGCTGGACGGTCATCAAGTCGTTTCGCTGATTGCTTATTGAATGTGGGGACCCGTGCGGGGGGATGTCGGAATCCAGCCGCCTCACCGACTCGGCGGCGCGCACGAACCTGCTGCTCCTTCCTCGTCGCAGCGTGCGCCCTCCGATGCCCCCACACCCCGAGCCGCAGTTGGTTTCCCATCGGCCCCTCGTGGCCCCTGGTTTTTTGTGGGGCCGTGCGGAAACCTTAACCCGTCTTCCGGACGCCACCACGCCCCGAGCGTCACCCGCGCGGATGGTACCGTTGGTGCACGGCCTTTAATTCCCCCTTGGTCAAATGGGTGTAGATTTGCGTGGTGCGGATGCTGGAGTGGCCGAGCATCGCCTGGACAACGCGCAGATCGGCGCCCCGGAGCAGCAGGTGGGTGGCGAAGGAGTGACGGAGCGTATGGGGCGACAGAGCCGTGGCGAGACCCGCCGCCCGGGCATGTTTTTTGATCAGATGCCAGACCGATTGACGGGTCAACCGCCGTCCGCCCCGGCCGACGAAGAGAGTCTCGCCGTCGCTGCGGCTGCGCCGGACGGCCGCCGTGGGCCGGCGGCGCCGGACCGGTGCGAGCAACCGGGGGCGGGTCCGCGCCAGATAGTCAGTCAGTTTTTCTCTCGCGGTGTCTCCGATCGGCACCAGCCGTTCTTTGCGCCCCTTGCCCAGGCAGATGAGAAAGCCGGAGAGCAGGTTCAGATTTTGGACGCGCAGCTCGATCAGTTCGGACACCCGCAGGCCCGTGGCGTAGAGCAGTTCCAGCATGACGTCGTCCCGCTCGGCGAGCGGGCCGGCGCCTTTCGAATGGTTCAACAGCCGCGCCACCTCGTTGATGCTCAGCGTGCCGGGCAGCCGCCGCCAGGGCTTGGGCAGCGTCAACGTCGCCGTGGGATCGTGAGCCAGGACGTTTTCGAGCAGCAGAAAACGATAGAAACTTCTCAGCGCGCTGATCAGCCGGGCGATGGACGCCGGCGCCGGCCGTGTGCCGACCATCTGCGCGATGAACCGGTGCAGTTCCACCGCCGTGACGGCATCAAGCCGGCGCCGTTCCTGATCGGCAAACGCGAGCAGATGATGCAAGTCGCGCCGATAGGCCGAGCAGGTGTGCGGGGACAACCCGCGCTCAACCCCCAGATGGTCCAGAAAGCGGTCGATCAGCACATCGGACCCGTTGGCGCGGGGCTGAACGTCCGCCGGAACGTCTCCAGAAACGTTCCCAGGAACATCCCCGGGAACGTTCGATGATCCGGACTGGGTTGCCATGAGAGGGATCATAGGTCAGCGTCACGAGAAAGACAAGGGGATGGTTCCACGCGCGCGATTCATGCCGGTTGTCCTGGCCGTGGTCTGCGCGGCGGGTGTGATGGCGGCCGGATCGATTGGATGGGGCGGCTTGGCGGACCCGCCATCGCCTCAGGCCGGCGCGCCGGCAGCGAATGCGGTCAATCCGGCGCCCGCGCCGCCAACTGGATCAACTGGTCCGGCCGGATCGATCGGATTAGGCGGCCAGGCGACGCTCGAGGCCGCGCGCGCGGCCGCCATGGCGGGTGACGATCGCAAGGTCATCGACCTCATCCAGCAATGGCTGCAGTCGAGACCGACCGGCGAGGAGGCGGCCGAGGCGTTTTATCTGATCGGCAAGGCGTCGTGGCGTCAACAGCAATCGGATGATGCGATCTTCTATTTGAAAAAACTGCTCGCGGATGCGCCCACCTCGCCCCGGGCCGCGGACGCCGGCGTGCTGCTGGGACAAATTTACGTCGGGCGGGGCTCGACCGCCGAGGCCATTACCGCGTTTGAAAAAGCGGCGAACCTGAATCCTGCGCCGGACTTCCGCAAGCCGATTGAGGAGCAATTGGCCGGCCTCTATCGACAGACGGGCAACCTGCTCAAGGCGGTCGAAACGTTGCTCACGCTGCGCCGTTTAGCCGAAGCCGCGGATGACGCCGCGGCGGTCGCCGCCGTGGACGGGCAGACGGCCGACCTGGTCGCGCATGAGGCCGACGCCGAACGGCTGCAACGGCTCGTCGCCGCCTCGGCCAGGCGGTTTCCCGCCGATCTGGCGTTGCTGCGCCTGGCCGATCTGGCCGCTCAGCAGCATGAGCTGTATGATGAAGAGCAGTGGTTGAAACGCTTTCTGGCCGATTTTCCCAAACAGCCGAAAGCGGCCGATGTTACGGCCCGTCTCCGCGCCAATGTTGAGGCGATCAAGGAGAAAGCCTCCGTGGTCGGTCTGCTGTTGCCCCTGAGCGGTCCGGCCCGCGCGTTTGGACGCAGCGCGTTGCGCGGCGCCGAGGTCGCCTGGGAGGCGGTGCCGGCCCAGGACCGGCCGGCGGTGGGGCTGGCGATTCGTGACAGTCAGTCGGCCGACAGCCTTCAGGCCGACGCGCTGGAGCGATGGGCGAAAGAGTTCCGCCTGCTTGCCGTGGTCGGGCCGCTGCTGAGCCGGGAGATGGAGCGGGCGACTCCGGTCTCGCGCCGCTTGGAACTGCCGTTTATGAGTCCCGGCGCCCTGATCGGTTCGACTTCGGTCTCCGCCGAGACGGTGAAAGAAACGGCCAAGGACGCAGAGCGCTACCTGTTCTGGAACGGTTTGACGCTGGCGCAGCAGGCCCGGTCGATTGCGGAGTATGCCGTCGGGCGGCTGGGTGCGAAGCGATTCATGGTGCTCTATCCCGACGAGCCGTACGCCAAAACTGCGGCGGAGGTTTTTTCCGACGCGGTGCGCACGGCCCAGGGTGAGGTGATCGCATCGATCGGCTATCCGGCGGACGCCACCGACTACGGCGCGCAAATCAAAGCCATGAAAACCGCCGACTTGAGCCGGTACGGCGCGATCGGCCCTCCGGTGGAAGGCAAACCGCCCGACGAATGGCCCTATACACCGGGGTTTGACGCGATTTTTCTGCCCGGTGATGCCGGGCAGGGGGGACTGATTGCGGCGCAACTGGCGTTTTACGGCTACGAACAGCCCGTGCTGCTGGGCGTGGGGAGTTGGAACCGCCCGGAGTTGGTCAGCTACGGCGGCCGGTTTGTGGAGGGCGCCGTCATGGCCGACGGGTTTTTTGCGAACAGCCAGACGCCGGTGGTGCAGGAGTTTGTCCGCCGGTATCAGATGCGGTATCATGAGGAGCCGGATCTGTTCGCCGCGCAGGCGTACGATGCCATGCGCATGATGCTCAGCGCGCTCGAGCAGGGCGCGCGGAGCGGCCGGCAGGTCGCCGATTATTTGAGCGGCATCCGGCTCTATCCCGGTGTGTCGGGGCAGACCACGCTGGTGCCAGGCCAGGCGGCGCAGAAGCAGCCCGTGATGGTCAAGGTGCGGGCCGGCAAGCTGATCCAGGTCAACTGATGGACCCAGACCTCTGATGGACTCAGACCTCGCACACAAGATCCAGATGGTGGCGGTGGCGGCGCTGCCGATCATCCTGGGGATCACACTTCATGAGGCGGCGCACGGCTACGTCGCCAACTGGAAGGGCGATCCGACGGCGAAACTGCTCGGGCGAGTGACGCTCAATCCGCTTGCGCATATCGATCCGTGGGGGACGATCCTGATGCCGGCCATGCTTTTTCTCTTCACCGGTTTTGTCATCGGACAGGCCAAGCCGGTCCCGGTCAATTTTGCAAATCTCCGCCGGCCCAAAGCGGATATGGTCTGGGTGGCGGCCGCAGGGCCGTTGATGAACCTGTTCCTGGCGATCGGGTTCGGCATCGCGCTAAAAGTGTTGAGCGGCGTGGCCGGGCCGGGTTCGATGATCGGCATCCCGGGCGCGCCGGCTGGAGGGCCGGAGGGCTCGTTTGAAATCCTGCAGCCGATTAGCCAGATGCTGTACTTTGGCGTCCTGATTAATATTTGGTTGATGGTTTTTAATCTTCTGCCGATCCCGCCGCTCGACGGCGGGCGGGTGTTGGTCGGCCTGCTGCCCCATCCCGCCTCCGACCGCGTGGCGGCGATTGAACCATACGGGATTCTTATTCTGCTCGGCCTGCTGTTTTTCGATCCGACCCACCTGATCCAGCGTGTGCTGATGGTAATCTCATCAGTGCTGGAATATCTGATTTTGTCATGACGGGCCCAAAGACAGCTGGCCGGCGGCGGCTCTTGAGCGGGATGCAGCCGAGCGGGCGGTTGCATATCGGCAACTGGCTCGGCGCGCTCGACACCTGGCAGGCGGAGCAGGCCAAACACGACTGCTACTTTTTCGTGGCCGACTGGCACGCGCTCTCGACGAATTACTCCGATCCGACACAGATCCGTTCCTCCACCAGGGAGATGGTGATCGACTGGCTCTCGGCCGGCCTGGACCCGGAACGGTCGACCCTGTTTGTGCAATCGCGCATTCCCGATCATGCGGTCCTGCACGTGATCCTCTCGATGATCACGCCGGTTCCGTGGCTTGAGCGGAACCCGACGTACAAGGAAAAGAAGGAAGAGCTCAAGGAGCGCGATCTGACGACCTATGGGTTTCTGGGTTATCCGGTGTTGCAGGCGGCCGATATTCTTCTGTATCAGCCGGATGACGTGCCGGTCGGCGTCGACCAGTTGCCCCATCTGGAGTTGTGCCGCGAGATCGCGCGCCGGTTCAACCATCTCTACAAGAAGTCGGTGTTCAAGGAACCGGCCGCGTTGCTGTCCAAAGCGGCGCAAAAAATCCCTGGCACCGACGGACGGAAGATGAGCAAAAGTTACAACAACGCCATCTATCTCTCCGATACGGAACAAATCGTGCGCGAAAAGTTGAAGACCATGGTCACCGATCCGGCGCGCGTGAAACGGACGGACAAGGGAAACCCGGACATCTGTCCGGTTTTTGCGCTGCACCATGTGCTGTCGGCCTCGCCCGTGATCGATCGGGTCAACCGCGAATGCCGGACGGCCGAGATCGGCTGCATTGACTGCAAAAAACTGGTGGCGGACCCTCTGGTGGCCAAACTGACGCCGCTGTGGGAGAAACGGAAGGAAATCGAACGCCATCCCGACCAGGTTGAAACGATCATCGGTCAGGGGTGCGCAAAGGCTCAGACGGTCGCCAAACAGACCCTCCAACAGGTGTATGACGCAGTTGGATTGTGAAGCCAGCACTTATGCGTAGGGCGATGGGGCCCGGGGCGTGGGGGCATCGGAGGAGCAACTGCACCGCACGGCCCCCACATATAATTCTAAGGGGGAGAGGAATGAAGCTTCGCGAGCTTTGCTCGCGAAGGCGGAATCTGAGCCGGACACATGGCCTACGGCCATGGCCGAGTCGAAGCGCATCTCCCCCTAACTTCGATGCCTACGAGGCGGTTGGGCTCTGACCCCCGCAACACTACCTTTTCCCCCATATCTTGATGGGGAACGGTCATTTGACACCATATCTTGAAGAAATTCTTGATTTTACGGCCCCTTCTCATTATAATCGCTCTTAATGGATGATCATCGGTTGGCCGGCGGTGGGTTGGCCGGAGAGGCGCCTTCCCTGCCGCCAGACGCCATGCGCGAGGCGGACGCGCTCCCTGACGCGGACGCCTACCATGTTGTCCTGGAAAATTTTCAGGGGCCGTTGGACCTGCTGCTTCATTTGATCAGAGAGCAGCAGTTGAACATCTACGACATTCCCATCGCGCTCATCACCCGGCAATATCTGCATTATCTTGACATCATGACGGCGTTGAATATCAATGTGGCCGGAGAGTTTCTGCTGATGGCGGCCACGTTGATCCATATTAAATCGCGCACGCTCCTGCCGGTGGTGGAGGACGTGGAGGGACTGGAGGACGAGGGGGGCGAGGATCCGCGCGAAGAGCTGGTGCGCCGGTTGGTCGAGTATCAACGGTACAAGGGGGTGGCCGGCGAGCTGGAGCAACGGGCTGAATGGTGGCGGCTGCTGGTGGCGCGTCCGGCGGATCAAGCGGCCGGGGATGATCAGGGCCTGCTGCTCTCGGACCTGCAGTTGTTCGATCTGGTGGCCGCGTTGCAGCGGGTGATCGCAACGCTGCCCGATCAGACGCCGTTCGTGATCACGTCGGATGTGCTCTCGGTCAGGGAACGGATGGCGGTGATTCTGGACGAGCTGGCGATGCAGCCGTCCGTCGATTTCTTTCAGCTCTGCGCCGGGGCGAAGAGCCGGTTGTTTGTGATCGTGACGTTTCTGGCGGTGCTGGAATTGATCAAGATGCAACTGATGGTGGTGCAGTCATCCGGCGAAGAGCGGCTCACGCTCGGCCGGGCAGACAGCCAAGGCGGCGGGGAGCATCCCATTTTCGAGGAGGTGGATGATGTGGGACGCACCGCCGTAGAGACCGACTCGTGAGTATTGCGTGTTGATGGGGGTTATCAGGGGGAGAGCCGGGGCATGGGGGCACAGGAGGACGCGGGATCGATTCCGCACGGGCCCCCATTGCAAAAGACGATCTGCCCCTGACTTGAGCTTGCCACGGCAAGCGGATCCGGAGGTGGACGTATGAGTCACAGTGGCGTGGCGGAATTGGAAATTGAAGGCATGACCGATGCCGCCGAACGGGCGGCCGTGGAGGCGATCCTGTTCGCCTCGGTGGAGCCGGTCTCGCTGGAGCAATTGGGCCAGGCGCTCGGCGCGGATGAGCCGAGGGTTCGCACCTGGCTGGAGCAGTTGGAACGGGAGCTGGCGGCGCCGTATCGTGGTTTGCAACTGGTGAACGTGGCCGGCGGCTACCGGCTGGTGACCAAGGAATCGGTAGTGGAGATCCTGCGCCGGCACCGGCAGATCACGGCGGCGGTCCGGCTGTCCAAAGCCGCGCTGGAAACGCTGGCTATCGTGGCCTACAAGCAACCGGCCCTGCGCACGGAGGTCGAACAGATCCGCGGCGTCGACTGCGCGGGCGTGCTCAAAACTTTGCTCGACTACCGGCTGGTGAAAATCGTCGGGCGGCGGGATATGGTCGGCCGGCCGATCGTCTACGGGACGACGCGCGAGTTTCTGGAATATTTCGGGTTGAACGATCTGACCGGGCTGCCGACGCTGAAGGAATTTGAGGAGTTGGCCCGTCAGCAGCCGCCCGTCACCACACCCGGCATGACGCCAGAGATGACAGCTGACGGCGCCGAGCTCGATGCGGTCGAGCCGTCCCCCCCAGTCCTGTCGCCCTCGGCTCTGTCGCCATCAGTTCAATCGGATGACCCGCCCTCCCCGGCAGTCATCTCCCGCATGTCCCCCATGTCAGATGCCGGCGAGGGTGAGCAGGTTGCCCCGCAGTGACCGTCCGGCGCGGCGGCGTGCCGGTTCCTCTCCGCCCCCTCTGATCCGGCGCCGCTCCTCTTCACCGTCAAGTCCGTCCTCCGTCCACTCGGCGGCGTCTTCACATAGCCTGAAGGCGATGGCCGACCGGCAATTTGAGCGGGCGG
>JBGPIL010000009.1:0-24610 GCA_041484905.1 Nitrospiria bacterium
CGGCTGCTGGGCTGCGCCGCCGATCAGGTGGAGATCGACCGGCCCGCGGCTGCGCGCGAAGCGGCCCGGCGATATCGGGCGTGGATCGTGCTGAAAGGGGCGCACACGCTCCTCGCCGATCCCGACGGCAGACTTTGGATCAACACGACCGGCAATCCCGGCATGGCCACCGGCGGCACGGGTGATGTGTTGACAGGCGTGATCGGTGGCCTGCTGGCGCAGGCCATTCCCCTGCCCGAGGCGGCCGAGGCGGCGATTTATCTGCACGGCCTGGCCGGCGATCTTGCCGCCCGGCAGGTCGGGGAGACGAGCCTGATCGCCGGCGATCTGATCGCACAGTTGCCCGCCGCCTTTCAACAAGCCGCCGCACGCGTCGCGTCTGCTTCTTAGATTGGCCGTCACGCCGGTGCCACCCGCCGATCCTGTCACCTTCTCCAGCCGATCGGCCGCCGAGACCGATGCCTTGGCCCGCCGGATGGCCGGCCTGCTCCGCGGCGGTGAAACGATCGCACTGATCGGCCCGATCGGCGCGGGCAAAACCACCTGGGTGCAGGGATTGGCCGTCGGCCTCGGCTGCCCCGACCGGCCCAACAGCCCGACCTTCGTGCTCCAGCAATGGTATCGGGGCCGCCAGTCGATTGAAGCGCGTGGCGAACAGGGTGGCGGCGAGACGTCAATGCTCGTTTGTCATCTCGATCTGTATCGGTTGGATGACCCCGCTGAAATCGCGCGTTTAGGCCTTCTGGAGCCGCTTGACTCGCAACAAGTGACCGTGATTGAATGGGCCGACCGCGCCGGCTCGTTGTTGCCACCCGATCGACTGAGTCTGACCTTTCAGCTCTCTGTCGATGGCCCAGGAGAGGAAGATGAAACCGCGCGAGTGATCGTCGCCCAACTCCACGGCCGGGGCCACGAGCATCTGATGGCTGCGCTGGAACGTACAACATGACTGATCAATCCGACCGCCAACAACTCGCAGAGATCACCCGGCAACTTGAGGCGTACGGCCGTTATTTTCAAGCGGCTGGCTTGGAAGAAGTTGGGCCGGTAAGTGCTTCCGCTGATGCTGTTGCGATCCCAAACGTACCGGCGATGGGGGTTGTCAGGGGGAGCGTGAGCATCGCTCCCCCTGACTTGAGCGAGCGTCCTGTGCGAGTGGAACAAACCCCGGCGCTGTCGCTAAAGGTAATTCGGGACGACCTGGGCGAGTGCACGCGATGCCGACTGCACGAAGGGCGCACCCATATCGTCTTCGGCACCGGCAATCCACGCGCCCGGCTGATGTTCGTCGGGGAGGCGCCGGGCCAGGATGAAGATGAACAGGGACTGCCCTTTGTCGGTCGCGCAGGCCAGTTGTTGACCAAAATGATCGAGTCGATGGGCTTGAAACGCGAGGACGTCTACATCGCCAACGTGCTGAAGTGCCGCCCGCCTGGCAACCGGCCGCCGAAACCGGATGAAGCCGCCACCTGCGAGCCGTTCCTGCGCAAACAGATCGCGTCCATCAATCCGGTAGTCCTCTGCGCGCTGGGCAGCTCCGCGGCGCAGGCCGTCCTGCGGCGGGAGGACAAAATTTCCGTCATGCGGGGAAAATTCTTCCTGGTCGATGGCGTCAAAGTGATGCCCACCTATCACCCGGCCTACCTGCTCCGCAGTCCCAGCGAGAAGAAGACCGTCTGGGAAGACTTGCAGAAGATCATGGCGGTGTTGAAAAAGGCAGAGGCATAAGTGCAATTTTCTATTGACGATTTTCGATTGAAAAGCAAATGACAGATGCAATGTCCAGTGCGCAGTTCATTCGAAAATCGACAATCGAAATTCGAAAATAGCCATGAAATCCTTGTTCGCTCCCTGGCGGCTCCCGTATCTGAAAAGCGCCAAACCGGACCACTGCATTTTCTGCGTGGGCAAACCCGCCGACGACCGCCGCCGGTATATCCTGCACCGCAGCCGGTCGACCTTCGTCATCATCAACGCCTATCCCTACTCGAACGGCCACCTGATGGTGGCCCCCTATGAGCACGCCTCCGATTTGAACACCCTGTCGCCCGCCGCGCTCGGCGAGTTGCTGGCAACCACGCAACTGGCGATCGACGTCCTCCGGGCTGTCTACAAACCCCAGGGCTTCAACGTCGGGATCAATCTCGGCAAAGCGGCCGGCGCGGGCATCGAAGAGCATCTGCATGTGCACATCGTCCCCCGCTGGAACGGCGACACAAATTTCATGAGTACGGTCGCCAACGTCCGCGTGATTCCGGAGGATTTGCGTCACGCGTACGATCAGCTGCTGCCGGAATTCCGCGCGCGGGCCGACATTAAATTCGGGGGGAGATACTCCTCTCCCCCCGATGCCCCCCATCGCCCATACACCCGTAGCAACCGAAGGGGCAAACGCAAATGAGTCTCTTCCATCCGCCCGCGCAGGATGAGCTGACGCCGTTGATGCAGCAGTACCGTCAGCTCAAACAGCGCTATCCCGATGCCATTCTGTTTTTCCGCGTCGGCGATTTTTACGAGATGTTCGAGGAGGACGCGCTGAAGGGCTCGCAACTCTTGAACATCGCGTTGACGTCCCGCGATAAAAGCCGCCCCAACCCCACACCCCTCTGCGGTGTGCCTGTTGTTGCCATGACCGGCTATATCGCAAAGTTGGTCCGGGCCGGCCAGTCGGTTGCCATCTGCGAGCAAGTGGAGTCGGCAACCAGCCCCGGCGGCCCGGGCGGCCGAACGGCACTCATGACGCGCGAGGTGGTCCGCGTCATCACGCCGGGCACGATCCTGGAGCCTGAACTGCTCGATCCGAAGCAGGCGGCCTACGTCGGCGCAATTGCTCAAACCGGACAAAGCATCGGCGCCGCCTGGGTTGATCTCTCCACCGGCCAGGGCTGGCTGGCGAATATCACCGGCCCCCGACCGCAAGACGCGGTCACCGAATTGCTCCGACGGTGGAATGTGAAGGAACTGCTGCTGTCTTCCACCCTGACCGCACAACCCGCCTGGCAATCGGCGTTGGGCGGATTGAGATTGGTCGAGCGGCAACCGGAGTCGTTCACGTCCACTGCCGGCCGACAGCTGCTCCATCGTCATTTTCAAATTGAATCGCTGGCCGTCTGGGGCGGCGCCGATGAGCCGGCTGTCCTGGGTGCCGTCGGCGCGCTGCTTCAGTATCTGGAAGAGACGCAACTGCAGGCACTCTCTCACCTGCGCGCGTTGCGCTATCACCGCCGGGAGCGGTTTCTCTCGATCGATCCGACCACGCAGAATCATCTGGAACTGACCGAACGCGCTCTGGATGGCCGACGCGAAGGGTCGCTGCTGGGTGTGATTGATCGAACGGTCACAGCCATGGGCAGCCGGCTTTTACGCCAGTGGCTGCTGCATCCGCTGCTGAATCCCGGCGAAATCAACCGGCGGCTTGACCGTGTTGAAATCTTCAGCACCGACTACCAACGGCGCGCCGCCCTGCGGAGTGAATTGTCCGGTATCGGCGATCTCGAACGGATCGTCGGCCGGATCAGTCTCAGAGCCGCCAACGCGCGAGATCTGGTGCAGCTTAAAGACTCAATCCATCATCTGCCCGCCATCTGGAAGCTCTTAAATAACGGACCGCCACTGGAATCGCTCACCGATAAATGGGATGAGCTGAACGACCTCGCTCACGCGATCGACACAACGTTGGTTGATTCGCCGCCGCTCGCGCTCAAAGAGGGCGGCCTGATCAAACCGGGCCATCATGCCGAATTGGACGAACTACGCGAGATCAGCCGGAACGGCAAACAGTGGATCGCTAAATTGGAAAGCCAGGAACGGCAGCGGACCGGCATCGACTCGCTCAAGGTCCGCTACAACCAAGTCTTTGGCTATTTCATCGAGGTGTCGAAGGCGAATCTTGCCAAGGTGCCGGACGATTATCACCGCAAGCAGACACTGGTCAATGCCGAACGCTTCATTACACCGGAGCTCAAAGAACTTGAATCAAAGGTCCTGGGCGCAGAAGAACGGATCTGGCAGTTAGAGTATCAATTATATGATGAGCTGCGGGCCCAGATCGCCGCACAGGCCGGACGCGTCCAGGCGATGGCCGAGCGGCTGGCCGAGATTGATACGCTGGCGGCCCTGGCCGAAACGGCGATCGCCGGCCGGTATACACGTCCCGTTTTGTCCGACACGCTGACGATCACCATCCGCGGTGGCCGCCATCCCGTGGTCGAACAGGCGCTGGGGCCGAATCGGTTCGTGCCGAATGACGTCTATTTAAATGACACCGATCACAAGCTGCTGATCATCACCGGCCCCAATATGGCGGGCAAATCGACCTACTTACGGCAAGTCGCCCACATTGCGATTTTGGCCCAGATGGGAAGCTTTGTGCCGGCCGAATCGGCCGAAATCGGCCTGGTCGATGGCATCTTCACACGCATTGGCGCCACGGATGATCTGGTCGGCGGCCGCAGCACGTTTATGGTGGAGATGAACGAAACGGCCGCCATTCTCCAGCGCGCCACGCCGCGCAGCGTGATTCTGCTCGATGAAGTGGGCCGGGGCACCAGCACGTACGACGGCGTGAGCATTGCCTGGGCCG
Organism: Nitrospiria bacterium; assembly: GCA_041484905.1. Classification (GTDB taxonomy): domain Bacteria; phylum Nitrospirota; class Nitrospiria; order JACQCE01; family JACQCE01; genus JACQCE01. The sequence goes on from JBGPIL010000009.1 coordinate 4,583, forward strand.
TGGCCGAACATCTCTATCGAGTGATCGGCGCGAGAACACTCTTCGCCACGCACTATCACGAGCTAACCGAGCTGGCGCATCAGCACGAAGGCATCAAAGCCTGCCACGTCGCCGTCAGGGAATGGAACGATGAGATCGTCTTCCTGCGAACGATTGTCGAAGGCGGCAGCGACCGGAGCTACGGGATCCAGGTGGCTCGCCTTGCTGGTCTGCCTGAAAGTGTGATCGCCACGGCCAAGCAAGTACTCGCTCGATTGGAAGCGCAGGGCGGGGCTATCGCACCGGCCGACTCATCGCGGCCTGTGGCGCCCCCGCCGCCGCAAGCCGACCTCTTCGAGTCGCCGTTGCAGCAACTCGCCAAAGAACTCGCCGAGATGGATCCGAATAATATGACCCCAATACAGGCTCTGGACTATTTGACCAAAATAAAAAGTAAAATTGCACCCATGAAGGAGAAGACTCAATGACCGACTACGCAGCCATTAATTATTTAGCCGTGCTTATCGCCGCCGTGGTAGGTTTTGCGCTGGGCGGCGCCTGGTTCGCACAGCCCGTCTTCGGCGCGGCATGGCTCAAGGCGCTGGGCAAAACGAAAGAGCAGATCTGCAGCGGCGGCAGCCCCAGAAACGCGCTGATCCTCACCGCCATCACTACACTGGTGACCGCCTATGTCCTCGCCGTGTTTATTCAGGCCCTCGGCATCACGACCGCCCTCGGCGGCGCGTTGGTGGGACTGAGTATTGGGATTGGAATTGTGGCCACCAGCATGTATTCCGATTCACTCTTCTGCAACTGGCCGTTCAGGCTCATTCTGATCCAGGCCGGCCATCGAATTGTCTATCTCTCGCTGATGGGTGGGATCCTCGGCGCCTGGCGGTGAAAAAGGGGACAGGCTACTTTTTCAGGGCTGTCCATCGTTAGATAATGCGAAAAAGTAGCCTGTCCCCTTTTTACTAATGTTCGAACATCGCAAAGCACCACTGCTGCCGAGACCGGCGTTCGTCGCCCGGTTTGCCCGGAGCGCGGGATTGGGATTGCTGGTGATCCTCGGCTCCCTGTTGCTCGGCATGATCGGGTATCATGTGACCGAAAACATGCCATGGATCGACGCCTTCGCCAACGCCGCCATGATTCTGTCCGGCATGGGGCCGCTGACGGAACTGCACACGACAGTAGGCAAACTCTTTGCCGGCGCCTATGCGCTGTTTAGCGGCCTGGCCATTATTGTGATCGTCGGCATCACGTTCGCGCCGGTGGTCCACCGCTTCCTCCACAAATTTCACCTTGAGGCCGGAAAAGAATCGAAACAATAAGGGGACAGGCTGCTTTTTCACAGCCGCTCGTTATCAGATAGATGCAAATAGATATGGAAAAGTAGCCTGTCCCCTTTGTAATGAGTCGTTCCTCTCGTCTCGCTCTTCTCGTCCTGGTCGTCATCGGCCTGATGATCGCGGTGGCGACACTCCATCCGATCCCGCAGGATCCCTCGTATCATCAGTTCGCCGATCAGCGCTCGCTCTTCGGCCTCCCCAATGCCGCCGATGTCGGATCAAATGTGCTGATTCTGGCCGCCGGATTGGCGGGCCTGGTCCAATTGTGGCGGTCTCGTCAGCCAGCCGCAGCCCAATCAAGCTCGCTCCTCCACTCAACCGAACAGTGGCTCTACTGGCGGTTTTATTTTGCCGCAGTATTTTCGGCACTCGGTTCCATCTATTACCATCTGGCACCCGACACGCCCCGGCTGCTCTGGGACCGATTGCCTTTGGCGATCCTGCTCGCCTCGTTTATAGCCGTGATGATCACCGAGCGGATCGATCCGAGAGCGGGGCTGTTGACCGGCCCACCGCTCCTGCTCCTGGCCGTCGGTTCGGTCCTCTACTGGTATGCGGGGGAGATGCGGGGCGTCGGCGACCTTCGACCCTATCTGTTTGTGCAATTGATGGTCTTGATTCCGGTGCCGCTGGTTCTGCTGTTGTTTGACTCACCCTATCCCGGTGAGACGGGCCGGTGGTGGGGAGTGTTGCTGCTCTATGCGTTGGCCAAAGGGAGCGAGCAACTCGACCACCAACTCTTCTCGCTGGGCCATCTGATCAGCGGCCATACGCTCAAGCACCTCCTGGCTGCCGGGGTGATTTTTATGATCGTGCGGATACAGGCCGGACGGACACGGTCACAACCGCGCTGATGGAAATCGACAGACCGATCATGCAATAGGTATAATTTGTCCCTTAGCCGCCAAGGCGTGCACCCAGGAGCGTCACAACCATGAACTACTATGAATCGAAAGATCTCGGCCGGTTCGCCGACGTGGGCCAGTTTGCCGGCAACCTGATGAAAAAGTTCTTCGATTATTATCATGAGGCGACCGGGACGGACGGCGCGCTCACCAAACGGGAAAAAGCGCTCATCGGCCTGGCTGTCGCCCATTCCAGACAATGCCCCTACTGCATCGACGCCTTCACCACGCAATGCCTTGAAACCGGCTCGAACCCCGAGCAGATGACCGAGGCGGTCCATGTCGCTGCGGCGCTGGAGGCCGGCATGACGCTGATCCACGCCGTCCAGATGCACAACTGCCTCAAACGCCAGGGGGGCTAGGCCGCGTGCCCCCGGATCACATCAACGATAGCCGTTACCCCTTCGTCGAGACGCTCAAGCAGCACCGGCTGACGCTGGCGCCCGTTTCGATCGAGACCTTGCAGGTCAACGTCGGCAAGCTCTGCAATCAGGCCTGCCACCACTGCCACGTCGACGCCTCGCCCTACCGGACCGAAATCATGGAACGGAAGACGATCGATCGCTGCCTGGAAATTCTTCGCGATCATCCTGCGATCAAAAATCTCGATCTGACCGGCGGCGCGCCTGAGCTGAACCCCCATTTCGACGACTTCGTGATCGAGGCCAAAAAACTTGGCAAGCACGTGATGGTCCGCCATAATCTGACCGTCACCTTTGATGGCAATCCCCGCACGAAGGAATCCAAACAGTACCTGCCCGAGTTTTTCGCCCGTCACGGAGTCGAGGTCATCTCGTCGCTGCCCTACTATCAGGAATATTTCACCGACAAGCAGCGGGGGCAGGGCGTCTTCAACAAAAGCATCGAGAGCCTCAAGCTGCTCAACGCCCAGGGGTACGGGAAGGAAGGCGCGCTGGTGCTGGACCTGGTCTACAATCCCGTCGGGGCGTTTCTCCCTGCGGCGCAGGAGAGTCTGGAGGCCGACTTCAAACGGGAGCTCTCGAAAAAGTTCGGCGTCGTCTTCAACCGGCTCTATACGATCACGAATATGCCCATCCACCGCTTCCGGCAGCAGCTCGAACGGTTGGGCGGCTATGAAGAATACATGACCAAGCTGGTCAATGCCTTCAACCCGTCGGCGGCGGTCGGCGTGATGTGCCGGTCGATGATCAGCGTCGGTTACGACGGCGCGCTCTACGATTGCGACTTCAACCAGATGCTGGAGATGCAGATCGGGAACAGCAAGCCGCTCACGGTCTTCGATTTTGATTGCGATGTGCTGATCAAGCGGCGGATCCGGTTTGCCTCCCACTGTTTCGGCTGCACGGCGGGCGCCGGCAGCAGTTGCGGGGGGGAAATCATTCACGAAGGAGAATCCCATGCCCATACCAACTGAACCGATCGGCAGCATTCCCAGGCCGAAGGCCTTGATCGAGGGGATCGGCGCATTCGCCGCCGGCCGTCTTCCGCAACAGGAGCTGGACCGCCTCTATGAGGCGGCGCTCTTGGACACCATCACACTCTTCGAGGCGACCGGCTCACCGGTGATCACGGATGGCGAACAAACCAAGCCGAGCTTTGCCACCTACCCAATCCATGGATTGAAAACACTTGCGCCCGGCGGCGTGACCATCCCGTTTGCCGACGGCCACACGCGCCAGCTGCCCGTCATCACAGCCGGCCCGTTTCGCTACCAGACTTATGCCGATCGCTATCTGGAGGCCGCCAAGCACCACACCAGCCTGCCGGTCAAACAGGCCGTCATTTCGGCGTCGGCCCTGAGTCTTCTCTACCCGCCGGCGGGCATTCCGGGCTATTCGCAGGAAGCCTTTGTGAACGACCTGCTCCGCGAGCATGAGACCGACATCCGCCGCTGCCTCGAGAAGGGGGCGCATGTCGTTCAGGTCGACTTTACCGAGGGGCGACTGGCGTTAAAACTCGACCCATCCGGAGGGCTGCTCAAGCAATTCATCACTCTGAACAACAGGGTGCTGGAGCGTTTTTCATCCGAGGAACGGAAGCGGATCGGCGTGCACACCTGTCCGGGTGGCGACCGGGATTCCACCCACAGCGCTGACGTCGATTATGCCGGCCTGCTGCCACAGCTCTTCCAGCTGAACGCCGGTAATTTCTACCTGCAATTGGCCAGCGAGCGGGATCGAACCAAGGTCTTGCGCATCATCAAAGAGCAGGCCAAACCCCACCAGCGGATTTTCATCGGCGTGACCGATCCGATCTCACCCAGGGTGGAAACGGCCGAAGAGGTCAAAGCGCGCATTCTGGAAGCCGCCGATCTCCTTCCGCTCGACCGGCTGGGGACGACCGACGACTGCGGCTTCTCCCCCTTCGGCGACGACACGTCAACTTCGAGGGAAACGGCCTTCGCCAAGATTCGGGCGAGAATCACCGGCACAGCGCTGGCCTCCAAGGCGCTTGGTATTTAAGTCAGGTGAGATGCTCCTCTCCCCCTGACAACCCCCATCGCCCATACGCTACTTATTTAAAACAACACGGGCTCCGCTCCGGCGTGACCGGAACGAAGCCCGTGGAGTAAAATCGGACAGCCGAACTTACTTGTTCGGCTGCGGCGTGATCCGCAAATAGGGTTTGATCGCCTTGAAACCCTTCGGGAACTTCTTCTTGGCATCTTCATCGGACACCGCCGGGGAGATGATGCAATCCTGCCCCTGCGTCCAATTCGCCGGCGTCGCCACACTATACTGCGCGGTCAGCTGCAATGAATCGATCACCCGAAGCAATTCCTGAAAATTCCGGCCCGTCGACGCCGGGTAGGTCAGGGTCAGCTTCACCTTTTTGTCCGGGCCGATGACAAAGACCGACCGGACGGTCAGGTTGTCCAGCGCGTTGGGGTGGATCATGTCGTAGAGATTGGCCACTTTCCGATCAGGATCGGCAATGATCGGATAGTCCACCTTCGTATGCTGGGTTTCATCGATGTCCTTGATCCAGCCCCGGTGATCCTCCACCTTGTCCACGCTCAGGGCCAGCACCTTGACGCCCCGCTTGGCAAATTCGCCCTTGAGGTTGGCGACCGCTCCCAGCTCGGTGGTGCAGACGGGCGTGTAGTCTTTGGGATGGGAAAACAGCACGGCCCAACTGCCGGCGATCCATTCGTGGAAACGGATCGGGCCCTGTGATGTTTCCGCGGTAAAATCGGGTGCAATATCTCCAAGTCGAACGGGCATGGCGAACTCCTTTCCGTCAATCGGTGAGGATGTAAAGTCTAACAACCGTGCGGGCGCCGAGTCAACGCCCCCCTTTGGACCTCGCGTGCGGCTCAAGCGAGGCACTCCACACCAGGGCGCCAGACCGATCGATATAGCCGGATTGTTGGCCGATTTCAACCGACGCCAGCCCCTCGATAAAAAAGGAGGCCTTGTTATAGCGGGGCGCGAGCACCGTCCTGCCCGTCGCATCGATATACCCCCACTTGCCGTCGAGCGAGACGGCCGCCCATCCCTCAGAAAAGGAGGTGGCGTCCTCATAGCGCGGCGGAATGAGCTGGCGCCCCGTCCGGTCGACATAGCCCCATTTCCCGTTGAGTTTGATCCTGGCCAGACCATCTGAAAAGCGGTTGGCACTGGCGTACTGCATGGCGATTTTCACGGTCCGGTCGGGCCCGATGAACCCCCATTTTCCATCCCGCTTGACCGGCAGCAGTCCCTCGGCGCCGTCTTCCGCGTCCTCAAATTGGGGCTCGATCACATCGCGGCCAGCGGGATCGATGTAGCCCCACCGATCCTTCACGGCAACGGCGGCCAGGCCGCCGGAAAATTTTCGCGCCTGATCGAACCGCGGCTCGATAACCAGCTTGCCCGTTCGATCGATATAGCCCCATCGGCCGTCCCGCAGCACCCGGGCCATCCCTTCGGAAAAGGGGCGCGCGTCGTCAAATTGCGGCGGGATCACATAGCGGCCTGACGGATCAATATAGCCCCATCGGCCGGTCCGCTCGGCCGGCGCCAGCCCTTCGGCAAAATGGCTCGCGCCGTCGAACTGCGGCGCGATGACCATGGTCCCCGCCCGATCGATATAGCCGTATTGTCCCTGCTGGCGCACGGGAAAGAGCGGCGCAAACCGCTGCGAGGTCGCCTGTTGCCCCCACGCCGGTTTCCACGACAGGGGAACCAGCAGGGGGGCGGCCATCACGGCAACGACGACAACCATCATGAACCGGTGATGCCGGCCTCGCACCGGACCGCCGATCATGACGCAGAGAGTCCGCGGCGCGCAACACCCTTCGCCGACGGTCCCAACAGCGTGAGCGAGTAACTCGACGGGACGAAGAGCGCGGCGGCCAGCCGGCGGAGTTCGGACGGCGTGACCGCCTCCATCGCGCGGAGGCCCTCTTCGATCGGCACCAAGCGGCCGAGGTAAAATAAATCGCGGGCCAGGCGGCTCATCCGCGCGTGGGAATGCTCCAAGCCGAGCAGGACGGTCCCACGCAGTTGTTCTTTCGCCTGACGCAGCTCCCGCCGGCCCACCCCCGTGCGAGCCAGCGCGCGCAATTCCCGTTCGATGAGTGCGACCACTTTGGCGCCGGCCGAGGGTTGACAGGCCGCATAGATCGATGTCGTGCCCGTGTCGGAAAAGCTGTGCTGGGACGAATAGACCGTGTAGGCCAGACCGCGCCGCTCGCGCACCTCCTGAAAGAGCCTCGAGCTGACGCTACCGCCGAGGATCGTGTTGAGCAGGTACCCGGCATACCGGTCGGGGTGATTCTGCGTCAGCCCCGGCGCACTCAGGCAGCAATGCAGTTGGGTCAGCGTTCTCCTGACGAACCGGGCACCGCTGTGCGCGGGTGGCGCGGGCGGCGCGGATGGCTCGCTCATGGGATACGGGGGACGGAGCCGCCACCGGCCGAAGGTTCGATCAAGCTGCCGCAGCAGCGGCCGCCACTGCAACCGGCCGGCCACCGCAATCACCAGCCGCGACGGCTGATAGTGGCGCTGCCAGAACTGGACCACCTGCCGTCTCGACAACCGGCCGACGGATTGCGCCGTGCCCTGCACGGGCCGCCCGAGCGGATGGCGCCCCCAGAGCTGGCGCGCGTGCAGATCGTGGACCATCTCCTCGGGATTGTCGTCCACCATCCGGATTTCTTCGATGATGACCTGCCGCTCCTTCGCGACGTCACGGGCGGTCAGCGCCGGATGGAGCACCAGATCGTTGAGCAGATCAACGGCATGGGGGAGATGCTCCCCCAACACGCTGGCATAGAAGGCGGTATTTTCACGCGTGGTAAACGCGTTCAGCTCGCCGCCAAGCCGGTCGATCTCTTCGGAGATGTCCCGGGCGGTGCGGCGGGCGGTGCCTTTAAAGCAGAGGTGTTCGAGAAAATGGGCCAGCCCCGCCTCCTCGGCGCGCTCGTGCCTGGAACCAACCTGACACCAGACGCCGATGGAGGCGGAATGCGCTTCGGGCATCGGCTCGGCCACGACCCGCAGGCCGTTGGCAAGACGCCCGTAGCGATAGGGCTGTGAAGCCCCACCGACAGGTCTCTGGGTCCTTCTCTTTTGCATTGTGGGCGACATCCTGCTCGCACCGAGGCTCGGCACGAGGTGAGCGCAGGCCCGGCGTGGGCCGGGGCCTGCGTCGAAGGATGAATGACGGTCAACCGCCGACGGATTCTTTCTTGGCCTCGTCGGCCGGCAGGGCGTCCTTGCGGCTGAGGCGGATCTTGCCCTGTTTGTCCACTTCCAACACCTTGACCTGCACCTCGTCCCCTTCCTTCAGGATGTCGGTGACCGCTTTGACGCGGTAGGACGCCAGCTGCGAGATATGGACCAACCCGTCGGTATTGGGACCGAGCTGCACGATCGCGCCGAATTCCATAATCCGGCGGACGCGGCCGGTGTAAATCTTGCCGACCTCGACTTCCTGGGTGGTCTGCTGGATCATCTCGATCGCCTGTTGGGCCGCGGCTTCATCTGTTGAGGCGATGCTGACCAATCCGTCATCGGCCACATCGATCTTCACGCCGGTTTTTTCAACAATGGCCCGGATGTTCTTGCCGCCGGGGCCGATCAGGGCGCCGATCTTTTCCGGCCGGATGCGGATGTTGATGATGCGCGGCGCGTAGGAGGACAGATCCGTGCGCGGCGACGAGAGCGCTTCCTGCATCTTGTCCAGGATGAAGAGCCGCCCCGCGCGCGCCTGCTGGAGCGCCTGCTTCAGCAGCTCAGTGGTGATTCCCCCGATCTTCATGTCCATCTGCAGCGCGGTGATCCCCTGTCGCGTGCCGGTAACCTTGAAGTCCATGTCGCCCAGATGATCCTCCAGACCGAGGATGTCAGACAAAATGGCGACGCGAGTCCCCTCTTTGATCAGCCCCATCGCGATGCCGCCGACGGGTTCGGCAATCGGGACGCCGGCGTCCATCAATGCCAGCGTGCCGGCGCAGACCGTCGCCATTGACGACGAGCCGTTCGATTCGAGAATGTCCGAGACCAGCCGGACGGTATACGGAAACTTCTCCTTGTTGGGCATCACGGCTTTCAACGCCCGCTCGGCGAGCGCCCCGTGACCGATTTCCCGCCGTCCTGGTCCCCGGAGCGGCTTCGTCTCGCCCACGCTGAAGGGCGGAAAATTGTAGTGCAGCATGAACGTTCTTTTCGATTCGCCCTCCAGGGCATCGATCCGCTGCTCATCCTCTCCCGTGCCCAGCGTCACGACCGAGAGACTCTGCGTCTCCCCACGGGTGAAGAGAGCGGAGCCGTGCGTTCTCGGCAGCAGCCCCACTTCACAGGTGATCGGCCTGATGTCGGTCGGCCCCCGGCCGTCGGCGCGCTTCTTGTCCTGCAAAACGATTTCACGCATCCGTTTGCGCTCGAGATCGTGAAAAATCGACGCAATCTTCCGTTGCTGTTCGGCCTCATCGGGCGCCAGCGACGTTTGGACCTCGGCCAGGATCTGGTCGAGCTTCGCCTGCCGCTCCAGCTTCTGGGCGATCCGCAACGCCTCGGCGATCCGCGTTTCCGCGGCGGCGGCAACCTTCCCCGCCAGCACCGTGTCGGTCACGGCCAACGAAACCTGCCGTTTGGGTTTCCCGATGAGAAACGCCAGTTGTTTCTCCAGATCGATGACCTGATGAATCTGTTTGTGGGCCAGGTCGAGCGCCGCCAGCATGATCTCTTCGGACAGCCCTTTGGCCTCCCCTTCGACCATGATGATCGCGTCCTTCGTGCCGGCGACGACCAGGTCGAGCTCGCTTCGCTCCAATTGCGGCGGTGTCGGATTGACGACCAATTCGCCGTCGACCCGTCCGATGCGCACCGCGCCGACGGGATCGGTGAACGGCACATCGGAGACCAGCAGCGCCGTTGACGCGCCGATCAGGCCGAGAATATCCGCACTGCACGCCGGATCAAATGACAGCACCGAGGCAATAATCTGGGTTTCATAGTAAAAGCCGTCGGGAAAGAGCGGCCGCAGCGGCCGATCGATCAGCCGGCTGACCAGCGTCTCCTTTTCCGTCGGGCGTCCTTCCCGCTTGAAAAAGCCGCCTGGAATCTTTCCGGCGGCGTAAAACCGTTCCTTGTAATCGACCGTCAACGGCAGAAAATCAATGCCCGGCCTGATGGTCTTGGCCGTGACCACCGTCACGAGCACAATCGTCTCGCCCATCTGCACGACCACCGCGCCGTCCGCCTGCTTCGCCATTTTGCCGCTTTCCAACACCAATGGGCGACCCGCCCATGTCATATCCACTCGCTGTGCCATTGTCTCGTTATCCCCTGACTGTCGTCATGACGTGTGTACGTTCCGTCTGGTTGCGTGCCATTTAGTTGAGTTGCGTGTCGTTTATTTTCTCAATCCCAGTCTCTGCACCAATCCCTGATACCGGGCGACGTCATGGCGTTTCACGTAATCCAGCAACTGCCGCCGCTGGTTGACCATGTGGATCAACCCCCGTCTCGAATGGTGGTCCTTCTTGTGCTGGTCGAAGTGCGTCGACAATTCGTTGATTCGATTCGTCAGCGCGGCCACCTGAACATCGGCCGACCCCGTATCGGTCTTGTGCTTGCGAAACGCCTCAATGCCTTCCCGTTTGACCTGCGTGCCTTCACTGCGCTTCTTCGCTGCCATTTATCCCTCCCGGCTCTCGTCTCCAACTTCCGCCAATACCGCATCCGCCCGCATGACCACGCACGCCGGCCTGCCCGGCGCCGCCTCCGACTCCACAACCATCCGTCCAATGGCGATGACATCGCCCTGACTCTTCCGGATTCTCACACGCTGATCAGTCCTCCAGGGGCCCGCCCCGCCCGTCTCACCCATCACCCCGTTGACGGCATCCACTGGCACCGGGGCCCCATGACACAGCCGTTCGGCCGTCGCGTCATCCACGACCACCGCGGGCAGATGGGCCAGCACCGCATCGATGGGCGTCAGGAGCTCGTCGATCGCCCCCGACCGGATCACCGCCTCAATCCGCTCCAGCGTCATGGCCCGCTCCAGCGTGAACGGACCAACGCCCAACCGCTCCAGCCGCGTCAGATGCGCTCCGACACCCAGCCGGTCGCCGATGTCGGCGCAGAGCGTGCGGATGTAGGTGCCTTTCGAGCATTCCACCTCGATGCTCACCAACAACCCATCGATCCCCAGCACGCGCAGCGACGCGATCACGACCTCGCGCAGGGTCCGTTCCACTTCCACACCGGCCCGGGCTGACTTATACAGCGGCGCCCCGGCCACCTTGACGGCCGAGTACATCGGCGGCAGTTGCCGGATCGAGCCGACAAAATCCTTGCAAACCGCTTCAATGCGCCCCCGGTCGATCCCGTCAAGCACCGACTGGGGGGCTCGATCCTGGATCGTCCCGGTGGCGTCCTGCGTGTCGGTCCGCTCGCCCAGCTTCATGACCGCCCGATAGGTTTTCCCCTCGGAGACCAGATACTGCGCCACCTTGGTCGCCTTGCCGACGCACAGCGGCAGCACGCCCGTCGCCATGGGATCCAGTGTTCCGACATGACCAACCTTGACCGGCATCGACAACGCCGATTTCAACAGCGACCGGACCTTCGCCACCACGTCATGCGACGTCCAGCCGGCCGGTTTGTTCACATTCACAAAGCCCATCGGCCTTCGGCGGTCCGCCACAGGCACCCCTGCGCCCTTCGGCGCCGGCTTGGCGATGGTCGTCCCTTCGCGCGTCTGATTGCTCATCGATACGTTCATCATCTGGTGGGGGTGGAGGTGGCCGCCATCGTCTGCCGCACCGCCCGTTCCGCCGCGGCAACGATCTTTAACTGCACGGCATCCAACGTGCCGGCCACGGTGCATCCCGCCGCTTTCCGGTGGCCGCCCCCGCCAAACTCGGCGGCGATCGCTGAGACATCCACTGCGCCGCTCGCGCGGAAACTCACCTTGACTTGTCCGGGCTCGGCGTCGCGCATGAGAATCGCCACCTCTGTCTCGGTCAATGATCGCGGGTAATTCACAAAATCCTCCGCGTCCTCCGCGGTCGTGCCCGTTCGCGTGAACAACTCGGCCGGAATCGTCGCCCAGGCCACCGTCCGATCGGCGTTCGCATCCATTCGCTCCAACAACGCCCCCAGGAGCTTCAGCCGGCTGACCGTGTTCCGTTCATAAATCTTTTGCGAGACCCAGGCCGGCTGCACGCCGCGCTCGGCCAGATCGGCCGCGAGCCTGAAGACAGCGGGCGTCGTGTTGGAATATTTGAACGAGCCCGTCTCCGTCATCAACGCGGTGTAGAGACAGAGCGCGATCTCCTTGGTCAGGGACACGCCCATGTCGCCGAGGAGCACGGCGATCATTTCCGCCGTGGCCGCCGCATCGGGTTCGACCCAGTTGACCTGCCCGAACCGCTTGTTCGTCACGTGATGATCGATGTTCACGATCAGGGGCGGCCGCCGCTCGTTGAACAGCGCGGTCCGCTCCAGGTCTCCGCAATCAACGACGACCAGCAGTTCATACCCCTCTTCCACGCGGCTGACCTGCCGAAACAGCCCGTCGGCGGGCAGAAAATCGAGCAGCCGGGGCACCGGGTCCCGGTTGACCACCAGCGCCTCCTTGCCCATCCCGCGCAGCGCGTGCGCGAGCGCAAGCGCCGAGCCCAGCGCGTCACCTTCGGGGCTGACGTGGGTCGAAATCAGACACCGTTGGTGGCGCTCCAAAATGCCCTGCACGGTCTGCCGATCCCGGACGTTGAAGAACCCCGCCTTCGCGGGCGGGGATTCTTCGACCCGAGTGGAAGGAGGCATATCTTTACTCGCTCGCTCGTCCCGCCCTGACAGGCTGGGACTGCGCTCGCTGTCCGGGTTCACGATCGTTCCTCCCGTTCCAATTGCGTCCATAACTCATCCATGCGAGCAGCCTCTTGCGCCGTCTGATCCACCTCAAATACCAACTCAGGCACCCGCTTCACCCGCAGGCGGCGGCTCAACTCGCCGCGCAAAAAACCCGCCGCACGGGCCAGCCCTTCGAGCGCTGCAGCCACTTTCGTCTCATCCAAGAGCCCGATTTTGACGTGCGCCTGGCTGAAATCTGGCGTCGTTGACACCGACGTCACCGACACCGACGCCACCCGCGGATCCTTCACCTTCCGCTGGATCAACTCGGCCAATTCCATCCGCAGCAGATCGTTCATGCGGGCCGTTCTCGGATAACCGTTCGTCGCCACCGTGCCGCTCAGACGACCTGTATCTCGTGGCGGATCAACTCCATTTCGGGGTTCTGGCGGATCAAACCGAGCACCTGATCGACGACCCGGAGCGTCGGTTCCCGGTCGCGCCCGACACACGCCACGCCGACCGCCGCCCGTTGCCACAAATCATGATCGCCGATCTCCGAAATGGACACGTTATACCGGTGCTGAATCCGTTCAATCACGCTTTTGAGAATCTGCCGTTTGTCCTTCAGCGACGAGGGCGAGGGCAGATGCAATTCGATGGTGCACACCACCACGGTCACGTTGATCCCTTAACCCGCCTTGATCGGGTCCTTGCTTTTGGACTTCATACGCCATTCGGAATTCTTCTTTGCTCTTCATTCGAAAATCGACATTCGAAATTCGAAAATTTCCTTTTCGCACTACCCCTCTAGTTTCGTGGCGACTTTATCCTGCACGAAGACCTCAAGGACATCGCCCACTTTGAGATCGTTGAAATTCTCGACCCCAATGCCGCACTCGTACCCGCTCTGCACTTCCCTGACATCATCCTTAAACCGGCGAAGGGAGCCGATCTTTCCCTCGTAGACCGGCACGTGGTCGCGCACGACCCGGATGCCCGTGCCGCTGCGCGCAATGGTGCCTTCCGTCACATAGGTGCCGGCGATGATGCCGGCTTTGGGAAGCGTAAAGAGCTGCCGGACGTCCGCGCGGCCAACGATCCGTTCCTTGAACGTCGGCTCGAGGAGGCCCTCCATGGCGGCCCTCACATCCGCGATCACTTCATAGATCACGTCGTATAACCGGATGGCGATTTTTTCCCGTTCGGCCAGCGCCTGCACCTTGGCGTCCGGCCGGACATGAAACCCGAGGATCAACGCGTTGGACGAGGAGGCCAGCAGCACGTCGCTCTCCGTAATCCCGCCGGCGGCGCTGTGGATGATCTTGATCTTGACCGACGCCGCGTTCAGCCGTTCCAGCGATTCCTTGAGCGCCTCTACCGAGCCCTGCACGTCGGCCTTGATGACGAGGTTGAGCTCCTTGACCACCCCTTCCTTGATCCTGGTGTGCAGATCCTCAAGCGTGATCTTCTGATAGCTGGACAGCTCGATCGATCGTTGCCGCTGCATGCGGGCCAACGCGACCTCGCGGGCCGCCCGTTCATCGGTCACCACCAGCAGCTGATCGCCGGCCTGGGGCACGCCGTCCAGCCCGATGACTTCGACGGCCATCGACGGTCCCGCCGCCTCCACCCGCTGGCCCGTATCATCGAGCAGCGCCCGGATGCGTCCCGCCTGCACCCCTGCAACAAAGATGTCGCCAATGCGCAGCGTGCCGTCCTGCACCAGCACGGTCGCCACCGGCCCTCGCCCTCGATCAAGCTTCGCCTCGATGATAATGCCCTTGGCCGGCGACAACGGCCGGGCCCTCAGCTCCAAGACCTCCGATTGCAGCAAAATCATTTCCAACAGTGGCTCAAGACCGGTTTTCTTTTTTGCCGACACCTCAACGAAGATCGTGCTCCCGCCCCATTGCTCCGGAATCAATCCATGATCGGCCAGTTCCCGCTTGACCCGCTCCGCCTGGGCCTCCGGTTTGTCGACCTTGTTGATTGCCACCAGAATCGGCACCTCCGCCGCCCGGGCGTGGTTGACGGCCTCGAGCGTCTGAGGCATCACGCCGTCGTCGGCCGCGACCACCAGGACCACCAAATCCGTCACTTTGGCGCCGCGGGCGCGCATCGCCGTAAACGCCTCGTGGCCCGGCGTGTCGAGGAACGTCACCTTGCGGCCGTGGATATCGACCGTGTAGGCCCCGATGTGCTGGGTGATGCCCCCCGCTTCTGACGCGGCCACCTTCGTCGAGCGAATCGCGTCCAACAGGGAGGTTTTTCCGTGATCGACGTGTCCCATGATGGTGACGACCGGCGGCCGCATTTCCAGCGATTCGGCCGTCGGCTCGGGCTGATCGGGCACGCCCATGAGTTCCTCTTCGGTCGGCTGGGAGACCACCTCGGCCTTGAGGTCAAACGATTCGGCGATCAAGAGCGCAGCGTCCAGATCGACCGGGTGATTGATCGTCGCCATGATCCCCATTTCCATCAACCGGCTGATGATCAGGCCGGCTTTCTGTCCGATGAGTTCGGCATAGTCCTTGATCGTCAGTCCCGGGTAGAGCTTGATCACTTTACGGCGGGGCTTGGAGGCATCGGGCGCATCGGCGCCCCCCGGCGTGCGCTTCATCGTTTTCCTCGAACCGACACGAGGGCCACGGTGCTGAAACGGCTTAAAGTCATGCAGCTTTTTCACCTCGCGACGAAAATCAAACATCTCTTCCTTCATGACTTTAAACCGCTTGGGCTTGGCCGCCTGATCGCCACTCTCCGGTTTAACGGCCGGCGCTGCGTCAGGTTTCACCTCCGTCGTTGACGAGGCGGCGGGCGGCGACACGGATGCTGCCGGCGGCGCCGGCGAGGCGGGATGAACCGGCGCGGGCGCCGTGATCAAGGAAGCGGTCGGGCCATTGGCGGCAACCGGCTCGGCGAACGGCGCCGGGGCATGGAGATGCGTGTCCACGTGCGCGGGCGCCGGGGACGTCGCGGTAACGGGTTCGGCCGCTTCGACGGGCGTCTCTTCAGTTGTTCGTTTCCGTTTGATCAGAACGGTGGTCCGGCGGGCAGGCGTTTCATCGACGGGTTCCTTTGCCGCGGCCCGGCTTTGCGCGGGCGACGGGTGAGCGGCGCCCGCCCCCCCCGTTTTTGCCTTCACCTCTTTTGCAGTCGTTGTCTTCGGCATCCCGGCCCCCGGGACAGCGGAAACCGCCCCCTTCTTCGCCAACACGGCACGGGGGGGGCCGTCGCCTTTGGCACTCTTGACCACACCGCTCTTTTTCTTCGCCGTTCCCTTTCCAGCCGCGTGAGAAGCCCCGCCGGGCCTGACGGCCGCCACCTGCTCCGCAGTCAGCTGGCTCATGTGATTTTCAACCGTGATGCCCTTGGATTTGAGCAGTACGATCAACTCTTTGCTGGTCCGGCCCAATTCCTTGGCCAGTTCGACGACTCGGACGGTCATGCGGTGTGCCCCGAGGATTCCTGAGCGGCCGGCGCCGCGTCCGCGCTACTGCCGTTATCTGTGCCGGCCCCCGGCTGACCGGGTAACGGCAAGCCGGCCAGCGCGGCCTTCGCCGCCTCCACCAATTTCAACGCAACCTTTTCCCCGACCATGGGCACCGCCGTCAACGCGGCCGGCGCCGCCTGCGCGATCTTCTCCAATGTATCAAAACCGCCGGCCGCCAACAACGCCGCCAGCTTTGGACCGACGCCGGGCAACGACTCAATGGTCAGACCGCTCTCGGCTATCCGCTCCTGCAATTGCGCCTGCTGCAGGGCCTGTTGCTCGTGTTCGCGCGCGATCGCGGCGGTAATTTCCCGATCCCGGGTCTGGGCCCGTTCCTTGTCGTACTCACCCTCGCTCAAAATATCGATCTTCCACCCGGTCAGTTTGGCGGCGAGCCGCACGTTCTGCCCTTTCTTGCCAATGGCCAGGGACAACTGCTGATCGGCCACGACCACGATCGCCGAATGTTCCGGCTCGTTGATCCCCACTTTTTCAACCACGGAGGGGCTCAGCGCTTCGCCGATAAAAATGCGCGCGTCATCCGACCAGGGAATGATGTCGATCTTTTCGCCACGGAGTTCGCGCACGACCGCCTGCACGCGCGACCCCTTCACCCCCACGCAGGCCCCCACGGGATCGACGGAAGGATTCTTCGAGATGACCGCGATCTTGGTCCGGTCGCCGGCCTCCCGCACCACGTGCTTGATCTGCACGATGCCCTCGCCGATTTCGGGCACTTCCAACGCAAACAGTTTTGAGACAAACTCCGGATGGCTGCGGGACAAGATCAGTTGATGCCCCTTGGCCGCGCTGCGCACTTCCACCAGCAACGCGCGGATGCGGTCGCCGCGGCGGAAGTTCTCCCGTGGCACCTGTTCCTGAATCGGGAGGACGGCCTCCGTTTTGCCCAAATCAATAATGTAGTTGCGCCGTTCCTGTCCCATCACCACGCCGCTGACGATGGCCCGCTCACGGCCGTGGAATTCGTGATAGACCGCCTCCATCTCGGCTTCGCGCACCCGCTGGAAGATCACCTGTTTGGCGGTCTGGGCCGCGATGCGCCCCAAATCCTCCATGGCCAGCATCTGACCGATCTCATCGCCCAACTCCGCGCCTTCGTCCAGGCGCTGGGCGTCCTGCAGCGACATTTCTCGCTGCGGATCGGCCACCGTCTCGACGATGGTTTTGAGGGCGACGGCTTCAATTTCGCCTGTTTTTCGATCGAGCCGGACCTGAATGTTGTCGAGCCCGCCGAACCGCTTGTTCGCCGCGGTCTGCAACGCCGCTTCGATCGCCTGGACGACTTTTTCCGTGTCGATCCGCTTCTCCCGGCCGATCTGTTCGATCACCGTAATCAGTTCCCGATTCATCGTCCTACCCCGTCATCCTCTTCAACCGGGCGTTACGAACGCCCCATCTCCACCATCAAACGCGTTTCCACCACGTCGCTCATCGGAATGCGCCGTTCCTCTCCCGTCTCCAACCGGACGAGCAGGTCCTCCTGCGTCACACCGCCTAAACGTCCCACCCAAACCTGCCGGGTGGTTTTCACCTTGGCCAATCGGCCTTCATACTTCTGATATTCCTCCGGGCGTCGCAACCGGCGGTCTAAACCCGGCGATGACACCTCCAGCGCATAGGCAGAGGGCATCACGTCCTCGACGTCCAGCTGCGTGCCGACCACGCGGGTCACCGCGACGCAATCGTCGTGACCGACGCCGCCGGCCTTGTCGATCGTCAACCGCAGGATGCCGCGGAACGGGCCTCCATGGTAGACCGCCTCGATCAACTCCAGCCCCATGGCCCCGATTACCGGCCGCGCCAAGGTCTCAATCCGCTCCACCAGCTCGCGATCCCTGTTCCGCTGCTCGTTCACCCTATCCCTCTGATCAGGTTCTAAAATGAAAAGAGTGGGCGATACCGGAATCCGGGCCCACTCGACGCACCACCGACTCCCGAAAAGTTATAACACACAACTCCATGACATTGCAAACATCATTCGAGCTTTTGGCGACCTTTGGGCTAGCCTTAGGCGCCCTTTGGACAACCGTTGGGTGTCCTTATGAAAAC
The DNA here is from genome assembly GCA_041484905.1 of Nitrospiria bacterium. Lineage (GTDB taxonomy): Bacteria > Nitrospirota > Nitrospiria > JACQCE01 > JACQCE01 > JACQCE01. The sequence continues at coordinate 22,659 of JBGPIL010000009.1, forward strand.
CCCTTCGACTCGAATCTGCAGCCCGCCCCATTCAGAACAGGCAGAGCCGTCGGTTTCAGCGGCGGTTGCTCCCTGCAGAGGCGCGACCGGAGGAAGAACGGGGCAGTTGCGCCTCGATCCAGGCCTGAAAGCTCTGCATCAGCCTCCGGGTCACGGGGCCAGGCCGGCCATCGCCCACCACCCGGTCATCCCAGCGCGTGATCGGCGCAATTTCGGTGAGTGTGCCGGTCAGAAAAAGTTCGGCGGCGGTGCTGACCGTGTCAAGATCGATGGGGGCCTCGATGACCGCGATCCCGTCCCGTCGCGCCACGGCCATCACCGCCTCGCGCGTCACCCCGGTCAAAATGGCCGGGCCAACGGGTGGGGTGCAAACCGTCCCGTCCCGCATCACCACGAACAGATTGCTCGATGCTCCCTCCGTCACTCCGACGCCGGGGCGCACCAAGATGGCTTCAAACGCGCCCTGCCGCTTGGCCTGCTGCTTGGCCAGGATGTTCGGCAGCAGGTTGAGCGATTTGATATCGCACCGTCCCCACCGAAGATCCGGCATCGTCACCACGCGCACCCCCTGATGCGGGTCATGAGACGCGGGGGACGGCGGCGTCACCGGCCTGACGGTGATCAGGCGGGTCGGTTTCGGCTCAGCCGGAAACACGTGTTCCCGTGGCGCCACGCCCCGCGTGAATGAAAAATAGATTTTGGCCTCGTCATACCGGCTCGCCTTGATCGCCTGTGTCACCCATCGCTCCCATCGGGCCGGCGGGGGCGTCAGCGGCAATCCGATCGCCTCGGCGCTTCGCGTGAACCGCTTCAGATGTTCGCGCAACAGAAACGGCGTGCCTCGATAGACCCGCACCACTTCATAGACGCCGTCCCCGAAGGTGTATCCCCGATCCTCCACGGATACTGTCGCTTTGGACAACGGCATCAGCCGGCCGTTCAACACGGCAATATTAGGCATCCTTCCTCCTCATGGCCACATGGTAAAACCCCGTCAGTCCGTTCCGTTCTTCCTGGATCTCCAGCACGTCGCATCGGCCGCCGAAAATGTGTTCAAAATCCCGTTTGCGGAAAAAGCGGTCGTAATGGCCGCGGTGCACCACCCAATCCCGCGTTCGCCGTTCACCGGGATGGTGTTTGAACTTCGTGGAAAAACAGGATAGCAGAAAATACCCCCCGGGCTTCAACAGCGACAGCACGCGATCGAGATAGCGGCGGGTGTCGCGGCGCGTGACATGATGCAGACAGCCGTAGTCGATCAACAGATCGAACGTCGCCTGCCGAAACGGCAGCGAAAAGATATTGCCCACCTGAAATCGAACCCGTCCCCGCGCCCTGGGATGTTTGACGGCCAGCGCCCGTGCCCGCCGGATCGCCAACGTTTCGTAATCGATGCCGGTCACTCGATAACCGTGCTCGGCGGCGTAATAGGTGTGACGGCCCTCACCGCATCCCAGGTCGAGCACCCATCCCCCGGGCAGGCGCGAACGAAGCTGCCGGAGTTTAGCGGCGATAAACGGCTCGGCCCCTTCCACCGGCCAGCCGTGCTCCCCGCGGCGATACGCTTTGCGAAAATAGGCGGCCTGTTTGGCGTACAAGCTCATTCTCACCAACTTTACTTGTGTCACAGCGACAGATCAAGCCGGACGGCGGCCCGCACGGTCCTCCTCAGCCTGATGCCCATTCCTCTGGCGTCAGGGCTTTAATCGCCAGCGCATGAATCTCGCGCCCCATCTCGGTCTCGAAGAGCCGGAAGACCATCCGGTTTCGATCAAGCAGCGGCACGCCCTCGAACCGCACCGAGACGACACGCACGATGAAATGGCCCCCGCCACCGGCGGCGGCATGGCCGGCGTGTTTCCAGCTCTCATCAGTAATTTCCACCCGCTCTGCGCCCAGCTGCTCCCGCAACATCCGGTCAATCATCTGACGCGTCGCATCAGATCGTTCAC
>JBGPIL010000010.1:0-23892 GCA_041484905.1 Nitrospiria bacterium
CGTCGCCGTCTCGGTGCTCGTCTGGCGGGGTGTTCGCCGGGGCCATTTCTCCCCGGTGCGGCGGTGTGCGTTGTTCCTGATGGCCCTGCCGGTGCTGCAGGAGTGGCTGTTTCGCTGGGCCGCCGGTGAGGGAACGGTACCGGTACCGGTACCGGCACTGATCGTCTATCCGCTGCTGGCGTTGGGAGCGGCGCTGGTCCTGCCGCTCCGGTGGTTTCAGGTGGTGGTCGCATCTGCCCTTCTTGCCGCACTGCTCTTTCTGCTCGTGCATGACGGGTGGGCCGCATTTCCGATAGGGCAATGGGTGCTGCTGATTGGATTGACGGAGGGCGTGCCGTTGATCGTCTGGCAGCGCCTGCATCTGCTGCGCCGGCAGACGGCGCGTGCGGCCTCCGTTCTGGAGGAACAGCAGCAGCGGGAGCGGTTTTTCGACCCCGCGCAGGAGCAGCCGCTGCTGTTTCAGACGCCTCAACAGGAGCAGGCCGCCTGGCTGCAAATCCGTTTTCGGGAGCGGGGCCGGCAGTTGTTGGGCGTGCTCAAGCAGGCCATGCCCCAGGTGCGCAGCTGCGTGTTGTTCCTCTATCAACCGGGTGACGACCGACTGCACCTGGAGATTTGCGTCGGCGGGCCGCCGCAGGACTATTGGGACGAATTGTCGGTGGCCGTGGGACACGGACCGATCGGGTGGGCCGCCAAGGAACGAAAGCCCTGTTTGTACGCCCGGCTGGATCCGGCCCGACAATTACCGGACTACTACCGCGCCCCGACTCCGGTTCGATCGCTGATGGTGATACCGATGGTGGCGGAGGGGCGGTTGCAGGGGGTCCTCTGCATCGACAGCCCGAGAACGGGAGTCCTGGGCGATCGGGAGGAACAACTGCTGTTGCTCGCCGCCGGCTGCCTGCGGGCCCAGCTCGAGGATCTGCGGCAGCAACGGATCATGGTGGAAAAGGGGAGCGAAATTTCCCAGTTGCTGGAGGCCAGCCAGTTGCTCAACTCGCGCCTGGATCTTCAGCATCGCCTGGAGACAATGACCGGGCTGACCCAGAAGATCGTCCAGGCGGACACGAGCATCCTCTGTCTGGTCGACGAAGGGGAGCGGCGCGCGATCGTCCGCGTCGCGGAAGGCCACGGCAGGGAGCGCGTCCTGGAGCAGTCCTTTCCCCTGACGGACGGGCTGGTCAGCCTGGTGGTGAAAAACCGCCAGCCGGTTCTGCTGTCGCACCTGTCCGATGAGCAACCCACCCGGTTTTTCCCGTCGAAATCGAAGTTCCGGCTCACGGCGCGGTCGTTCCTCGGCCTGCCGCTCATTGTGCAGGACCGGGTGATCGGATTGCTCCTGTGCCTGTCCGACGTGCCGTCCGCGTTTACCGCGACCCACCAGCATCTGCTGTCCATTTTGTGCAATCAGGCCGCCCAGGCGATCACCGACGCTCAACTGCACGAGGAAGTGGAGCGGCTGGCCTCCATCGACGGATTGACGGCGTTATTGAATCACCGGGCGTTCCACGGCCGGCTGCACTACGAATGGGAGCAGGCGCAGCGCCACGGCGGCGCCCTCGCGCTCATGATGATCGATCTGGATCACTTCAAGCGAGTCAATGACACCCACGGCCACCAGGCCGGCGATCGCATCCTGAAGCAGGTGGCCACGCTGCTCAAACAGCTGGCGCGAAAGGTCGATACGGTGGGGCGCTATGGCGGAGAGGAATTCGCCATCCTGCTGCCGAAAACGACCGCGGCCCAGGCGGGTAAGATGGCGGAGCGGATCCGGAAGGTGATCGAACGGGGGCGGTTCGGATTGGAAGGGGTCGCCATTCCGGTGACCTTGAGCATCGGCATTGCGTCGGTGCCGACGGACGCCTCCGGCCCCGACCAATTGGTGAGCGTGGCGGATAAAGCGCTCTACGGCGCCAAGGCCCAGGGGCGCAACCGCGTGCGGCTCTACGCGGAGCTGACGTCGGCCATGGCCCGCACGTCCTAGCAGGCCGTTGAAAAAGTCCAACTGCGGCGTTCTCGGTTGCTCGAAATCCTCATCCGACCACCGCTCTGCGAGATGGTCGGACTCCGGGTTCCTCGCTCCCTGCGGCCTCGCAGTTGGAGCTTTTTGACCGGCCTGCCCGAAGAACGCGATGTTCAATGCCCGGCGAGACGTCTTTACCGCGCTTCGTCGTTTTGGAGAACCCGTTGTTTGATCCCCTCGATCGTCTTGATCGAAGACGGGCCGAGCGGGCGCGAGGCGGTCTGCAACTGCGCGAGTTCCTGTTCGATCGGCCGCAGGCGGGTCAGCCCGCCGTTTTCATCCAGCCGGAGGGCCGACTGCAACGAGCGTTGCGCGTCCGCGAGCGCACTGCGGGCCATGCCGAAATTCTGGTGTTCGATCTGGGTCTGGGCCGTTGTCAATGCGTCGCGCATTTCGAGCAGGTGGCCGCGCATGCGCGCCGCCGTCACGTGCCGTTCCAGCTCCAGGGTCCGACGCGCCATCTCATCTTTGAGCTGTTGAAGATTCTGCTGCACGCTCCGCTGTTCGCGGCCGCCGGCCATGTAGCCGGCCCCGAACGCGGCCAGCAGCAACACTCCCGTCAAAAGCCATTTCACCATCAGTCAGCACCCCAGAATTTGTGGTCGTCGCCCCTTTATACCACAAAATCTATTGACAAGGCAGGTGTTCTATGACACAGTACCGCCACCGGGCATGTATCAACAGTTTTTCCAGTTTCGGCGACTCCCGTTCCAATCCACGCCTGACCCGCACTTCTTTTTTTTCACGACCCGTCACGAGGAAGCGTTCAACCAGGCGCTCTACGCCATCAGGGAACGCAAGGGCTTCATGGTGCTGACCGGCGAGATCGGCACGGGGAAAACCACCCTCTCCCGCCTGCTGATCGAGCAACTGGGGCCGCGCGTCAAGACCGCCCTCGTCTTCAACCCGAACCTGACGACCGTCGAACTGCTGCAGTCGATCAACCATGATTTCGGCGTGAACGATCAGAGCTATTCGAAGAAAATCCTCACGGACGAACTGAACCAGTGTTTGCTCGAACAGCTGATGCAGGGCGGCAACGCCGCGCTGATCATCGACGAGGCGCAGACGCTGTCGGTGGAGTGCCTGGAGGAGATCCGGCTGTTGTCGAACCTCGAAACGCCGCGGGACAAGCTGCTGCAGATTCTGCTGATCGGTCAGCCGGAACTGCTCGACAAGCTGGAACTGCCGCAGCTCCGCCAGCTCAACCAGCGCATCGTGGTGCGCGCGCATCTGGCGCCACTGGAACCGCAGGAAGTGGCCGACTACATCCAGTATCGGCTCTGGCGCGCCGGCGGCCGGGAAGCGGTGCATTTTGAGCCCGCCGCATTGGAGTTGGTCTGTCGATACTCCGGCGGCGTGCCGCGTCTCGTCAATGCGCTCTGCGATCGGGCGCTGCTCGCCGCCTACGTGCGCGGCACCCGGCTGATCTCCGGGTATGTGATGAGCCAGGCGGTCGGCGAGTTGACACCCATCCTGCCGGTCACGGACCCGCCGCCATCCTACCTGACGCAGGAGCAGCCGATTCCGCCCATGCGAAGCCGCCCTGATCCGACGCTCCGCGTGGCCGTCATCGGGCTGGCTTTGCTGCTGGCGGGATTGGGGGTGATGTGGTGGAATGCGAGTCCCATCGAGCAGCGTTTTCCCACCGCATTACTGGCCCATGAACAGTCCGAAGCGGTGTTGCCTTCTGCGCTCCCTGTGCCCGCTCTGCCGCCTATATCCCCTTTGCCGCCTATATCCCCTTTGATGGAGCTCTTCCCCCCGCCGGATCCGTTTGCGGAGGTCTCTCCCCCCCCCGACGTGCCCGACGTAAAAGACGTTCACGCCCCGATGCCGTTCCCTCAACAGGAGGCCTCACCGGCACAGGAACCATCACGTGACGCGCCTCTGCGTGCGCCGGCGCTCTCTTCGCCGGAGCTTTCCCAGCCATCTGCATCACCGCCGCCCCTGACGATGGTCATCACCTCTTCCCCGGCGAGTGCCCCCGAGCGTTCACCCGAACGTTCGATGGACCGTTCAATCCCCGCTCCCCTGATGTCGAAAATCAGACTTCCCTTGCTGCCGACAGAAGTGGTGATGCCGTCCCCATCATCCCCGGGGCCTGCAGTGGTTCCCGCGCCGCGCGCCCCGGCCACTGAGCCACCGAAAGCGACAGCCCCTGCCGCGTCCTTGCCGCCGATCGTTGCCCTGCCAGTCGTTGCCCCGCCGGTTGTTGACCTGAAGGACAACCTGCCGTTGGAATTGAAAACGGATCATGTGCAAATGACCATGGCGCAAGCAGGCGTGGGGGATGCCAGCGTGGCAGACACCGGCGCCGCCGATGGGCATAAGACCGCCGTGTTCATGCTCCGCGCCGCGCCCATACCGACGACAGCGACCGCCCCGGCCCATGCGATCTCGACAGTGCCCGAGCCGGCATGGTCTGTGGATAACGATGACGTGATTCGTGTTGGGAGGACAGGGACGCCGGAGCTTATGGAACGGGCGGCCCTGTTGATGCTGCTGCATCAGTGGGGGGCGGTGCCCCACTGGCCACCCAACCAGTTGAATGACCCGTCGAGCGCCGATCCCGCAGTGCTGGCCCGCGAGCGGCGGCTCGAACTGCTGCGCGCGCCGCTCTCCGGACAGGACCTGCTGAAGCTGGACTACCCCGCAATCGTCATGAGAAAGAGTGAGGTGCCCGGACAGCCGCCGCGTCCCGTTGTGGTCAGCCGCATGATCGGCGGTCGGGTGGTGCTGCTTGATCCTGGTGCCGGTTTTGTCTCTCGACCGGCCGCCACGATCGATCAGGAGTTGACCGGCACAGTCCGGCTCTATTGGCGGCCGCTCAATGGCTGGCGGTGGCCGGGCCCGATCGATGGCGAAGACCCGGTCGTCCGGTGGTTGCAAGGCCAGTTGCGCGAGCAGCGCACCTATCACGGGCGCTTGGATGGCCTCGTGGGACCGGAGACGGAGGAGGCGCTGCGGCAATTGGCCGGCCGGCGCGGCCTGACCGTCACCCCGGCCGACCCGTTGCTTGATCTGTTCATCTCGCAGTTGTTGGCCCCGTCGGATTTTCCCCACCTCTCCCTGCCCGATTCCAGCCTGTCGGATGGGCCGGGGCGAGCGGGTGGCGGGCGGGTTCGCGCGGTGGGATCGTCCTCCGGCTGACCGACGCCGTCCCGCCCCGTTTTCCATCGATTTTCCGAACCCAGTTCAACTTGACATTCATCGGACAGCGAGGAATAATGGGGGGCGGAGTGTGTGGCCCATGACGTCGAATCGTCTCAGTATGGTCTGGTGGCACTGGCGGCAACGACTGGTCACCGTCGTGGTGCTGGCGGCCGCGGCATATCTGGCCGCCGATGTCACAAATCTGTTGATGGGGGCGACGATCGAAGCCTCCATGCCGCCGGCACAGCCATCTGCGGGGAAGGTCGCGATCCCGTTGTCGTTGGCCGATGTGGACGCCATCCTGAAAGGCAACCTATTCAATCCCAATCAGCGCGGCGCCTCGGCCGTTTCAACGGCCGCGCCGGCGCCGGTGGTCATTGAATCGACCCACCGTTTGGTGGGCACGGTGACGGGCGGGGGCGATTTTGGGTTCGCCGTGCTGGAGGAAAAAAGCAACAGCGCCCAGAATCTCTACCGCACCGGTGATTTGCTGCCAGGCGGCGCGCAGCTGGTGGGCATTGAACGGTACGCCATCATGATCCGGGTGGGTGCGACCACCCAACGCCTGACCGTGCAGGAGGACGTGCCGTCCGGTGGCCCGCTGGCCGGTGGTCCGGTGGCGGCGGGCGGGGTTCGTGAAGTGACGGCGAATCACTGGCTGATCGAACGGGCGAAGATTGATACGGCACTGGCCAATCTTCCCCGACTGTTGACCCAGGCCCGCCTGATTCCAAATTTCACCGGCGGCAAGGCGGATGGCTTCCGCCTGCTCAGCATGCAAGCCGGCAGCTTCTTCACGGAGATCGGCCTGCAGGAGGGTGATGTCCTCCGGCGGATCAACGGCGTTGAGGTGAACGATCCGCAGAACCTGCTCAAGGCGTTCGAGCAACTCCGGAATGAAGCCGCCATTAACGTCGATCTGCAACGGCAGTCCCAGCCCGTGACGCTTGCCTATGAAATTCGCTAGTCTGTTGCTCGCGATCCTGCTGGTGTGGGGAGGAGGGCAGGATCGTGCGGCCCTGGCCGCGCTGCCCGAAGGCACGACCCCGGCCGCCCAGTGGGTGACGATCGACTTTACCAACGTCGAGCTGCCCATTTTCGTCAAATTCATTAGTGAATTGATCGGAAAAAATTTCGTCATCGATGAGAAAGTCAAAGGGAAGGTCACGATCTACTCGCCTGCAAAAATTTCCGTCCAGAAAGCCTATCACGTCTTTGAAGCGGTGCTGGAATTGAAGGGCTTTCGGGCTGTGCCCAGCGGAGAGATCATCCAGATCGTGCCGGCCGCCGAGAGCTTTCCGGAACGCAATCTCTACGTCTATACGCTGGAAAATGCCACGGCCGAGGATGTGGCCAAACTGCTGGGCGGCCTGCAAGCGCCCCGTCCGCCTGGCGGCATTCCGCAGCGTGTTTTGTCCGGCGGCAATCGGTTCGAGGGCCCCATCCAGGTGGCGGCGGACAAGGCGACCAATTCCCTGATCATCACCTCGTCGCAAAGCGATTACGACGCGTTGACCAAGGTCATTCGACAGCTGGACGTGAAACGGCGGCAGGTCTACGTGGAGGCCGTCATCATGGAGGTCGGCCTCAATCGCGTCAAAGAGCTGGGCCTCGACGTCAGCGCGCTGGTCGGCTACACGTCGTCCAAGTATGATCTGGCGGTCCTCGGCGGGGCGAACCAGGCGCCTGAGGATCTGTTCAAGCTGGTGAATCTGCCGGCCGGTTTCTCGCTGCAATCGGTCAATCTTCGCGCGGCGCTCCACGCGTTGCAAAACTCCGCGGACGTCAATATTCTGTCCACGCCGCAATTGCTGGCCAGCGACAACAAGGAAGCGGAGATTATCGTCGGTGAAAACCGCCCGTTTCCGAGCAGCCAGAGTGAGACCACCGGCGGGTTGATTAATACGAGCATCGTCCGCAAGGACGTCGGCATCACGCTGAAGATGACGCCCCACATCATGGAGGACGACATCGTCAGGCTGGATTTGTTCCAGGAGATCTCGGCGGTGGCGGACACGGTGAGCCAACAGGTGGGCACGTTGGCCGTCGGGCCCACCACCACCAAGCGTTCGACGACCACCACGATCATCGTGAACAACCGGCAGACGATCGTCATCGGGGGATTGATCCGGGACAACCTGAACACCTCGGAGAAGAAGATTCCTCTGCTGGGCGACATTCCCATTCTGGGATGGTTGTTCAAGTTCAAGTCGACCACGACCGAGAAAACCAACCTGATGATTTTCCTGACCCCCTACATCGTGAAGGATCAGTCTGAATTGACGTTGATCAAGGAACGGAAACAAGAGGAAGTCAGCGGGTTCCTCCAGCGGGAACAGGTGAAAAACCGCGAACGGTTCGATCCCGTCCTGACGCCAGGCGGGACCAACCCTGTCGTGCGGTAACGACGTGGCGGTGGGGTTGCAAAAACGGCTGGGCGAGCTGCTCCGTGAGATCGCCGGGATTACGGAAGCCCAGTTGGACGACGCGTTGGCGCAGCAGCGCGAAAGCGGCGCCCCGATCGGGGAAATTCTGATCAAATCGCGCGCGGTGACCCGCGAACAGTTTTTGGAGGCGCTGGCGCGCCAATTTGATCTGCCGTTTCTCTCCGTCCTGCCCCGCGCGTCGGTCAACAGCGCGCTGCTGGCCAAGATCCCCCTTTCCTTTGCCAAGCGCTATGAGTTGGTCCCGCTGGTCGAAGAGCACGGCCGGGTGCCGGTCGCGATTGCCAACCCCCTCAACCTACAGGTGATCGATGACGTCCGGTTGTTGACCGGCGTGCCGGTCACCCCCGTGCTGGCCTCATCGGAGGCGATCGCGGACGTGCTCCATACGCTGTACGAGCAGGCTCAGGAGACGGCCCAGGAGGTCATCGAAGATCTGGACAGCACCCATCTGAACCAGTTGGCCGAGTTGATCGAGGAAACGACCGATCTGCTCACCGCCACCGAGGACGCCCCGATCATCCGGCTGCTCAACTCACTCATGTTTCGGGCGGTCAAGGAGCGTGCCAGCGACATCCACATCGAGCCGTACGAGCGGGAGGTCGTCGTGCGGTACCGGATCGACGGCGTGCTGCACAATGTGCTCACGCCGCCGAAGCGGGTGCACGCCGCGCTCATCTCCCGGGTCAAAATCATGGCGGGCTTGGACATCGCCGAACGGCGGACCCCGCAGGACGGACGGATCGGCATCCGTCTCGGCGACCGGGAAGTGGACATTCGCGTGTCGATCATTCCGGTCGCCAACGGCGAACGGGCGGTGCTGCGGTTGCTGGACAAGGAACATTTGCTGCTCGATCTGCACCAGTTGGGCTTCTCCTCGGCGCACCTCGAACGCTTCGATCAGCTGATCCGCCTGCCCCACGGTATTCTGCTGGTGACCGGTCCGACGGGCAGCGGCAAGACGACGACATTGTACGCCGCGTTGAGCCAGATCAACACGCCGGACAAGAATATCCTGACCATCGAGGACCCGATCGAATACCAGCTCAAGGGCATCGGCCAGATGCAGATGAACGCCAAGATTCACCTGACCTTTGCCAACAGTCTGCGATCGATTCTGCGGCAGGATCCCGACGTCATTCTGGTCGGCGAAATTCGCGATGCGGAAACCGCGGAAATCTCCATCCACGCGGCGCTCACGGGTCACCTGGTCTTCTCCACGCTGCACACCAACGATGCCTCCGGCGCGGTGACGCGGCTGGTCGACATGGGCATCGAACCGTTTTTGGTCGCCTCCTCGGTGGTCGCCATCGTGGCCCAGCGGCTGGTGCGGACGATCTGCTCGGCCTGCCGGCAGACGTATACCCCGGCGCCGGAAGAGCTGGCCCGTCTGGAGCTGGGCCGGCCATCCGCCACAGATGGCGGGGGGCGGTCGATCACGCTGGCCCGAGGCACGGGCTGCCCGACCTGCGCGGGGAGCGGGTACCGGGGGCGGGTGGCGATCTATGAAATTCTGGTGGTGGACGATCAGATCCGCCGGCTGATCATGGCCAAAGCGGACGCGGGGGCGCTGCGCGACGCCGCCGTGGCGGCCGGCATGCGGACGTTGCGGCTCGACGGCATGGCGAAGGTGCTTCAGGGCGTGACCACGGCCGAAGAGGTGCTGCGGGTCACGCAGCAACAGGTCGTCTGACGCGGCGGCCCGGCCGTTTCCTCTGACGAGTCCACCCATCGATCTCCATTGACTCAATGAGCGTGTACGAATACAAAGGGCTGACCCCCGAAGGGCGCGCGGTCAGCGGCGTCATCGATGCGGACAGCCCCAGGCTGGCCCGGTCCAAATTGCGCAAGACCGGCATTTTCCCGACCGATGTTCTGGAGAGCGAGGCCCCCGCCCCGGCATTGGACGGCGGGACGCGCGCGGGGCAGCCGGCCGACGCGGACCGGCAGACCGGGATGCGCGTGCTCGAACGCTGGGGACGCTGGCGGCGCGCCGCACACCTGTCGTTGACCGAGTTGTCGGTCATGACCCGGCAATTGAGCACGATGATTGGCGCCGGCCTGCCGCTCATGGACGGGCTGACCTCCCTGATCGAACAGATCGACCGGCCGCAGGCCCGCAAAATCTGGATTGGTGTCCGGGAACGGGTCAAAGAAGGGGCGTCGCTCGCAGACGCGTTGAGTCTCCATTCCGATGTCTTTACCCCGCTGTACCTGAACATGGTCCGCTCCGGCGAGCAGAGCGGCACGCTGGGGGTGATCTTGTTGCGGCTGGCCGAGATGCTCGAATACCAAGCCCGTCTGCGGAGCCGCGTCCTCGCGGCCGTCACCTATCCGATCGTCCTGCTGGCGACGAGTCTGTCGATTCTGCTCTTTCTGATCCTCTTCGTGATGCCGCAAATCGCCCAGGTCTTCGCCGATGTCAATCAGGCCCTGCCCCTGCCCACGCAGATCCTGTTGGGAACCAGCCAGTGGCTCCTCAACTATTGGTGGGCGCTGGTATTGCTTTTGGTCGGGGGACTCGTGTGGGCCCAGCGCGCCTTTTCATCGCCGGCCGGCCGGCTGCGGCGCGACCGGTGGCTGCTGAAGCTGCCGGTCTTCGGCCGCTTGGCCGGCATGGTGGCGCTCTCCCGGTTTGCCCTGACCCTGAGCACGCTCCTGGCGGCGGGTATCCCGTTGCTGCGGGCGTTGGGGATCGTCAAGGGCGTGGTGGGCAACGTCGTGCTGGAAGGGGCGATTGAGGAGGCGGCCAACAATATCCGGGAGGGCGAAAGCATCGCCGGCCCGCTGCAGCGCAGCGGCCTGTTCCCGGGTTTTGTGGTGCAAATGATCGCGGTCGGCGAACGGAGCGGCGAGCTGACGCAGATGCTCAAGAAGGTCTCGGACGCCTACGATCATCAGGTGGAAACGACAGTCGGTGTGCTGACCTCGCTGCTCACGCCGGCGCTGATCCTGATCATGGGGGGCATCGTCCTGATGATCGTCCTGTCGGTCTTGCTGCCGATTTTTGACATGAGCCAAACGGTGAGGTAGGCGCGTAAATCGAATAACAGGTGACGAATGGAAAAAAGACGTTCTCTACATCATGAAGCAGGCTTCACGCTCATCGAGCTGATGGTGGTCATCACGATTCTGGCCCTGCTCGTCGCCCTGGTGGCGCCGAAGCTGGTCGGGCGCACGGATGAGGCCAGAGTCACGGCGGCCAAGGCACAGATGAAAAACATCGAAAGCGCGCTCGAACTGTACAAACTGGACAACGGCATCTATCCAACGACGGAGCAGGGGTTGGTGGCGCTGGTGACCGAACCGACCACGCCACCGCTGCCGATCAACTGGAAAAAGGGGGGCTATCTGCCCAAGGTGCCGCTCGATCCGTGGAAGCGGCCCTATATCTATATCAGCCCCGGCATCCGCACTCCGGACTACGATCTGCTCTCCTACGGCGCCGACGGCGAGCCGGGCGGCGAGGGCACCAGCCTCGATCTCGACAGCCAGGATTTGGATTAAGGAGAACAAGAAATTTTCGATTGTCGAATGTCGATTTTCGAATGCAAGGCAAGAATAACCTACAAAAGATCAATGCCACATAAATACGCGTATGAGCGTGGGCAAATGTATTCTATGAATCCAACAATCAATGGGGGTTGTCAGGGGGAGATAGCGTCTCCCCCTGACTCCAAACAGCAAACTGGTTTTACTCTCATCGAACTTGTGGTGGTCATGGCGCTGATGGTGCTGCTCATCGGGATCAGCTATCCGCTGCTCAATCACTGGACGGAGGGGGCGCTGCGGAAAGCGGGCCGGCAGGTGACGGCCACGATCGAACGCCTCTACGAACGCGCGGTGGTCACCCGTCAGATCTACCGGTTGCAGTTCGATATCGGCACCGAGCGGTACCGGCCGGAGGTGCTGCAACTGGTCGACGGCGCGATGGTCTTCGTGCCGTTTTCCGAAATGGCCGCCCTGCCGGCCGGCGTGCGGTTTCGCGATCTGGTCACGGCGCAACAGGTGAAAATCACCGATGGCGAGGCGGCGCTCTATTTCTATCCCATCGGCCGGATGGACGCCGTCATCATCCATCTGGAGCAGCGCGACGGCATGCAGACGAAGGGGGAACTGTCGCTGCTGCCCCATCCGCTGACGGGCCGCGTCACGGTGTCCATGGGCGATGTGGAAAAGCAATCATGATCAAAAGCCGAATGTCGAATTGCGAATGTCGAATGAAGAGCCGATGACCAAGGAAGGCCTAATACTCTAATACTGTGGTAGGCGTATGGCGATGGGGATTCTCAAGGGGAGCTGAGTCATCTCCCCTTGAGTTGAGCGAGTGCGAAGCGCGAGCGGAGTGGCATGACGAGTGTCGATTTTCGAATGCAAGGCACAAGAATACAACATGAAGAAGAATCATTCAGGTTTTACGCTGCTGGAAGTCGTTATTGCGCTGGCCGTTTTGGCCGTGGCCCTGGTCGCGTTGCTGACGCTCCGGAACCGCGACATCGCGTTGCAGGCGCATGCCCGCCATCTGGTCACGGCCACCTCGCTGGCGAAGCAGAAACTGGAAGAGCTCAGCCGGGTGACCGAGGCGGATCGTCAGCAGTCGTCGGGCGATTTCGGCGAGCGGCATCCCGGATATGTCTGGAACCAGGAGATGCAGCCGACGCTGGTGCCCGCGTGGCTGGAAGTGACGGTGACGGTGAGCTGGCCGGAGGGCGCCCGTCAGGAACAGGTGGCGCTGCTGACCTATGTGCCGGAGTCACAAGACTCGGCGCCCTGACGTGAGTGATGTGCGCCAAACGGGTTTTACATTGCTAGAACTCCTGCTGGCCGTGGCGCTGCTGGCGGTTGTGGCCGCGACGGTCTTTGCCAGCTTTCGGGCGACCACGTCGGCCATTGAACGGGCGACGGCGCAGGGCGCTTCCGCGCAGGCGGCAAGGGTGGTGCTGTCTCGTCTCTCCGATGAGTTGACCGCCGCCGATTGGAGCCAGGACCGGTTGGACACGCTGTTTGTTGGCGGGACGCAGGAGCAGGGAGGCCAATCGGTCAGTCAGTTGCAGTTCACCAGCCGGTCGCACGTCTGGTATCCGACGCAACCGCCGGCCATCGAATTGGCGACCGTGGGCTATCAGGTTGAGTCAGGCCCGCACGGTTTGCGATTGTGGCGGGAGGAGACGGCAAATCCATTTTTGCTCAGCGGCGGGCTGGAGCGGGTGCTGGTGGCCGACGGTTTGGCCGATGTGCAATTTCGGTTCTACACGAAAGGCGAATGGACGACCGTATGGGATGCCAGTCAGCTGCACAAACTGCCTGATCTGGTGGAAATGGTGCTCACGTTTGGAAAGGCGGAGGGGCCCAGGGAAGAATTTCGAACCCTGGTCTCACTTCCGACCAAGGGGTTCTGATGCCGCGCCGCACCGTCGGAGTGGAGATGGGCACGCACGCCATCCGGCTCGTCCGGGTCGTCAGCGGCCTGCGCCAGTCCCGGGTGGACGGCTGGCAGGTGCGGCCGTTGCCGCCGCCCGACCGGGTCGATTACCGGTCGGCTGTCGCGCAGGCGTGGCGGGAACTGGCGGCGGCCGGCTGGTTTCACGCCGACCAGATTGTCCTCTCGTTGCCCGGCGACCAGGCGACGAGCCGGATCGTGACGGTCCCGTTTCAAGATCCGCAAAAAATCAGCCAGGTGCTGCCCTTTGAGATCGAATCGCTTCTGCCGTTTGATCTCGACCAGGTGGTGATCAGTCCCGCGGCCATGCAGATCACGCCGACCGGCAGCCGCGTGCTCGCCATGGTGCTGCCCAAAAGCCGGCTGACCGCCCTGCTGGAATTGGCCTCCGAAGCGGGTGTTGATCCCGCCGTGGTGGAGGTGGGACCGGCGGCCCTGGCGCGCCTGGCCCGTGCGATCGTCCCCGCGGTTGGCCCATTAACGGCGGGATTATCGGAGGCCACACTCGCCGTGATTGAACTGGGCGACGCGTCGACCACGCTGGCCATCTGTCAGGGCGGGCGGTTGCTCCATGCCCGGACATTGTCCGGACGGGCCGGTCTGTCGGCGGATGGGGACAACGCATTGCTCGCCGAGCTGAAGCGGGCCGTGCACTTTTTCGCCCTGGAGGAACGAACGGAAATCACCGCGCTGCTGGTCTGCGGCGCCCGGGCGGATGAAGCCGACGGCTCCGGGTTGACCGGCCGGCTGACCACGGAGCTCGGCGCGCCATTGATCGACGAAATCCCCTCCTGGCTTCGTCCGCCGGATGCGGCCGGGCCCCGTGAGGACCAAAGTGGTGACCGGGCCGGCGCCGGAACCGGATGGGCCGCGGTGCGCCCCTTCGCCCAGGCGATCGGCGCCGCGCTGCGGTCGCCGGAAGAATCGTTCAATTTCCGCCAGGCTGAATTCAGGTCGCCGTTGGAGCGCAGCCGGGCCCGCACCCGCTCCGTCGGCGTGATCGCGGCGCTGGTGGCGCTCGCCTTGCTGGCCGGTGCGGACCTGTTCGCCCATTATTATCTGAAAGAGCGGACCTACGCGGCGCTCAAAGCGGAGCAGCGGGCGCTCTTTACCCGGACCTTCACGGACGTGCGGGGTGTGATCAATGAGCTGGAGCAGGCCCGGGGCGCCATGCAGACACTGAGCCGGCGCGCCGCTTTTCTCGGCGAAGGAGAGCCCGGCGCGTTGCTGGTGCTCGACCGCCTGACGAAGGAGCTGCAGACGCTGCCGGAGCTGCGGGTGGACCGGATGCAGATCGCCGGCCACGACGTCAGCTTCGAAGGCGAGGTCGGATCGTTTGAAGCGGTCGACCGGGTCAAGGAGCTGCTGCGGCACGTGGAATCGGCCACGCAGGCGACGATCAAAGACGCGAGGAACAGCGCGGATCAGCAGCACGTGCGCTTCAAGGCGGAGCTGAGTTTTGCGCCGCCGGCCGCGCCCACTGGACGGGCCGGATGACGACCGTCGGCGAGATGTGGCGGCGGCTCTCCTGGCGGGAGCAGCTGGTGATCGGCTGGGGGGCGGTGATCGTGATCGGATTGCTGGTCTATATGTTCGCGGTGGACCCCCTGCTGCAGAAGATGACCATGCTGGACCGGCTGATTCCGCAGAAGCAAAAGGAGTTGGAGCAGCTTACCCGGTTGCAGGAGGAGTACGGCCGGCTCAAGGGACGGGTGGACCAGAATGTGCGATCGTTGGCCGCCGATTTTTCCCTGTCGACCTTCGTGGAAAAGACCGTCCTTGAAAAGGTGGGCAAGCCCCATCTGGCCGGGATCAAACCGCAGCCGGAGTTACCGTTTGAAAATTACGAGGAGGTCGCCGTGGAAGTGCGGCTGGAGCAGGTGACGCTCGCGCAGGTCGTCGCGTTTCTCTCGGGTCTGGAGCAGGCGCCCCAGCGGTTGCGCACCAAGCGGCTGGAGATCAAAAGCCGGTTCAACGAGCCCGACCTGCTCGACGCCGCCATCACCGTGGCCGTGTATCAGATGAAGGCCGGGTCGCTCAAGCCCGAGGCGCCGAACGGGGCGGCGGGAACCGCCCAGCCCAAACCGTTGTGAGTGTTACTGAGATTCCACCGTCAGCGTGAAATTGGGCGGACCGATCCAAAAATCGGCGGCCTTCACCGCTCCGCTGCAATCAGAGGGTATGCACGCGGCCTTGATTTTGCCATCTTTTGACACCGTGATGTCGCTCAGATAGTTGAACTGGGCGATGTTTCCATCGCTGCCATCGCTATCATAGAAAAAGAGGTTTTGAATTTTAGCCGTCAGTGTGATGACGAAGGTCGTATCGGTGCTGGAATCAACAACAATGGTCGGCAGAGGGATCGTGACCGTGGCCCCGCCGGGAAACACCGTGGTGGGGACTTGATAAGGATTGCCGGCGACTTCACAGTTGGCCCGCGTATCACAGCGGATGCTGCCGTCGGTCGGGTTGATCCAGTTCAAGTCCTGGCCGTTGCCACCGACTTCGGTGGGATCGCCGGAGATGGGGACGGTGAAATCGGTGGGCGACCCGTTCCCAATCAGCAGGTCGAACGCTTTGACCGCTTTCCCGATGAGTCCATCGGTCGAATCCTGAAAGTAGGTCCGCAGTCGGCGAATATGGGTGGTGGTGTTGTCCGCGACCTGAATCGCCGCCTCGTAAAAGACGACCTGCAGTTCCAGTTGGTCATAGGTTCCGTTGGGGATGTCGCTTTTGGATTGAATCTGGACCTTGGTGGGGCTGTTGTAGAGGCGCGTGAAGAGCGCCTGGGTTGTATCGGCGCCCTGGTCAAAAATCATGGCGGTGTCCGTGGTGGTGCTGTTGGTGAGTTTGGCGCTCTGGATGGCCATCGCGAAGCCCGTTGGGGTGAGGTTGGCGTCGGTCCATCCATCGGAGTTGGTGTCGCCGTTGCTGGCGGCCGGCTCGGTCGAGTTGAACTGCGCCTGCAATGTGATATTGCCGCCCTTGCTGCAGCCGGCCAGCAGCGCCACGGCCATCAGGATGAGGCCGGCGCCCAGTCGGGTAAGATGGCCATGGTGCGAGAGGGGACGCGAAAAAGAACACAGGGGACCCATACCCGTGCAGTATAGCAAAGCCCTCGACACGGCAACAAGATCGCGGCGTCCATCAAAGGGAGCCAAGGGGGCAAAGCGGACCGAACCGGCAGACCGGGGTTCGGCGCTGGTGCTGGCGTTGCTGATCGTCGCGCTGCTGATGACGCTGGTCCTGGAGTTCGACCGGTCGGTCCGGCTCGAGCACCGGGCGGCCGGCAACTATCGGGACGCCACGGCCGCCTTCTATCTGGCCAAGGCGGGGTTGGCGGAGGGGCGGGCGCTGCTGTTGGCGGATGGGCTGTCCAGCAAGCCGTCGGACGATTTGGAGGAGGCGTGGGCGCTGCCGGCCGAGACGCGCCTGGGTAGAGGCGTGGTGCGCGTCTCCATCACCGACGAGGAGCGGTTCTTTCCGATCAACTCGCTGATCACGAAAAACACCCCGAACCTCACGCGCATCCCGCAATTTCAACGCTTGTTGCGGTCGTTGCAGATCGACGACCGGCTCGCCGATGCGGTCATGGACTGGATCGATGACAATGACGACGTCCGCCCGGACGGCGCGGAAAACTCCTATTATGAATCGTTGACGCCGCCCTATCGCGCGCACAACGGGCCGATGGACAGCCTCGAGGAACTCCGGTTGATCAGGGGGGTGACGGACGAGATCTATGGCAGATTGGCGCCGCATCTGAGCGCGGTGCAGTCGGCCGCCCCCATCAAGATCAATCTGAACACGGCCGATCCGATTGTGTTGGCATCGTTGGACGAGCGCATGACGATTGATCTGGCCGAGCAGATTGTGGCACAACGACCGTTCGAACAACTGGCGGATGTCCCGACCGAACTGGCGCCCGGCCTCGTTAAATCGTCTGCCACGGTGAGCAGTCAGATTTTCACGATTGAAGCGGAAGGCATCGTCAACGACATCAGCAAGGTGGTCACCATGCGGCTGCAGCGCTCTGCGCTTGATCAACAACCCTTGTGGGTTCGCACGCAGTCGTAGCCGGCCGCTCCATACGGCGTTCTCCACATCTTCCCCCAAGTTGTCCACAGCCTCTTCACCGGGCACCAACAAGATATGGGGAGGGGAGGGAATTGTTTCTCCCATATCTTGTACTTTTCCCTTGACATCATGCATCCAGAGGCGTAGAAAGGAACCCATGACATATACCCGCCACCTCTTCAATTCCGATGGGTACTGGGTCGCCTTTCTGGTGGGTCCGGATCTCTTCTGGCGGGATGGCGAACGATTGGGGTGGGTGGAGCCGGCCGACCAACCGGAGCAATCCTGGCAGGGCGGTGTGGTTAAGGCGGAGAACGGCGACCCGATCGGCATGATCACGGCGCGCAACATTCTTCAACTGCAGGAAGCCGCCGCGGCCCGACTGACGCATTCATGAACCCGGCTGGCGTATTCATGACACCGGCGCGATCGTATGATTTACACACAACACACGACACACGACATGATGGACATCTTAATGGACATCGGAAGGGGGGCAATCAATGAGCGCAACGCCGCCTGAAGCGTTTGGCGCAACCGGATCATCCACTGCGTTATCGGCTGCAGGGGGGGCGGCAGGAGACCAGCCGTCCGTTCCCGGGCAGGCGCACGCGGCGGACGGCGCGTCATTGGGATTGCCGGGGGGATTGCCGGGGGGGCTGACGCCAGGGCCGACCCCGGGACTGACGATAGCCCGGCGCTGGAGCATGCCGGGCCGCCATCCCTACGAGGAGGTCGCCTGGGAAGGGCGCCGTTCGATCATTGCAGATGAAAAAGGCAAGGTGATTTTTGAAGCGCCGCGCGTGGAAGTGCCCGCGGACTGGTCGCAACTGGCCACCGATATCGTCGCGTCGAAATACCTGCGTAAAGCCGGTGTTCCGGGCGCCGGCTGCGAGACCAGCGTCAAACAGCTGATCACCCGCGTGGCCCGCACCATTCGTGAAGCGGGCGACGCGCTCGGCGGCTATTTTGCCACGTGTGACGACGCGGACGCGTTTGAAGCCGAACTGACGTCGATGCTGCTGACCCAGCGGGCCGCCTTCAACTCGCCGGTCTGGTTCAACTGCGGCCTCTATCATCAATACGGCATCCTGGGCAGCGGCGGCAACTGGTATTGGGACCCCGCGCAGCAGCGCGTGGTCGAGAGCGACAACGCCTACCAGCATCCGCAGTCCTCCGCCTGCTTCATCCAGTCGATTCATGATGATTTGATGTCGATCTACAATCTGGTCAAACACGAAGCGCGGATCTTCAAATACGGCTCCGGCAGCGGCACGAATTTCTCCCGCCTCCGGGGCAAGCAGGAAAAATTGTCCGGCGGCGGCACCTCCTCCGGGCTCATGTCGTTTTTGGAGGTCTTCGACCGCGCGGCCGGCTCCACCAAATCGGGCGGCACGACCCGGCGGGCGGCCAAGATGGTCTGCCTGGATGTCGACCATCCGGAGATCATCGACTTCATCGAATGGAAGATGCGCGAGGAGCGCAAAGCCAAGGCGCTGATCGCGGCGGGCTACGAGGCCGATTTCAACGGCGAGGCCTACCGCACCGTCTCCGGCCAGAACTCCAACAACTCCGTCCGGGTCACCGACGAGTTCATGCGGGCGGCACAGAACGGCGGCACCTGGCAAACGCGGCTGCGCACGACCGGCAAATCGTGGGAAACGATCCCCGCCGCGGAGCTGTACCGCAAGCTGTGCGATGCCGCGTGGCACTGCGCCGACCCCGGCTTGCAGTACGACACGACGATCAATGACTGGCACACCTGCGCGAACACGGAGCGGATCTACGCGTCGAATCCCTGCAGCGAATACATGTTCCTGGACGACTCCGCCTGCAACCTGGCCTCGATTAATCTGGTCAAGTTTGTGGATGACGCCGGCCGGTTCGACATCGAAGGCTTCCGGCACGCCTGCCGGATCACGATCCTCGCGCAGGAAATTCTGGTCGATTTTTCCTCCTATCCGACCGAACAGATCGCCGGGAACAGCCACGATTATCGGCCGCTGGGGCTCGGCTACGCGAATTTGGGCACGCTGTTGATGGTGCAAGGGCTGCCCTATGACAGCCCGGCCGGTTTCTCGACGGCGGCCGCGATCACCGCCGTCATGTGCGGCACGGCCTACCGGACCTCGGCCGAAATCGCCAGAGATAAAGGCGCCTTCACCGGCTACGCCGCCAATCATGACCCGATGCTCCGCGTGATGAACAAGCACCGCGCGGCCGCCTACGCCATCAACCCGGCCGTCTGCCCGCCGGACCTCTTGGCCGCGGCCCGTGAGGATTGGGATGCGGCCGTGACCTGGGGCGAGCAGTACGGCTACCGCAACTCGCAGACCACCGTCATCGCGCCGACCGGTACGATCGGCCTGCTGATGGATTGCGATACGACCGGCATCGAGCCCGATTTCGCCCTGGTGAAATTCAAAAAGCTGGCCGGCGGCGGCTACTTCAAGATCGTCAATCAATCGGTCCACCGCGCGTTGCGCATGCTGGGCTACACTGCCGGGCAGATCCAGCGGATGATCGCCTACGCCTGCGGCACGGGCCGGCTTGCCGGCGCCCCGTGGATCACCGCCCAAGCGCTGACGGCCAAGGGGATCGCGGCGGAGGATCTGGCCAAGATCGAAACCCAGCTGCCGACGGTGTTCGAACTGGATCATGCGTTTACCGTGGCCACGCTCAGCGATGCCTCGCTGGCCGCCTGCGGCGTGACACGGGCCCAACTGGCCACGCCGGGGTTCTCCTTTCTCAAAACCATCGGCTTTTCCTCGGAGCAGATCCGGGAGGCCGGTGACGTGATCTGCGGCCGGATGACCCTGGAAGGGGCGCCGGAACTCCAATCGGAGCATCTGCCCGTCTTCGATTGCGCCAACAAATGCGGCCGGTACGGCACGCGCTTTATCGCCCCCAAGGGCCATCTGCGGATGATGGCGGCCGTGCAGCCCTTTATCTCCGGCGCCATCTCCAAGACGGTCAATCTGCCCGCCGAGGCGACCGTCGAAGAGATCGAGCAGATTTACACCGAAGGCTGGCAACTGGGGCTCAAAGCGGTCGCCCTCTATCGGGACGGCTCCAAATCGTCCCAGCCGCTGACAGGCAGCCAGAACACGACCGAGAGCGAGCCGGCCGCCAAGCAGGTGGAATACCGCCCCTTGCGCCGGCGGCTGCCCGATGAACGGCGGGCGATCACGCACAAGTTCAGCATCGACGGGCACGAAGGGTATCTCACCGTCGGCATCTATGAGGACGGCTCGCCGGGCGAAATCTTCATCGTCATGTCCAAGGAGGGCAGCACCATCTCCGGCCTGATGGACGCCTTCGCAACGGCCATTTCGATCTCGTTGCAATACGGTGTCCCGCTGGCCGATCTGGTCTTCAAGTTTGCCCACATGCGGTTCGAGCCGTCCGGGTTTACCAAGCATCCGCAGATCCGGATCGCCAAGTCGATCATCGACTATCTGTTCCGATGGCTTGCGCTCAAGTTCATGCCGGTCGATCAGTTGCGGGACGTCGGCGTCCTGCCGGATGCGGGTTTGGTCGCGAACGGCCATGGCAACGGAAACGGTCAAACCTCAACGATCGCGCAGCCGGCCGCAACCGTGCCGCCGATCGGAGGCGGTAGCGGACTGGCCGAGCCCGCCTCGATGCATGCGATCTCCAGGGATTTGTTCGGCGACGCGCCGGCCTGTGACACCTGCGGCGGCCTCATGGTCCGCAACGGCACCTGCTACAAATGTTTAAATTGTGGTGGAACGAGCGGGTGTTCGTAAGGGTGAAGGGTAAAGGGTAAGGGGTAAAGGCGGATTAGAAAAGTCAAAGCGGATTAAGGGGTAGAGCAGTAAGAAAAGAGGCCTCCTGGATTGATGTCCAGGGGGCTTTTTGCTTTTAATAAATTAATAATTAATAGGGACACGTCCCATTTTCTTGACAGTAGTTGCTCGTCATGACACTATACGCGTCATGCCACGCCTTGCCAGAATCATCGGACCGTCCTACCCTCACCATCTTGTTCAGCGAGGTAACAACCGCCGTGAGGTATTTTTGGATCACGCTGATCGACAATACTATCTTGCGTTGCTCGCTCGATATGCGCAGAAGCAATCGGTATCAATTTTGGCCTACTGTCTCATGAGCAATCATACCCATCTGCTTGTTCGCCCCGGCCAATCCAGCAATTTACCGAAGATGATGCAAGGGATCGCGCTGTGCTATACGCAAGCCTTCAATCGTAAATATGGGCAAACGGGCCGACTTTGGGAGAGCCGCTACTATTCCTCTGTGGTTGAAGCGGAGCGATACCTCTGGGCGGTGAGCTGCTACATCGAAGAAAATCCCATCAGAGCAGGACTTGCTGCGCGTGCAGAAGAATATCCTTATTCCAGTGCGGCGGCTCACCTCTTAGGCGCTGCTGACCCCGTGTTGGGTGAAGCGCTGTTCGATCAAGGTGAGATGGAAGCGTATAGAAAGCTCATGCAGGAATTGCCACCAGCGCAGATCAACGCGATTCGCAAGCAGACTCGATCAGGAAGACCGCTAGGCACGGGTGAATTTACTGAAAAGCTCGGTAGCATTCTTGGTCGGAACATCGTCCATCGACCACGCGGGCGTCCACGTCTCAATGCCACTCAAAATAATCCACCGACAGACTAAAAATGGGACGTGTCCCTATTTAAGAGCTGCGGTTTCCGTCCACCTCAGGCGGACGGAAAGCCTGAGGATGTCTGAAGCTGGCCATCCCTCTGGGAATGGCCAGCAAGTTCCGGAGGCAGCGCAATTGAGGCCCAAGGTGCGCCGGAGCATCAGGCCGCGATAGCCTGCCCTTGACCGTTCCCCCCGTTTCTTGACAACTTGCTGTTCTGTGCTTCAATTAAGTCTGTAAACAGGAGTCTTCTCCATGTCTCACAACAGCAAGCGCAAAAAGGCCAAAGCCCGTATTTTGCTGATCGAAGACAGCCGCAGCCAGGCCGATGAAATCAGAAAGCACCTGGAACTCCTGGGCTACGAGACGCTGTGGGCCCCGGACGGCGTCAGCGGCCTCAAACTCGTCAACACCGAATCACCCGACATTGTCATTTTGGATGTAGTGCTGCCCGACATCGACGGTCACGAGGTCTGCCGCTGGATCAAAATGCAGGGGCGGGGAGTGCCCGTCATTATGCTGACGGTCAAAGGGGAGGTGGGCGACCGGGTGATGGGGCTGCACACCGGCGCGGACGACTATCTGCCCAAGCCCTTCTCCTGGGAGGAGCTGAACGCCCGCATCTACGCCTGCCTGCGGACGCGCAACATCCAGGAGGAGCTGCGGAACAAAAACCAGCAGCTCGAAGAGCTCTTGCACCAGGTCGAGAAGATGGCGATCACCGATGCGCTGACCGGCCTCTACAACCGCCGCCGGTTTCAGGAGGCGCTCCAGAAAGAGTTCCACCGCTGCCACCGGTACAAGATCCCCCTGACCTGTCTGTTGATCGATATCGACCATTTCAAAGTGATCAATGACACCTACGGCCACCAGACGGGCGACGCGGTGCTGAGCGAGATCGGCAAGCTGATGACGAAGACCTTCCGGGATATCGATACGGTCGCCCGGTATGGCGGCGAGGAGTTTACCGCGATCCTGCCGGAGACCGACCGGCGCGCGGCCGCACAGGCCGCCACCCGGCTGGTGACCACCGTGGCGGGCCACCCGTTTACGGGCAAGGCGACGGCGCTGCATGTGACCGTCAGCGTGGGCATCGCGGGCATTCCAGACGAGGCGCTAACCTCGCCGGACCACCTGATTCAGGCGGCGGATTTCGCGCTCTACGGGGCCAAACAGGCGGGCCGGAATCGGATCGAGGTCTGCGAGAGTTTCGCGCAGTATAAAATGTCCAGCGCGGTGCGCCGCTCCGCGTAAGCGGCCTGCGTTGGGGTCATTTCAGCGGTTGGAGGCCGGCGTGGCCGGCTCGCCCTTCAGCCGTTCCTTCAAAATCCCCTCCAGATTGATCAGCGCCGCCTTGCCCGATTGCTCGACGACACCGGCGAAGAGGCTCTCGTCGGCGTAGAGCTGGGCGACCGAGGTGCCCCGGTCGGTCGCCTCCCGCCAGGCCGTCTTGTCCCACGCGGCGATGCAGGCTTTGGCGATCAGATGGCTGAGCGGCTTGGGGTTGTAGAGCATCTTGCGGATCGCCAGCGGATTCATCGAGAGCGGATTGTAGCCCTGGAAGAGATAGCCCTCATCCAGCAGCCGCTGCTCGAACCCGGTATGCGGCTGGACGCCGAGGAAGAAGAGCATGGGAAAGACCTGTGCCTCCCCCATGATCGCGGCGATTTTTTTATATGACTCCACGCTCTCCATCAGCCCCGCCTCCGAATCGCCCGGCGAGTTCAGTGAGTAGTTCAGAATCAACTTGCCCGTGTAGCCGGCTTCTTTCAAATAGCGGCAGCCGTCATACAATTTTTCCAGGCTGAAGCCCATGTGGAGCGAGTTAATCACCGCCTGCGAGCCGGACGTGATCGACACTTCCAGATCGCCCAGCCCGGACCGGACCATCAGATCGGCCAGTTGCGGGTTGATCAGGCTGGTCCGGATGTAGCCGGACCATTCAATGGCCAGTCGCCGACTGATGATGTGCTCCATGAGCTCGATACATTGCGGGAAGGATTCCTTGCCGGTGAAAAACTGCGCGTCGGTAAACCAGAAGCGGCGCGCGCCCCACCGGTGGTGGAACTGCGCCAGCTCGTTGACCACCGCGGCCGCGGGGCGATAGCGCACG
>JBGPIL010000011.1:0-23338 GCA_041484905.1 Nitrospiria bacterium
CGAGGCCGAGCGAGGCCATGATGGAACCCAAGCCTGCACGAGGGTCATCCAATCCGGCGGCGACTGTTCAGCAGCGTGATACGCAAGTCGAAACGCTGAACCGCCTTTCGGCCACCATCAGTCAATCCGGCAGCCTTGAAAAGGCACTCCAGGCCACGCTGGCCCAGTTGCTGGCGCTCACCCACGCCGACATGGGGTCGGTTCATGTCCTGGATCCCGGGACGAATTCGCTCAAGCTCATGGCGAATCAAGGCATCTCGGAGGGGTTTGTCTGCGCGGAACGGCGGATTCCGATCGGGGACTGCCTCTGCGGGGAGGCGGCCCGCACCGGCCAACTGATCCTCTCCGGGGATCTGACGACCGACCGCCGGTTGACCCGACCGGCCTGCCGGGAGGAGAAGTTCGGCTCCATCGTGAGCATTCCACTGACGTCCCAGGAACGAACGCTGGGGATTCTCACCCTCTATGCGAAGCGGCTGTCTGCATTTTCCGATACTGACCAGAATCTGCTGGCATTGGTGGGGCGTCAGATTGGTGTGGCGGTGGAAAATGCCCAGCTCTCCGCCCGGATGCGGGAGCTGGCGGTGGTGGAGGAGCGGGGGCTGATCGCCCAGGAAATTCACGATGGTATTGCCCAATCGCTGGCGTATCTGAACCTGGAAACGATGAAGCTCCAGCAACAGTTGGAGGGGGATCCCCGTCTGGCGATGGCTGAACTGGGCCACATTCGCCAGGTTATCAAGGAGACCTGCGAGGATGTGCGGGCGCTGCTGGTCGATTTTCGGATGAAGTTTAAAGAGGGAGAGGGGTTGGTGGATGCGTTGGGCCGGTGCCTGGAGGAATTCGACCGGCGGACAGCGATCCGGACGCAATTCATGATAAGCGGCGATCCGGCAACGCTGCCGGCGGCGATGCAGGTGCCGGTGTTTCGCATCATTCAGGAAGCGCTTTCCAATGTCCGCAAGCACGCGCAGGCCCGCACGGTCATGGTCACGTTGACCGTGTCGCCCTTGGCGCTGGACGTGATCATCCGGGACGACGGGCAGGGGTTTGATCCGGCGGCGGCCGAGCGGGATTCGATGCACGTGGGATTGAACATCATGCAGGAACGGGTGGCCTCCCTCGGGGGTCGTCTGCACTGCGAATCGCAGCCGGGTGCGGGGACGTCCATGCGGCTGACTGTTCCGCTCCCTTCCCCGGTGGCCTGACGGCGATGGCCACGATCCGGATCCTGGTGGTGGATGATCACACCCTCTTTCGGAAGGGGTTGATCAGCCTGCTCCGCCAACAGAAAGGGATGGAGGTGGTGGGCGAGGGGAAGGACGGGGATGAAGGGGTGCAGCTGGCCAAGCAGCATCGGCCGGATGTGGTGCTGATGGACGTCAACATGCCCCACCGGAACGGGATTCAGGCCGCCCGGGCGATCCGCGAACTGCTGCCCGAGACGCGGATCATCATGCTGACCGTCTCGGATGAAGACGGGGATCTCTTTGCGGCGGTCAAGGCGGGAGCCAACGGCTATCTGCTCAAGAGCGTGGAACCCGAGCAATTGATCAAATCCATCCATCTCTTGATCAAGGGGGAGCCGGTGATCTCCCACGCGATGGCCTCCAAACTGCTGGGTGAATTTCGCGCCATGGCCAAAAAAGCGGAGCAGCCGGCGGAGCCGGCTCCGGCGCCGCTGACCGATCGGGAGACGGAGATTCTCCAGCTGCTGGCCAAGGGACAGAGCAATAAAGAGATCGGCGCCAACCTGACCATCTCCGAAAACACCGTAAAAATCCATTTGAAAAACATTTTAAGAAAACTCCACATGAACAGCCGCGTCCAGGCGGCGGTCTATGCCCATCAGCATGGTCTGGTTGCCGAGCCGTCATCGCCGGCGCCAGGCCGTTCCCGCCCGTCGGCGTAATTTTTGTTAACCCGCTCGTGTAGTGCACTCGCTCAAATCAAGGGGAGCGGCGCCGCTCCCCTTGATAATCCCCACCGCCATACGCTCTGCCCCCACGCTTGACGCTTCACGATTGCCCTCCATTCGTCATTCGACATTCGCTTATAGCCCGAACGGGCTAGAAGGACATCACCCGTTTCCTCCGGCAAAATAGACCATCCGTGGAATAGACGCCAGGCGTCTCTTTCATTACACTGCGGCTATCATCCATGGTAGCGACAGGGCATCGTGAGCAAGCGGAGACTTCTTCTGATCACAACCGGGTCACTCTTCGGGACGGGTCTCATGAGTCTTCTGGAACAGCAAAAGGATCAGTTTGCCATCGAAACGGTCGCCGATGTGAAGACTGCCCTTCAAAAAAGTCACGCGTTTCAGCCGGAAGTGGTGATCTATTTCAGGGAGACCAGCCGGCCGGAGGACGAGACATTGCTGCAGGAGCTGATGAACCGGCACCGGGCCCGTGTCGTTCATTGCACGCTGGAGGCGGATCGGCTCACCATTTACGACCAGACGCGAATCAACCATGCCACGGTGGATGATCTCATGGCCGCCGTATTGAAGTGACAATCATCGAGGGAGGCACGACATGAAGCACAACGATCAATTATCGAACGGGTTGCTGTGGTTGCCCGCAGCCGCCATCATCAGTGGGTTGTTGGTCGGAGGGCTCGGCGCCGTCTCTCCGGCGGGGGCTGAAGAGTTGCATGCCCACGACACGGTTGCCGCACCGGATGCCGCCACGCCGGCGTCATGGGATGCGCAATTGAAAAATCAGCTCGACCGCGAATACACCATGGAAGGCCGCGAGGCGCAGCGGACCAAGGTCGAAGACGCGATGCAGAAACTGATGGATGAAATCGCCCACGGCAACGGCCAGCATGATTCCCATGCCGCGCAGGGCCCCTATAATGAAATGGCCATGTCGCAGCAGATGGATCGCAGCTTCTTTTTGGGGCCCACGGGCGTCGCGGAGACGGTCACGGCCGGCGGCCAGTGCCCCAAAAGCGCTCCCGTGCGCGAGTTTGATATCTCCGCCATCAATGTCGAGATCACGCTGAATCAGTGGCAGGATTACCATCCGGGCTACATGTATGTGTTGTCCGAGAACATCCAGAAAGTCCGTGACGAGGAAAAACGGAATCAAGAGGCGCGCAAGAAAGAGGGCTATAACATCGGGGCGGTGTCAACAGGCCTTCAGACCGATCTGATTCAGCCGCTCAACATCCGGGCCAATCAGGGTGATTGCGTCGTGGTCACGCTGCACAATCAATTGGACGGCGAGGATGTGGGATTGCACATCCACGGCTCCAGCATGATCATCAAAGCGACCGGCGCGGCGGCGACGGCGGCCAACCCCGACTCGAACGTCAAACCCGGCAAGGGCCAGACCTTCAGTTGGTACATCCGGCCCGAGGAGCAGGAAGGCGTGCATATGATGCACAGCCACGTCGGCCGGGAGCAGGCCAGCCTCGGGATGATCGGCTCCTTCATTGTGGAGCCGGTCGGCTCGACCTATCTCGATGCGATCACCGGCAAGGAGACCAAGAGCGGCTGGGAGATCATGATTGCCAACCCGAATATTCCTGATTTTCGGGAGTTTGTGATCTTCTATCATGAAATCGGTGACGAATCATTCCGGCCGCTCAACCGCAACGGCGAAATGATTCCGCAGCGCGACCCGAACACCGACGCCTATCGGCCGTCGGCGCGTGCCATCAACTACCGGAGCGAGCCGTTCGGCGTAAACAACCTGGCGCTGCAGGAGAAATATTTTCACTTTGAAGACGAATCGATGGCCTACAGCTCCTACACCTTCGGCGATGTGCCGACGCCGCTGCCCCGCTCCTACATGGGCGATCCGGCCAAATACCGGCTGGTCCACGGCGGCGGCGAGGTGTTCCATTCACACCATCCGCATGGCGGATCGATCCGCTGGTTGAGGCAGCCCAAGGCCGACAGCAAGGAGGCGGAATTGTTCACGGCAGCCGCCAACGGGCCGGTGAAATATCCCGTCATTCGGACGACGAGCGACCGGGTCGATGTGGAAGTCATCGGGCCGTCCGAAGCGCTCGATTTAAACACCGAGTGCGGCTCGGGCCTCTGCCAGCAACTGGCGGGCGATTTTCTCTTCCACTGCCACGTGGCCCATCACTATGTTGCCGGTATGTGGTCCTACTGGCGGGTCTACAACACCCTGCAAAGCGGCAGCTATCCGGCGGGCAGCACCGATATCATGCCGGCGTTGCAGGAGTTGCCGGACCGCAAGGGGCGGATGCAGCCGGGTGTGACCTCCGACAAACTGGTCGGCCGGACGATGGACTGGTACGACAAAAAATGGAATATTACGTCCGGTAAAACAGATTTTGCCAAACCGGTGGCCGATATCTCGATCAAAGACTGGGTCAAAATGATGCTGCCGCCGGCCGGTCAGCCTGGCCATACGGCCGATGAAAAGGGTCAAATCGAAGCCTACGACGCGACCGTGTGGGATTGGTCGTGGGACGGCAGCAAGGCGGTGGGCGAGCCGGAAGTGACGGGCGCCTTCCCGTGGCCGAAGTATGTCTCGCCGATGCCGGGCAAACGGCCGGCCTTGCTCTTTGAAGAGAAGACGGGCAAACTGGCCTGGCCGCACTTCAAGCCGCACCTGGGCAAGCGGGTGCCGTTCGCGCGCCATCACGGACCGGCGCCGTGGCTCGAGCCGATCCATGTCGACAAGACGAACGTCGCGGTCGGTGATGATCCGGGCAGCTTGGGCGCGCCGGGTGAGGAGACCACGCTGCCGGCCAAGCCGGGCGAGCAGGGACGGTGGAGCCTCTGTCCCGAGAATGCGGGCCGCAAGCAATATACGATCCACTTCATCGAGACGCCGATCACGATGAACAAGGCGATCGGCGGCGAGAAGGCGGTCGTCGATCAGCACGGGACGATTTACGTCCTGCATGAGGAGGAGGCCGCAGTGCGGGCCAACAGCGATCTGGCCAGGCCGCTGGTCTATCGCGGGAACATCTATGATTGCGTGGATGTGATTCTGAAGAGCGAGTGGGAGGACAACAACACCACGAACTTCCAGATGTCGAAGATCAACATCCACCCGCACTTCATGCAGTTCGACAACCAGTCGTCCGACGGCGTGATCACCGGCTTCTCCTACGAGCAGTCGGTCCGGCCGTTTACGGAGATGGCCAAGAAGGAGCACAAAGGACTTCCCGCACCGATGACCTCTGCCCTGGCTGATGAAACCAGGACGGGAGCCGCCTCCATCACGGTGAAGATGGCGGAGGGCGCCACCCCCTATCATGAGAATACCGACATCATGATCGGGATGCAGCAGGTGAAAACGTCCGAGGTGCGGTGGATTCGGAAGATCACGAAGGGCTCGAAGGAGGGCGAATACACACTGGCCTTCAGCGAGCCGCTCAAGCACGCGCACAAGAAGGGCGAGATTGCGTCGGTCGAGTATGTCCGCTACCGCTACTGGGTGGACGTCGACCTCGGCACGGTCTTCTGGCACGACCATGCGCTGGGCGGCACGACCTGGCCGCACGGCGCGGTCGGCGGGATCATCATCGAGCCGGTGGGTTCCACCTATCACGACCCGGCCACCGGCAAGCCGATCCGCAGCGGTCCGATCGCGGATATCCATACCACCGAACCGGTCGGCTATGGCGTGAACGGCAGCTTCCGGGAGATGGTCATGTACCTGCACGATACGGTGCCCTACACGGCGCAGGTCGTGACGGCCGGCAATCCGCCGGGACAGACCGTGCAGGCGGCGATTGACGCCGGACAGGCGCTCTTCTTCCAGATGCCCTACAATCTGGATATCACGCCGGTCTCCGTGATCAACGGCGGCACGCACACCACCGGCGGCGGGATCTTCTTCCGCGCCGAGTCGATCGCCAAGCGGTTGAAGCACAATCCGGATCCGTCGCTGGTCTTTTCATCCAAGACCCATGGCGATCCCGGCACGCTGCTCTTCCGCGCCTATGTGGGCGATCCGGTGGTCTTCCGTCTGATGCACGTGATGATGAACGAGAGCCACACCTGGAAGATTGCCGGCCATGTGTTCCGGACGGAGCGGTACGCCGAGCATTCCGACCTGCGCAATAACTGGCACGTCGGCATTGCGGAGCGGTATGACCTGGTGAGCAAAGCCGGCGGTCCGATGGGCATGGCGGGTGATTATCTCTACTACAACGGCCGCGCCTCCCATTTGTCGGAAGGGAGCTGGGGCCTCTTCCGGGTGTTGGATAAGGAGACATCAGACCTGCAGAAACTGCCGGGTCACGAAGAGGTGCCGGTTTCGGCCAAGGCGGTCTGTCCCGCCGATGCGCCGGTCAAGGCCTACAGCGTGATCGCGGCCGATCGGGCCTTGAAGTTCAACCCGAAAGCGCCGGATGTGCTGGAGGTGGATTTCGACCGCAAGCTGCTGGTGGCCAATCCCAAGGGCAAGATCTTCATGCTCGAGGGGGAGAAGTCAAAGGTGGCGACGGACAGCTTCCAGCCGGCGCCGTTGACCCTGCACGTGAATGTGGGCGACTGCATCAAAGTCACCCTGAAGAACGAAATGAAGGCGGAACGCGCCTCCTTCTCAACCGACATGCTGGCGTTTGATCCGAAGGATTCCCAGGGCGTGAACGTGGGGAATAATCCTGGGGATCAGACGATCGGCCCGGGCCAGACGCGGACCTACACCTTCTATGCGCATCCCGCCACCGGCGAGGGCGCCGTGCTGGTGTGGGACTGGGGCAACTTCATCAACGATATCCGCGATGGCCTGTTCGGCGCGATCATCGTCGGCCCGAAGGGTTCCATCTACCGGGATCCGGTCACGGGCGAGGATGTGAGCCTCAAGAACGCCTGGCAGGCGGACGTGCAGATCAACCGTTCGGTCCCGGGGAATGGTGGCCGGGCCGACTACCGGGATGCCTCCCTCTTCTTCCAGGACGAGGACAACATCATCGGGACGGCCTTCATGCCCTACATCCAGCAGATTGCCGGATTGACGGGCGTGAACTACCGGAGCGAGCCGTGGAGCTGGCGCGAGGAGCACGGCTGCGAGCTGGGGACGATGTACACCCCCTGCGCGGTGGCGGCGGAGTCGGATATCGCGACGCCGGTGATTCTGGCCCATGCGGGCGACCAGGTCAGGATCCACGTCTTCGGCGCCTTCAACGAGCAAAATCAGGTCTTCAGCCTGGAGGGGCACGAGTTCCCCCTCAAACCGGACATGGTGGGCGCCGATGAGCAGAGCTCGATCGAGTTCGGCTCGGCTGAAGAGCTGACCCTCGTCCTCAAGTCGGCTGGCGGTCCCTTTGCGCTTCCCGGCAACTATATCTGGCAGAACCATCGGATGCCCTATGCGCAAGCCGGCGAATGGGGTTATCTGCGGGTGCTGCCGGCCGGTGATCGCAAACTCCTGCCGCTGGGCGGCGGCGCGCCGGGTTCCCGTGCCGTGCAGGCGCCGAACGAGGGGGACGGGGTTCCGGTCTCCCTGCTGGAGCGGGCGAAGTAAGGGCATTTCACGCATAAGTTCAACCGTGAGGGGGGCAGGGGTATGACACCCTCTGCCCCCGTCTCATTCTTCATCATAGAGGCGGATTTCGTATGAGGTGGCGTATGTCTTATCGCAGGGAGAGGCCGTCGCGTATCGCTGCGATCGCGGCGGGAACGGTGCTGCTGGGGCTGATCGGGCAGGCTGCGCCTGCTGTTGCGTACCAAGAGATCGCGGTGAGCCACGGCGGCGCCATCACCGGAACGGTGGTGTTGAACGGCCCGGTGCCGGAGCCGCGGGTCTTCTCCCTGGTCCTCTACCCCTTCGGGCCGTTTTGCAAGCGCATTTCAGACGGCCAGGGGCATGTGCTGTTGCAGGAGTTTCTCGTCGGATCGGAGGGGGGGCTGCAGGACGCCGTCGTGGCGGTGCAGCGGGTGGAGCAGGGGAAGCCGTTCCCGCCGATTAAAAACGACTTCGTCGCGGTTGATTGCATGTTCCACCCGGCCGACGTCGCGCAGAGCGAGCAATTCATCATCAATGAAACGGGCCGCCTGACCCATGCCCATCCGGTGGTGGCCATTCTGCAAAACCACCAGCCGATCTCCGTGGTGAACAAAGATCCCATTATCCATAACGGACAAATATTTCAAAATGAACGGGGCAATATTGTATTAAATTTCCCCCTGCCGGTCTCGGACCAGCCGCGCGGCGGGATTTTGAATCTCGATCCGGGCAAGCGAATTGCCCAGATGATCTGCGGGATGCACGAGTTCATGCAAAGCTGGGGCTTCATGGTGGACAATCCCTATTACGCCCGCACCAAACGGGACGGCCGCTTTACCATTGACGCCCTGCCGCCGGGCACCTATAAAGTCCTGGCCTGGCATCCCCATCTGAAACCAATCGAGCAGACGATCACCATTCGACCCGGTGAAACCGCCACGGTGGACTTTGCGTTCGATGCCAAGACGGTCGTCCGGCCGAGTTATGAGAGTCAGGAAAGGTTTCGGATCGGGCCGGAAGCCAAAGAGCACGAGCACCTGCATGGAGGGGAATGTGAGCCGCCCTATTGCACGCCGAAATAAGAGGATCCCGGCGGTGTGGGGTCGTCGCTGTGCCGTTATTGGAGCACTGCTGGGCGCGTGGCTGTATCTATTGGGGCCGGCCTCGCAGGGTTTTGCCTACGAAGAGGCGACCGTGACCGGCGGCGGCACGGTGAAGGGCCGGGTGTTGTTGAACGGCGCTCCGCCGCCCACCAGAATTTTTCATATGGTCTTCTCGCCGAACATCGACTTTTGCACGCGCATCTCCGACGGCAAAGGCAACCGGCTCCTCACGGAGTTTCACGTGTCTGGAGACGGCGGGTTTCAGGACGTCGTCGTGGCCGTCGTCGGCGTCCAGAAGGGGAAGCGGTTCGATTATACGCCCAGGATCGAATTGGAAAACTGCCGGATCGCCCCGTTCGTGACGCCGGTTCGGAACCATCAGCCGGTCACCATTGTGAACAAGGATGCGGTGGTGCACGACATCCAGGGTTACACGCTCAAGGACCACTACACGTTCGCCATGTTCAACAAGCCGATGCTGCCGAAGGAGCAGGCCGTCAAGGAGATCCAACTGCGGAAAGACCACTATATCTTCCGGACCCAATGCGGCGTCCATGATTTCATGCAGTCGTGGGGCATGGCGGTCGGGAATCCCTATTTTGCCGTGACCGGGCCGGATGGGCGTTTTTCAATTCCGGATCTTCCTCCGGGCACCTATGACGTCATCGCCTGGCATCCGTATATGAACGTGCAGGCCCAAGCGATCACCGTGTCGGCGAGCGGGGAAGCCTCGTTGAACTTTCAATTCAACGCCGATGAGGTGACCATTCCTTACTACAATCTTCAGACCGGTTACCGTCTCGAGCCGGCGCTCGGTCTGATCCCGCTCAAAACGCCCTCTGTGGAACTCCAAACACCGTAGCGGGCTCTCTGTTGGGCGGCGCACGCGATCGGGCCGGGCAGCACGTTGCCTTGACTCCACTTTTCCCCTCCGTCTACAATGGCCCTCACAATGAAACGACTGGTGCTCGTCCGCCACGGCGAAAGCGAGTGGAACAAAGAGAATCGCTTCACCGGCTGGGTCGACGTCGGACTTTCGGCCAAAGGAGTCAAGGAGGCGGTTGAGGCGGCGAAGCTGCTGCGCGAGGGGAACTATACCTTCGATGTGGCCTTTACCTCCGTGCTGAAACGCGCGATCAAGACGCTCTGGATCATCCAGGAAGAGATGGATGTGATGTGGATCCCCGTCCATCAGAGCTGGCGGTTGAACGAGCGCCATTACGGCGCGCTCCAGGGGTTGAACAAGGCCGAGACCACCCAACGTCACGGCGAAGCGCAGGTGAAGATCTGGCGGCGCAGTTATGATGTCCGGCCACCCGCGCTTGCTCCCGATGACGAGCAAGCCCCCGGCCGCGATCCCCGGTATGCGAGCCTGCGTTCGAACGAGCTGCCGCTGACGGAGAGTCTCAAAGACACCGTGGCGCGAGTGCTGCCCTACTGGAATGAGGTCATCGCGCCCGCAATCACACAGAACCGGCGCGTGATTATCGCGGCGCACGGCAACAGCCTGCGCGCGCTGGTCAAGCACCTCGACCGGATCTCCGATACGGAGATCGCGGAGTTGAACATTCCGACCGGCATTCCGCTCGTGTATGAGCTCAAAGACGACCTGACGCCGGCCCGCCATTTCTATCTGGGCGACCAGGCTGCGGTCGAACGGGCGGCCCGGGCGGTGGCGGAGCAAAGCAAGCCGGCCTAACGCGGTTGCCGTGGGTGGCGATTGCCAGGGCGGGGATTGACTGCCCGGCGACAGTTGATCGAGGCTGGTGTTGATGAAGATTCACCGTTTGAGCGTTGAAGACGCGCTCGCCAGTCTTCAGAGCGGCCCTTCGGGCTTATCCGGCGCCGAGGCCCGGCGTCGCCTCCTGGAGTTCGGCCCAAACCGGGTGGAGCGGATCCGGGGTGAACCGCTCCTGCTCCGGTTTTTGAAAAGCTTCTCCCACTTTTTTGCCCTGATCCTCTGGGTGGCCGCGGGGTTGGCTTTTGTCGCTGCGTGGAACGATCCCGGCAAAGGCATGGCGACGCTGGGCGTCGCCATTCTTGGCGTCATCCTCATCAATGGACTCTTCTCGTTCTGGCAGGAGTATCGGGCGGAGCAGGCGATTGCGGCCCTTCGGAAACTTCTGCCCCATCAGGTCAAGGTGCTCCGAAACGGCAAGCTGGTGCAACTCCCCGCCGTGGAGCTGGTGCCCGGAGATCTCATTGATTTGGAGGGGGGGGATTCGATCCCCGCCGATTGCCGGTTGATTCAGGCGTTCGGCGTTCGGATCAACGCCGCC
Organism: Nitrospiria bacterium; assembly: GCA_041484905.1. Classification (GTDB taxonomy): domain Bacteria; phylum Nitrospirota; class Nitrospiria; order JACQCE01; family JACQCE01; genus JACQCE01. The sequence continues at coordinate 10,831 of JBGPIL010000011.1, forward strand.
ACCATCACCGGCGAATCGCTCCCGAAGGCCAGGGATATTCACGCCAGTGAAGCGGAGGAACTGATCCAGAGTAAGAATATTCTCCTGGCGGGTACCGCCATGGTCTCCGGCGAAGCGAAGGCGCTGGTCTTTGCCACGGGGATGCAGACCGAGTTCGGGAAAATCGCCCATCTCACCCAGACCGTCGGAGAGATGCTTTCTCCCCTTCAAAAAGAGATTATTCACTTGAGTCGCACGATCGCGTTCCAAGCGATCGGTCTGGGGGCGGTTTTTTTCTTGATCGGGCAACTGCTGGGTCTCATGTTCTGGCAAAATTTTATTTTTGCCATCGGCATCATCGTGGCTCTTGTTCCCGAAGGGTTGCTGCCCACGGTCACGCTGGCCTTGGCGATGGGCTCTCAACGAATGGCGAAGCGCAACGCCCTGATCCGCCATCTCCCATCGGTGGAGACGCTTGGCTCGGCGACGGTGATCTGTACGGATAAAACGGGCACCTTGACCCAAAATCTGATGGCGGTGAAACGACTCTTTCTTCACGAGCGTCTCTTCAGCCCCGAGACGGTGGGTCGCGATCCGGCCGGCCGGCCGGCCTCCCGTCCCTTTTTCGAAACGGCGCTCTACTGCCACGATCTCAAGGCGACCGAGCGGGAGGGGCACGAAGAGCTGGTCGGCGATCCGATGGAGGTCGCCTTGGTGCGCATGGCACGGACGGCGCTGCCGGACGCGGGAGCCTCCTCCCGAATCGATGAGATTCCATTTGATTCCGATCGTAAACGGCTCTCCACCCTCCAGCAAGCGCCCGCCGGGCCGATCCTCTACACCAAGGGCGCGCTCGAATCGGTATTGCCGCTGTGTCGAACGGTTCGGCAGGGCGCGGAGGTGCAGCCGATGACTTCGGAGGTGACGCGGACATTTCTGCAAATGGAGGAACAGATGGCCAACGAAGGGCTGAGAATTCTGGCCTTCGCCTATCGGCCCCTTTCCGAGCCGTACGATCGCCTTCACTTGGAAGAGGAGATGACGCTGCTGGGGTTGGTCGGATTGGAGGATCCGCCACGGCCGGAGGTGCCCGACGCGATCCAGAAGTGCAAAGCAGCCGGCATCCGGGTGATCATGATCACGGGGGATCATCCGCACACGGCCCACGCGATTGCCAGGGAAATCGGCCTGGTCACCTCCGAGTCGACGGTCATCATCGTGGGCGAGGAGCTCCGTCGGTTATCGGACGCCCAGCTCCAATTGGCGCTGGATGCGCCGGAGATTCTCTTCGCCCGGGTCGCCGCCGATCAGAAGATGCGGATTGTCAGCGCGCTGAAGCGCAAGAAAGAGATCGTCGCGGTGACCGGAGACGGCGTGAATGACGCGCCGGCCCTCAAGCACGCCGACATCGGGATCGCCATGGGGATCACGGGCACCGATGTGGCCAGGGAAGCGTCAGACATGATCCTGATGGATGATAACTTCGCGAGCATTATCGCCGCCGTTGAAGAAGGACGGGCTGTCTATGACAATATCAGAAAATTTCTGACTTACATCCTGACCCATAATATCGCTGAGCTGGTGCCCTATCTGGCTTTTGCCCTTTTTCGGATTCCTCTGCCCCTCACCGTGATTCAAATTCTGGCGATCGATCTTGGTACCGACACCCTCCCGGCTCTTGCGCTGGGTGCTGAGAGGCCGGTCGCGCAGGTCATGCAGAGACCGCCTCGCTCTCAAACGGCACGGTTGTTAAGCTGGCCCCTTCTTTTGCGGGCCTACCTCTTTCTCGGCGTTATGGAGGCCACCGCGGCGATGGCCGCATTCTTCTACGCGCTCAGGTCCGGCGGGTGGCGGTACGGCCAGGAACTGACGTGGAACCATCCGCTCTATCTTCAGGCGACGACCGCTTGTTTGAGCGCGATCATCGTCATGCAGGTGGTCAACCTCTTTCTCTGCCGGAGCGAGCGGGATTCGGTCTTTGCCTTCGGAGGGTTCAGCAACCGGTTGCTGGTCTGGGGCATTGCGATCGAGCTGGCGCTGATTCTCTGGATCGATTATTCCGGCTGGGGGCAGCGGCTCTTCAACACCGCGCCGATTGGTTGGGATGTCTGGCTGTTTGTTCTGCCCTTTGCCGCGGGGATGCTGGTTCTGGAAGAGGCGAGGAAATGGTGGTTGAGAACGAAGGGATAACATTGCGCGGGAAGGTGCGGTGGCACCGGCTTGGCGTGGACGAGGCGCTGGCTCGACTGGAGAGCTCGTGCGCCGGCCTGAGCGAGGCGGACGCGAGGGATCGGCTGGCCGCGCACGGCCCGAATCTGCTCACGGAAGAAGCGAGGCGGGGGCCGTGGTTGATCTTCGCCCGGCAGGTGACCGATCTGATGATCCTGATCCTGCTGGCGGCCGCGGTGATCGCCTGGTGGATGGGCGACGTCACCGACATGGCGATGATCCTGGCGATCGTCGGGCTCAACGCGGCGTTGGGATTCAGCCAGGAGTACCGGGCCGAGCGGGCTCTGGCGGCGCTGAGGCAACTCGAACAGCCGCAGGTCGTCGTCCGGCGCGACGGGCAGTGGCGGCAGGTTCCGTCGCGCGATCTCGTGCCGGGCGATGTCATTGCGCTTGAGGAGGGGCGGCGGGTGCCGGCCGACGGCCGGCTCATCGAGGCCGTCCGGATCCAGGTCAATGAATCGCAACTGACCGGCGAGGCGGTTCCCGTGGTCAAGGAAACCCGCTCCTTGCCCGGCGACGAGGTGGCGTTGGGCGATCGCCTCAATCTCGTTTTTATGGGCACGACCGTGTTGACCGGTCACGGGCTGGCGGTTGTGACTGAGACGGGGATGAGGGGCGAACTGGGGAAGATCGCCCATCTCCTCCAGACTGTCGAGGTGCAGACCACCCCGCTACAGCGCCGGCTGGCCTCGCTCGGCCGATGGCTGGCGGGCGCGGCGCTGGCGATCACGGCGGTGATCTTTCTGGCCGGTCTGCTGCGGGGCGAGCCGCTGAACGTCATGCTGCTGACGGCGATCAGCCTGGCCGTCGCGGCGATCCCGGAAGGGCTTCCCGCCGTGGTGACGATCGTGCTGGCGCTCGGCGCGCACAGCATGGTCAGGCGGCAGGCGCTGATCCGCAAGCTGCCGGCCGTCGAGACGCTCGGCTCCGTCACGACCATCTGCTCGGACAAGACCGGCACGCTGACCCAAAACCTGATGTCGGCGGAGATCGTTGCAATCGATGGCCGGCTGATCGAGATCACAGGGGACGGCTACGCCCCGGCCGGGGCCTTCTATGAGAACGGCCACCAGTGCAATCCCGCATCGGAGCCGGCCCTGCTTGCGCTGCTGCGGGCCGCCGCGCTCTGCACCAACGCCCGTTTGCAGGAGCAGGAGGGGGAGTGGCGCATTTTCGGCGATCCAACCGAGGGCGCGCTGCTCACGGCCGCTGCCAAGGCCGGCCTCTGGAAAGAGCGCCTTGAGCAGACCCATCCGCGCGTGGACGAGATCCCCTTCGATTCGCAGCGCAAGCTGATGACGACCATTCACCGGGACCCTCAGGGCCGCGTGGTGGTTTTTACCAAGGGCAGTATCGAAGCGGTGCTGTCCGGCTCAACGATCATCGCCGACGGCAACCGGGAAATCCCGCTGACGCCCGAGCGGCGTGAAGCGCTGCTGAAGATGAACCAGGCGTTGGCCTCGGACGGCGTCCGCATTCTCGCCTGCGCCACGCGGCGATTGTCCGCCGCGCCGTCCGCCGAGTCGTTGCCGGCCGTCGAGCGGGAGCTGTGCTTCCTCGGTCTCGTCGGCATGATCGATCCGCCGAGGCCCGAAGCGAAAGCGGCGGTGGCCCTCTGCCGCGCAGCCGGGATCCGGCCGGTGATGATCACCGGTGACCACCGGGTGACGGCGGAGGCGATTGCCGCCAATCTGGGTATCCACGAGCCGGGTCGTTCCGTGCTGACGGGCGACGAACTTGAGGCGATGAGCCTCGAAGAACTGACCGCCCGTTGCGGCACGGTGTCGGTCTATGCCCGCGTCTCCCCGGAGCAGAAGGTGAAGATCGTCCAGGCGCTGAAGAGCCGGGGGGAGATTGTGGCGATGACCGGGGATGGTGTGAACGATGCGCCGGCGCTGCGGATGGCCGACATCGGTGTGGCGATGGGCAAGAGCGGCACGGATGTGGCCCGCGAAGCGGCCGATATGGTCCTGCTCGACGACAATTTTGCCACCATCGTTTCGGCCGTCGAGGGCGGACGGAGGATCTACGACAATATCCGCAAATTCACCCGCTACATGCTGGCCACCAACAGCGGCGAGATCCTGACGGTGCTGTTCGCCATCCTCTTCGGCCTGCCGTTGCCGTTCCTGCCGATCCAGATTTTGTGGATCAATCTGGTGACGGACAGCCTGCCGGCGCTCGCCCTCGGCGTGGAGCCTGCCGAGCGGAATCTCATGCAGCGGCCGCCCCGGCCTCCGGAGGAAAGTCTCTTTGCCGGCGGGTTGGGGCTTCATGTGGTCTGGGTGGGTGCACTGATGGGCTTGTTGACCATCGGCCTCTTTGCCTGGACGCTCTCGACGAGGGATCTGGTTCACGCCCGGACGATGGCCTTTTTCGCATTGACCGTGCTACAAATGGCCAATGTGCTGGCCATCCGCTCGGAGCGCGACCCGCTCTGGAGGATCGGATGGCTCTCCAATCCTCAACTGGTCGGGGCCGTCATGCTGACGCTGATCCTGCAGGTGGCCATTACGTATGGTCCGGCGCTGCAGGCGATTTTTCACACGACAGCCCTGACGGCGCCGGAGCTGCTCCTCTGCCTGCTGACGGCCCTGTTGTTCTATGCGGCGGTGGAGGCTGAAAAATGGTGGTGGTTCGGGCGCAGGGGCGTGTCTCCACAAGGCGTCGCACTGTGATGAACATCCTCCTGGCGGTGGATGGATCAACAGACCCGGAATGGGCGGTGCGGTTGCTGGAGGTGTGCTGATGGAATCGATGACGGTCACCTGGCTCAAGCAGGCTCAACTGGCCGTCGACGTCAGGGGCCATCGGTTGCTGGTCGATCAACCGGCGGATGAAGGGGGAGAAGATCAAGGCATGACGCCGGTGGAACTGCTCGTAGCCTCGCTGGGGAGCTGCATCGGCCATTTTGCCGCGCGGTTCTGCCAGCGCCATCACCTGCCCGCCGATGGCCTGCGGGTGACGATGGCATGGGACTATGCGGAGAAACCCCATCGCGTCGGCAGCCTGACGGCCCAGGTCCATCTCCCGCCATCTGTGGCGGATCAACTGGAGCCGGCGATGCGGGAACGCATGCAAAAGGTGCTGGAGGGCTGCACGGTGCACAACTCGATCGCCATCACGCCAAGGATTGACGTACAAATTATCACGGCGCCTCCGGGAGCGTCGTTGATAAACAGGCCTGGGGTGAAAGGGCCGGGGGTGAAGGGGCCGGGCGGCGGCCAGGAGCGGGCGAAATCATGAAGGTCATTGATCGCCCGGCGCTCGATCAGTTGTTGACGGCGCTGAGGCGCCGGGGTTACCGGCCGGTCGGCCCGACCGTCCGGGACGGCGCGATCATCTATGATGAGATTCGGACGACTGCCGACCTGCCCGTCGGCTGGACGGACGAGCAGGAAGCGGGCGTCTATCGCCTGAAGCGGCGGGACGATCAGGCGCTGTTCGGTTATGTCGTCGGCCCCCATTCGTGGAAACGGTTCTTGCACCCGCCGGCCCGGCGGCTCTGGCAGGCCGAGCGGGAGGGGAGCGCCGTTCGTTTCATTTCCGAAGAAGAGAAGGACGCGCCAAAATTTGCCTTCATCGGCGCGCGCGCCTGCGAACTGCACGCCATGGCGATGCAGGACAAGGTCTTCTTGGAAGGCGCCCATGTCGATGCCTCCTATCAATCCCGCCGGAAGAATCTCTTTATCGTGGCGGTCAATTGCGGACAGGCGGGCAACACCTGCTTCTGCGTCTCGATGCAGGCGGGACCGAAGGCGACGGCGGGATTCGATCTGGCCCTGACCGAGGTGCTGGAGGGAGGGCGCCACTATTTCGTCGTGGAAGAAGGCAGCGCCGAAGGGAGTGCATTGCTCCGGGAAGTTGAGTCTCGACCGGCTGAGGGCGCCGAAACGGAGACCGCCGACCGGATCGTGGCCAAGACGGCCGATCAGATGGGTCGAACGATGGAAACGGCGGGCCTTAAGGAACTGCTCTATCAGAACTACGAACATCCCCGATGGGATGACGTGGCCGCGCGCTGCCTGACCTGCGGCAACTGCACGATGGTCTGCCCGACCTGTTTCTGCACGACGGTCGAGGAGGTGACCGATCTGTCGGGCGAGCATGCCGAGCGATGGCAAAAGTGGGACTCCTGCTTTACGATCGATTTTTCCTACATCCACGGCGGGAGCGTGCGTCCCTCGCCCAAGGCCCGTTACCGGCAGTGGCTGACCCACAAGCTGGCGACCTGGCACGATCAGTTCGGCAGCTCCGGGTGCGTCGGCTGCGGCCGGTGCATCACCTGGTGCCCGGTGGGGATTGATCTGACGGAGGAAGTGAAGGCGATCAAGGACAGTGGAAAGTGAATAGTGGATAGTGGAAAGTGGAAGTGAAGAAGGACAAGTGATAAGGCACGAGTGGCGATGCGTACGGCGATGGGGTAACTGGATGCGTACATCCGATGGGGGGATCGGGGGGAGAGCCGGATTCTCGCCCCCGAGGTGAGTGAGCGTTCTATGCGAACGGAATCAACGCCCATGGCGGCGGAAGTGGTGGAGAAACGGCGGGAGGCGCCGCAGATCTGGACGCTGCGGTTACGGCTGCAGGATCAGGCGCTCCGCCGTCGCTTTCAATTCCGGCCGGGCCAGTTTAATATGGTCTACGACTTCGGCGTCGGCGAGGTGCCGATCTCCATCGTCTCCGATCCGGTCGATCCGGATTTGCTGGATCACACCATCCGCGCGGTGGGCGCGGTGAGCCATCGGCTCTGCGAGCTCGATCGGGGTGATGTTGTGGGAGTGCGGGGGCCGTACGGCAGCTGGTGGCCGTTGGATGAGGCGCGCGGGCGGGATGTCGTGATCGTGACCGGCGGCCTGGGCTGCGCGCCGGTGGTGGCGGCGATTAATTATATCATGATGCGGCGGGAGGCCTACGGCGAGTTGAACATCTTCCACGGGATTAAAACGCCCAGGGATCTCCTCTACCGGGAGCGGTTCAGAGCCTGGCAGGCGGCGCCGAACACGAACGTCTATCTGAGCGCCGATCGCCCCGACCGGCGGTGGAAACACGCCGTCGGGGTTGTGACGAGTCTCTTCCGCGAGGTGCGGCTTGATCCCGCGCGCAGCATCGTCATGATGTGCGGTCCGGAGGTGATGATGCGATCGGCCGTCAGGGAATTGCTCGATAAAGGGGTTGCGGCGGACCGGATCTATCTCTCTCTGGAGCGGAACATGAAGTGCGCGGTCGGCTTCTGCGGCCATTGCCAGTACGGGCCCATGTTCATTTGCAAGGATGGGCCGGTGCTGCGGTACGACCGGATCAGCCGCTGGTTCGACATTCGGGAGCTTTAAAGGCAGTGGAGAGTGGAAAGTGAATAGTGAAGGCGTAAAGGAAACGGCTTGAAAATGGCGCGGGCGCCCAAACCCAAACTGGCCGTCTGGAAGTTCGCCTCCTGCGACGGTTGTCAATTGAGCCTGCTCGATTGCGAGGACGAATTGCTCGCCCTGACCGGGCGCGTCGAGATTGCCCATTTTCTCGAAGCCTCCCGGGCTGTCGTGAAAGGCCCCTATGATTTGTCGCTGGTCGAAGGCTCGATCAGCACGCCGGAGGATGCCGAGCGCATCCGCCGCGTCCGCCGGCTGTCGAAGCATCTGGTGACAATCGGCGCCTGCGCCACCGCCGGCGGCATCCAGGCGCTGCGCAACGGCAAAGAAATCAAAGAATTTGTCTCTATTGTCTATGCCACCCCCGACTACATCAGCACGCTGGCCACCTCGACGCCGATCGCGGCACACGTGAAGGTCGATTTTGAATTGCGCGGCTGCCCGATCGACAAGCGCCAGCTGCTGGAGGTGATCACCGCCTTTCTGCACGGCCGCCACCCCCAGACGCCATCCCACAGCGTCTGCATGGAGTGCAAGCGGCGCGGCGCGGTCTGCGTGATGGTGGCAAAGGGGACACCCTGTCTCGGCCCGGTCACCCACGCGGGCTGCGGCGCCCTCTGCCCGGCCTACGCACGCGGCTGCTACGGCTGCTTCGGCCCGATGGAAACGCCCAACACGGCGTCGTTGAGCGAGCAGTGGGAGAAACTGGATGTGACGGACGATGAACTGGTCAGAGCGTTTCGCAGCTTCAATGCCTCTGCGGATGCGTTCCGCGTGGAAAGTGAAAGACACGTGAGGCGTCAGGCGTGAGGGGTAAGAGCAACAGATGACCGACAAGACGATTAAAATAGACGCCTTAGCGCGTGTCGAGGGCGAAGGGGCGCTTTATATCACGATGAAGGATGATCGCGTGGAGAAGGTGCAACTGAAACTCTATGATCCACCACGGTTGTTCGAGTCGCTGCTGCGGGGCCGCCAGTTCTCCGAAGCGCCCGATATCACGTCGCGCATTTGCGGTATCTGCCCCGTCGCCTATCAGATGAGCGCCGTCCACGCGATCGAGCGGGCCTTCGGTGTGCAAGTCACCGGCCCACTGCGCGCCCTGCGCCGTCTGCTCTACTGCGGTGAATGGCTCGAAAGTCACGCGCTGCACGTCTACCTGTTGCACGCGCCCGATTTTCTCGGCTACGAGAGCGCGATCGACATGGCCAAAGACCACCGGGAGACGGTCGAGCGCGGCCTCCAGCTCAAGAAGACGGCCAATGCGCTCATCACGCTGCTCGGCGGCCGGGCGATCCATCCGATCAACGTGCGGGTTGGCGGCTTCTATCGAGTGCCATCGAAAGAAGAGTTAAAACCACTGGCCGAGCGGTTACGGTGGGCGCGCGACGCCGCGCTGGAGACGGTTCGATGGGTGGCCGCCTTTCCCTTTCCCGATTTCGAACAGGAGTATGAATTCGTCTCGTTACGCCATCCGGAGGAGTATCCCTTCAATGAAGGCCGCCTGGTGTCGAACCGGGGACTCGACATCGACATCGACGCGTTCGAGGAGACGGTGATCGAGGAGCAGGTGCCTTATTCGAACGCGCTGCACGCCCGGCTGCGGGGGCGTCAGGACGGGGACGCCTATTTCGTCGGGCCTTTAGCCCGCTACAATCTGAATTTCGACCGGTTGTCGCCGCTGGCGCAGGAGGCGGCACGCTCGGCCGGCCTCTCGTCCACCTGCCGGAATCCTTTCCGGAGCATCATCGTCAGAAGCGTCGAGATGGTCTATGCCTGCGACGAGGCGCTCCGCTTGATCGCCGGCTATGAGGCGCCGCCGGTGCCGGCGTTGGACGTCCGGCCCCGCGAGGCGACCGGCGCGGCCTGCACCGAGGCGCCGAGAGGCATTCTGTATCACCGGTATCGGATCGACGCCGACGGCCTGATCCGCGAGGCCGCCATCGTCCCGCCGACGTCCCAGAATCAAAGAATGATCGAAACGGATCTGCGCCGCTTCGTGCAGCAGCATGTGCGTCTGTCGAAAGAGGCGCTGACGAGGCGGTGCGAGCAGGCGATCCGGAATTACGACCCCTGCATTTCGTGCGCCACTCATTTTCTCACCCTGCAGATCGGCTCTGGCGGGGAGACGATCACAGCGTGAGCCGGGAGGAACGTGTTGATGAAGATGATCAAGCGGATTGTGGTACCGGTCGATTTTACCGATTTTTCCCGTCGGGCGGCCGACTATGCGGTGATGCTCGCCCGTCGATTCAAAGCCAGGATCGTGTTGGTGCATGTGATCGAGCCCTTTACCTACGACATCAATGAGTCGATGTGGGTGGTTGATCATTACACGGCGCTCAAGGCGATCGGCGACCGGCTGCTCACACAGCAGCAGAAAGCGTTGGGCCGGAAGGGTGTGATCGCACAGGCGGTGCTGCTTCAGGGCCGGCCGTCGTACGAAATCGTCGAGGAGGCCCGGAAGCGGAAGGCGGATCTGATCGTAATGGGGACGCACGGCCGGACGGGTCTTGAACATGTGGTCCTGGGCAGCGTGGCCGAGCGTGTCGTCCGGCTGGCGTCCTGCCCGGTGTTGACCGTCGGCAGCGGAAAGGGCCTCAAACACCCGAAGCCGCTGCCCTTGATTTAACGCGAGTGCAAAGACGATGCCGTCTATTGCCGTCTTGGGGCTGGGGAATACCGTCATGCGGGACGACGGCGTCGGCGCGCGCGCGCTCGATGAGCTGAGCCGACGGTATGCACTGCCGCCGATGGTGCGGTTGATCGACAGCGCCGCCCCCATGGCGCGCGTGATGGCGGAGTTGGAGGGCGTCGACCATCTGATCGTGGTCGATGCCGTCCGTGGCGGCCAGACGCCCGGCACCGTTTATGGGATGGGGGATATGGGGCAATTGGGGCTTGAGCAGTTGGTGGCCACCGGCCGGAGCGCCTGTTCATCTCACGGCGTGGGGCTGGCCGATCTCTGCGCGCTCCTCGCGGCGTTGGGGCGCTGTCCCGAGGTTCGAATCATCGGCGTCGAGGCTGGCGAGTTGGACGGCGTGGGGCTGGAGTTGTCTGGGCCGGTTGCGGCAGCGCTGCCTCTCGTGGTAGCGGCGGTGGTGGAGGCGCTGCGGCGGCTGGGTGTGGCGGTCGAGGAGCGGGAAGCGGCTTGCCCCGGACCACGAGTGGCAAGTGAATAGTGGATAGTGGAAAGTTGAGAAGGGCAAAGGGATGATGCGATCAACCGGACAGCGTCTCATCGAAGCCACAGCCGTCACGCCGTGGTACGGAGTCCGGCATCATGCATGAGTTCTCTCTTGCGCGCGATCTGGTGCGGCTCGCCGAGCGCCGGCTGCCGGCCGATGGCCGGCGAAACGTGAGAACAGTGACCGTTCGGCTCGGCGCCTTCGCCGGGATTGGGGCGGAGTCGCTCGCGGCCGCCTTCGAACTCGCCAGCGAGGGAACGCCACTCGAAGGGGCGACACTCGATATCGAGCCGGCCGAGGGCAGTGAGCTGTTGCTGGTGGCGCTCGAGGTGGAGGCCTAGAGGATGATCGCTGTGCGGAGTCGTCTTCGCCTCTTGATCGGCGGGGCGGTGCAAGGAGTCGGTTTTCGTCCGTATGCCTACCGATTGGCCGAGGCGATGGGGCTAGCGGGGTGGGTGGCCAACGATCCAGGCGGCGTGCTCATCGAAGTGGAGGGGGAGCCGGGCCGGCTGGAAGAGTTTATCGAACGATTGGTGCGGGAGCGGCCGGCCCATTGCCGGATCCAGACGCTGGAGCGCGACCAGCTGACGCCGGCCGGTGACGACCGGTTTGAAATTCGTATCAGCGAGGAGAGCGAGGATGGAAGAGGGCCGACCGCACCGCTTTTGCCCGACCTGGCCACGTGTGACGCCTGCCGGAGAGAACTCTTCGATCCCGACGACCGGCGCTCTCGCTATCCCTTTATCAATTGCACCGACTGCGGCCCGCGTTACACGATCATTGAATCGTTGCCCTACGATCGGATGAGGACGGTGATGCGCCGCTTTGCCATGTGTCCGGCCTGCCGGCGTGAATATGATGATCCGCATGACCGGCGGTTTCACGCCCAGCCGAACGCCTGCCCCGATTGCGGGCCCCAACTGGCGTTGTGGGATGAGACAGGACGGTTGCTGGCCGAACGGGATGAGGCGCTGCTGGGTGCGGCCGATGGTTTGAGGGAGGGACGGATCATCGCCGTGAAAGGGCTGGGCGGATTTCATCTGATGGTTGATGGCCGCAACGAGGCGGCGGTGCGTCGACTACGGGAGCGGAAACGGCGGGAAGAAAAACCGTTTGCATTGCTGTTTCCTTCTCTCGAAGCGGTCAAGGCCGTGTGTCATGTCTCGCCGCTCGAAGCGCGCCTGCTCTGTTCATCGGCAGCGCCCATCGTGCTGCTTCGCCGCAAAGCACTTCATTCGAAATTCGAAATTCGAAATTCGAAAATTTCCGTTGCTCCCTCCGTTGCCCCCCGCAACCCGTTGCTCGGTGTCATGCTCCCCTCCACGCCGCTGCATCATCTGTTAATGGAGGCACTCGGTTTCCCCGTCGTGGCGACCAGCGGCAATGCATCGGACGAGCCGATCTGCATCAACGAAACGGAAGCCCTTACGCGATTGCAGGGGATCGCCGATCTCTTGTTCGTCCATGATCGGCCGATTGTCCGGCAGGTGGATGATTCGGTGGTCCGGGTGGTGTTAGACCGGGAGTTGGTGCTGCGCCGCGCGCGAGGCTATGCGCCGTGGCCCGTGCCGTTGGTGTGGACGGCGACGCCGCCCGCGCCCCCACCCCCGATGGTACCCATCATTGCAATGGGCGGCCATTTGAAAAACACGGTGGCGGTTTTGGTCGGCGCGCAGGCGGTACTCAGTCAGCATCTGGGCGATCTGGGCACGGCGGAAGGCTGCGCGCTTTTCCGGCGCGTCGTGA